>NZ_JBHVZA010000003.1:0-421415 GCF_042880275.1 Streptomyces sp. NPDC058308
AGATCTGGAAGCCCGGTAACGGGTGGAGGTGACTGGTACTAATAGGCCGAGGGCTTGTCCTCAGTTGCTCGCGTCCACTGTGTTGGTTCTGAAACCACGAACAACCCCATGCCCGGGGCCACCGGGTGTGGTGCGGTTGACAGTTTCATAGTGTTTCGGTGGTCATAGCGTGAGGGAAACGCCCGGTTACATTCCGAACCCGGAAGCTAAGCCTCACAGCGCCGATGGTACTGCAGGGGGGACCCTGTGGGAGAGTAGGACGCCGCCGAACTATTTTTAGAGATGGGAAACCCCCGCACCATTGGTGCGGGGGTTTTCTGCGTTTACGGGCTTGTGTTGTTCTCCTGCTCCGGCCTTATCGGGCTCTCAACTGAGGTGAATCTCAGAGGCGGCCGGCAGCCTTGAGGGACAGGTATGCGTCCGCCAGAGCAGGTGCGAGGTCATGCGGGGTGGCGTCCACGACGGTGACGCCTCGGCGCCTGAGTTGTTCCGCTGTGCGGTGGCGTTCCGATTGAGCTTGTGCGGCTGCCGCGGCGTCGTAAACCGCTTCTGTGGTTCCGCGGGAGGCCGCCATTTTCTCGATGTGGGGGTCGGCCACCGATGCGATCAAGACCTTGTGGCGCTGGGTGAGACGGGAAAGTACGGGGAGCAGGCCCTCCTCGATGGGGGCCGCGTCGAGGCTGGTGAGGAGGACGATCAGGGAACTGCGCGGGGCGGTCCGCAGGGCCGTGGAGGTAAGGCCCCTGGCGTCTGTTTCGACGAGTTCCGGCTCCACCGTGGCCAGCGCGTTGACCACGGAGGGGAGGACGTCGCCTGCTGATCGGCCCTGGACCAGGGCACGTACTCGACGGTCGTAGGCGAGCAGGTCCACGCGGTCGCCGGCGCGGGAAGCGAGGGCGGCGAGGAGCAGAGCCGCGTCCATGGAGGCGTCGAGGCGCGGGGCGTCGCCCACGCGGCCCGCCGAGGTGCGGCCGGTGTCGAGCACCAGAAGGATGTGTCGGTCGCGTTCCGGACGCCAGGTGCGGACCGCGACGCTGGACTGGCGGGCGGTGGCTCGCCAGTCGATGGAGCGGGTGTCGTCCCCGGGAACGTAGTCGCGGAGGCTGTCGAACTCGGTGCCCTGGCCTCGCGTGAGCACGCTGGTTCGGCCGTCGAGTTCACGGAGGCGGGCCAGCTTGGAGGGCAGGTGCTTCCGGCTGGCGAAGGGCGGCAGGACGCGCAGGGTCCAGGGGACTTTGTGGCTGCCCTGGCGGGTGAAGAGGCCCAGGGGGCCGTACGAGCGGATGGTCACGCGGTCGGCCTGGTGGTCGCCCCGGCGCGTGGGGTGCAGGCGGGTCGTGAGGCGGCGGCGCTCGCCGGCCGGGACGGTCGGGCGGTGGCGGGACGCGGCGACTTCGGTGCCGGGCTGCCAGCTGCTCGGGGGCCAGGCGTCGCGGAGCTCCGCGCGCAGGGGGCGGCCGGAGGAGTTGGTGACCGTGAGCTCGACGTCGGCGGTCTCGCCCAGGCGGACCGTGGTGTCACCGGTGCGGGTCAGGCCGAGGCGGCGTACGGGGGCGGCCAGGGCGAAGTCGCAGGCGCAGGCCAGGGCCAGTGGGGTGTTGACGGCGAGGATGCCGGTCCAGCTGGGGTCCCAGAGGCCCACGGGGAGTGTGCCGAGGGCTGCCAGGAGGGCGGTGCGGCCGGTGAGTGCCATCAGCGGGGGACCGGGACGTGGGCGAGGATCGCGTTGATGACGGAGTCGGCGGTGACGCCCTCCATCTCGGCCTCCGGGCGGAGTTGGATCCGGTGGCGGAGGGTGGGCAGGGCCAGGGCTTTGACGTCGTCGGGGATGACGTAGTCGCGGCCGGTGAGCCAGGCCCAGGCGCGGGCCGTGGAGAGCAGGGCCGTGGCGCCTCGGGGGGAGACCCCGAGGGTGAGGGACGGGGAGTCGCGGGTGGCGCGGCACAGGTCCACCACGTACGCGGTGATCTCGGGGGAGATGGAGGTCTTGGCGACGGCGGCCCTGGCGGCTTCGAGGTCTGCGGGGCCGGCCACGGGGCGCACGCCGGCGGCGCGCAGGTCGCGCGGGTTGAAGCCTTCCGCGTGCCGGGTGAGCACGTTGATCTCGTCCTCGCGGGAGGGGAGCGGGACCGTCAGTTTGAGCAGGAAGCGGTCGAGCTGGGCTTCGGGGAGGGGGTACGTCCCCTCGTACTCGACGGGGTTCTGCGTGGCGGCGACGAGGAAGGGCTCGGGGAGCGGGCGCGGGGTGCCGTCGACGGTGACCTGGCGTTCCTCCATCGCTTCGAGGAGCGAGGACTGGGTCTTGGGCGGGGTCCGGTTGATCTCGTCGGCCAGGAGGAGGTTCGTGAAGACCGGGCCGGGCTGGAAGGAGAACTCGGTGGTGCGGGCGTCGTAGACGAGGGAGCCCGTGATGTCGCTCGGCATCAGGTCAGGGGTGAACTGGACGCGCTTGGTGTCGAGTTCGAGAGATGCGGCGAGGGCGCGTACGAGCAGGGTCTTCGCGACGCCGGGGACGCCTTCGAGGAGGACGTGGCCGCGGCACAGGAGCGCGACGACGAGGCCGGTGACGGCGGGGTCCTGGCCGACCACGGCCTTGGAGATCTCGGCGCGCAGGGCTTCGAGGGAAGCGCGTGAGCTGCGGGGATCTCCGGTGGGCCCGGCGTTGTCAGTGGTCGGGTCCATCATGAGTGACGTACCTCTCTTTCGAGGGTGTCGAGTTGGTCGGCGAGGGCGATGAGTGCCGCGTCGTCGGTGGGAGGCGGCCCGAAGAGAAGGGGGTGTGGGTCCTGGCCGGGGGTGCGGAGCCGGGCGGTGAGGGCGGGGAGCAAGGTCTCGGGTGTGTGTGCCTGAGCGGGGGAGACGCCGAGGAGGGGGGCGAGGCGGGTGCGGCTTGCCGTGCGTAGAGCTGCGGCCGCGCGGTCGCGGGCGTTCGCCTTGCGGTAGAGGCGGGCACGGCCTTCGACGGTTTCGGAGGCGCGGATGGCCACGGGGAGGCGTTCGGCGACGAGGGGGCCGAGGCGGCGGGCGCGCCACAGGGCGGCGAGTGCGGCGGCGACGGTGAGTTGCAGGGTGCCCCAGAGCCAGCCGGAGGGGATCAGGTCGAGGAAGCCGCGGGGCTCGGAGTCGGTGGCGGCCCGGTCGTCGGAGAGCGAGGGGAGGTACCAGACCAAGTGGGGGCGGGAGCCGAGGAGTTGGAGGGCGAGAGAGGCGTTGCCCTGCTCGTCGAGACGGTCGTTGTAGAGGATGTCCGGGGCGCCGAGGACGACGGTGTCGCCCTTTGTGCGAGGGGCGGGGAGATGGAGAAGGCTGGGGAGTCCGTCGCTGAGGTAGCAGGCCTCGGCGTCCGGAGCGAGGGTTTCGTAGCGGATGCCGCCCATGTCGGCGCTGCCTGCGCGGCGTGCCGCGGGGAGGGCGCAGCTGGGGGAAAGCGTGGAGTCGGCGCTGGTCGTGGGGTCCGCGGTGACTCCGGGGGCGAGGTCCTCGATCGAGGGGGTGCCCGGAGCGACGAGGACGGTGCGGCCGCCGGATTCCGCGGTGGCGGAGTGGAGACGGGAGCGCTGGCCTTTGGTGAGCAGGTCCGGGCCGGCCACGAGGAGGGTCGTGTCGGGGCGGGCCGCGGACCGGGCCTCGGCGGTGCTGGTGACCACGCGGGTGGACACGCCTCGGTCGGCGAGGAGTTCGGCGAGGGCTCGGCTCCCCCGGCTGTCGGCGGATCGCGGGTCGAGGCGGCCGTGCTGGGCGCTGGAGCGGACGGCGGCGATGACGACGGCTGCTACGAGGAGGACGACCACGGCCAGGACGATGCCTCGGGAGCGGGTCCAGAGCTGACGGGGCGTGGGGGTGATCGACGTCGAGGGCGCCGGGGGCGGGGCGTCGGGCCGTCCCGTGGCGGTGGGGGGTGTGGCGGGCCCGGGCGGCTCCGTGGCAGGGCTGGGGCCGGTCATTCGGCGTCTCCCTGGGAGCTGTTGCTCGGCGTGGTGTGGGCGGTGCTGGTCAGGACCGGCTTGGTGCGCTGCAGGTCGTGGTCGAGCTCGGCCAGGCGGAGGTACGCGGCCTCGTCCGCGGTGCGACCGCCGTACGTCACGTCGTCGAACGCGTGGGCGGCGGCGCGGAGTCGGTCGGTGTGCGAGGGGAGGGTGCGGCCCGCCTCCGCCGCGGCTTCGTCGGCGGTGCGGCCGGGGCGGGGGTCGAGGAGCGCGCGTTCCTCCAGGGCGCGGACGACGGCGCGCATGCGTTCCTGGAGGGCTTGGTTCCAGTGGCCCTGGGCCGCGTGTGCCTCGGCGGCCGCGCGGTGTTCGGCGGCGCTGCGGGGGCGGTCGTCGAAGAGAGCGGGGGAGGAGGCGGCGGCGCGGTGCGGGGTGCCCAGGCGCCACCAGAGGGCGCCCAGCACGAGCACGACGGCAAGGACGATGACCACGAGCCCGAGCGCGCCGCCCGGGGTGGCCCCCGAGGCGGCGGAGAACAGGTCGTCGACCCAGCCCCAGAAGCGGTTCAGGGCCCGCTGGAAGAGGCTGGGGTCGTTCTCGTGGTACATCGGCCTGGACAGTTCGCGTTCGGCGGCCTCCCGCGCGGGGTCGCGCGGGATCGTCACCGGTGGGTCGTCGCCGGTGTGCGGCAGGAGCGGTGCGGCTCCGAGCCCCCTGAGTACTGCCACCGCCGCGGTCACCGCATCAACTCCCCGCGGAGCCGGGCGCGGTGGGGGTGTGGCCGGGGAGGCCGGCGGCGCGGGCGAGTTCGAGGTCGAGGGCCTCGCGGCGGATGCGCTGGTCGATGTAGAGGAGCACGGTGACTCCGGCCGTGATCGGGAACGTCAGCATGGAGCCGATGACCGAGCCGACGCCGCTGACGATCAGGAAGGTCCAGCCCAGTTCCCCGGTGCTGTCGAGGAAGCCGGTGACGCCGTCGCCGCTGACCGCCCCGGCGATGAAGGTGAACGGAATGACGATGATCGACGCCACGACGTTGGCGATGATCGCGGCGAGCAGCTGGATGCCGAAGACCCGCCACCAGGAGCCGCGGACCAGCTTGGCGGAGCGGGTCAGGGACTTCTTGATGCCCTGCTTCTCCAGCATGAGCGCCGGGGAGGCGAGCGAGAGGCGGACCACGATCCAGAGGGCGGCGACGGTCGCGGCGAGGCCGCCGAGTACGGCGAGGGTCGCGCCCGCGTCGGAGGGGCCTGCCAGCGCGATCAGCAGGCCGGGCAGGATGCCGACGAAGACGATCGCGGCGCCGATGAGCGGAATGAGCAGGGTCAGACCGAACAGCTTGGCGAGCTGGGGGCGGGAGTCCCGCCAGGCCTCCGTGGCGGTCACCGGCTTACCGAGCACGGCGCGGCTGGTGACCATGGTGAGGAGGGCGGTCGCGACGATCGTGCCGAGCAGGGTGATCACGAGGACCACTCCGGAGCTCAGCATCGTGTCGCCCATGGCGCGGGTCAGTTCCCCGACGGTCGCGCTCGGGTCGTCGAGGGCTTCGGTGTCGACGGACTCGTTGAGGACGAGTCCCTGGAGGAGGACGACGACGATCTCCGTGAGCACGGCGACGGTCAGCGAGATGCCGAGGACCGTGCGCCAGTGGGCGCGCATGGTCGACACCGCGCCGTCGAGGATCTCACCGACGCCGAGCGGGCGGAGCGGGATGACGCCGGGCTTGGCCGCGGGCGGCGGTCCCTGCCAGGCGCCCCAGCCGCGGTAGCCCCCGGGGCCTCCTGGAGCGCCGGGGCCGCCGCCACCGGGACCGCCCGGGCCGCCCGGCGGCCGGTCGCCCCAGCCCCAGCCGCCGCCTTGGCCGCCGCCCTGGCCGGGCGGCGGGGGCGGCGGAGGCGGTGTCGACCCCGGGCCGGGGGTGCTGGGCGGGGACCACTGGGCGGGCGGTGGCTGCTCCTTGGACCACTTGGGCGGGCCGTCCTGCCGGCCGGCGTCCGCGGGCCCGTCGGCGTCCGGCTTGCCGGAGTCCTGTCCGTCGGAGGGGGCGGATCCGGGCGAGGCCCAGCCCGGAGTGTCGTTCATCGTCGCTCCTTCAAGGTGCCCGTCCGCGGGCGCGGCGGCAGGTTGACAGCCATCGTGTCACGGTGTGCCCGCGAGGTGACCGGGCGCCGTAGCGGCTGTACACCTTCAATTGTCCGCCGGGTACGGGGCAGACTGGTCGGATGGCTGATCAGTACGCGCAATCCAGCGAGGACAACCGGCCGACCGGGATCCCGACGGTTCCCGCGATCCGATGGGACGACCCGCCCGAGGGCCCTGTGGTCGTCCTGCTCGACCAGACCAGGCTGCCGGGCGAGGAGATCGAGCTGGTGTGCACCGACGCACCGGCTCTCGTGGAGGCGATCAGGACGCTCGCGGTGCGAGGGGCACCGCTGCTGGGCATCGCGGGGGCGTACGGCGTCGCGCTCGCCGCCGCCCGCGGCTTCGACGTGGACGCGGCGGCGGACTCCCTGGCGGGGGCGCGGCCCACCGCGGTCAATCTCGCGTACGGCGCACGACGGGCCCAGGCCGCGTATCGCACGGCGGCCGTGGACGGTGCCGACGCCCGGACGGCGGCCGGTGCCGCGCTCGACGCGGCGCGGGCGCTGCATGCCGAGGACGCCGAGGCCAGCGGCCGGATGGCGGCCCACGGCCTGGCGCTGCTCGACGAGCTGTTGCCCGGCGGCGGGCACCGGATCCTGACGCACTGCAATACGGGGGCACTGGTCTCCGGAGGGGAGGGCACGGCGTTCGCGGTGGCGCTCAAGGCGCACCGGGAGGGGAGTCTGCGCAGGCTGTGGGTGGACGAGACGAGGCCGCTGTTGCAGGGGGCCAGGCTCACCGCGTATGAGGCGGCGCGGAGCGGGATGGCGTACACCTTGCTTACGGACAACGCGGCGGGTTCGCTGTTCGCGGCGGGGGAGGTGGATGCCGTGCTGATCGGGGCCGACCGCATCGCGGCCGACGGTTCGGTGGCGAACAAGGTGGGGAGCTATCCGCTCGCTGTGCTGGCGCGGTATCACCATGTGCCGTTCATCGTGGTGGCGCCGGTGACCACCGTGGACCCGAAGACGCCGGACGGAGCGGCCATCGAGGTCGAGCAGCGAGGCAGCCATGAAGTGACGGAGGTCACGGCACCGTATGTGCCGGTGGCCGGGATGGAAGCGGGAGGCGGTATACCGGTGGCACCCCTCGGGACCCAGGCGTACAACCCCGCATTCGACGTGACGCCGCCCGAGTTGGTGACGGCGATCGTCACGGAAGAGGGCGTTCTGTCACCTGTGACAGCAGAGGGCCTTGCCGAGCTGTGTGCCAGGTCACGCCAGGTAACGATTAGCTAATGGGATGATGTCAGGCATGAAGGGACGAGTCCTTGTCGTCGACGACGACACCGCACTGGCCGAGATGCTCGGGATTGTGCTGCGTGGTGAAGGTTTTGAGCCGTCGTTCGTAGCTGATGGCGACAAGGCGCTGGCCGCTTTCCGGGAGGCCAAGCCTGATCTTGTGCTGCTCGATTTGATGCTGCCGGGCCGTGACGGGATCGAGGTGTGCCGTCTGATCAGGGCGGAGTCCGGAGTGCCGATCGTCATGCTCACGGCGAAGAGCGACACCGTGGATGTGGTGGTCGGTCTGGAGTCGGGGGCGGACGACTACATCGTCAAACCGTTCAAGCCGAAGGAGCTCGTGGCCCGGATCCGGGCGCGGCTGCGGAGGTCGGAGGAGCCCGCGCCGGAGCAGCTGGCCATAGGTGACCTGGTCATCGACGTGGCCGGGCACTCCGTCAAGCGGGACGGGCAGTCGATCGCGCTGACGCCGCTGGAGTTCGACCTGCTGGTCGCGCTGGCGCGCAAGCCGTGGCAGGTGTTCACGCGTGAGGTGCTGCTCGAGCAGGTCTGGGGCTATCGGCACGCGGCGGACACCCGTCTGGTGAACGTGCACGTCCAGCGGCTGCGGTCCAAGGTCGAGCGTGACCCGGAGCGGCCGGAGATCGTGGTGACCGTCCGTGGTGTCGGTTACAAGGCCGGACCGAGCTGACATGTCCCGGGACAGTTCTTCCCCGGCGCCCGGGAGTCAGAGGGATCGCTCGGGGCGGACTGGACCGGCGCGGGGGGCGTCCCGGTTCGGGCGGCTCGCCGACGGCGGGCTGCTGCTGCAGGGCGGGGTTCAGGGGAGCCCCGTGCTGCGGCTCTTCGTGCGCTGGGTGCGCCGTCCGCTGCTGCCCGCGGTGCGGCTGTGGCGGCGCAACATCCAGCTGAAGGTCGTCGCCACGACCCTGCTGATGTCGCTCGGCGTGGTGCTCATGCTCGGCTTCGCCGTCATGAGTTCGGTGAACAACGGCCTGCTCAAGGCCAAGGTGAAGGCCTCGCAGAGCCAGGCCGACGGTGGCTTCAGGGCCGCGCAGGACAGTGTCAGCGCCGCGCGGCAGAGCGCCGGTCAGGGGCCGGGCCAGGACGGGAGCACGGCCGACGGGCGCAATGCCGCCGTGTGGATGTCCGACCTCGTCGAGCAGCTCTCCAGCGGTGGGCAGAACGCCTTCACCGTCGTGACGCTGAGTCCCACCTCCGCGGGCGACGCCGGAAGCGTGCGGGGTTCGCGGGCCTCGGGCGGCGTCGAGCCGATCGTCAGCGTGCCCGAGGAGCTGCGCCGCCAGGTCGACAACGGCACGGGTGTCTACCAGGCCAATACGCGCATCATCTACGACGACCGCCGTGCGCCGCAGTCCGGTCTGGTGATCGGCAAGCGGCTGAACGACCTCAACGGCGACCCGTACCAGCTGTACTACCTCTTCCCGCTGACGCAGGAGGAGGAGTCGCTGAACCTCGTCAGGACGACCCTCGCGACCGCCGGGCTCTTCGTCGTGGTGCTCCTCGGTGCCATCGCCTGGCTCGTGGTGCGCCAGGTCGTCACGCCCGTCCGGATGGCCGCGGGCATCGCCGAGCGGCTCTCCGCCGGGCGCCTTCAGGAACGTATGAAGGTCACCGGTGAGGACGACATCGCCCGGCTCGGTGAGGCCTTCAACAAGATGGCGCAGAACCTGCAGCTGAAGATCCAGCAGCTGGAGGAGCTGTCGCGGATGCAGCGGCGGTTCGTGTCGGACGTCTCGCACGAGCTGCGTACGCCGCTGACGACGGTGCGGATGGCCGCCGATGTCATTCATGAAGCGCGGGTGGACTTCGATCCGGTGACCGCGCGGTCGGCCGAATTGCTCGCCGACCAGCTGGACCGGTTCGAGTCGCTGCTCGCCGATCTCCTTGAGATCAGCCGGTTCGACGCGGGGGCGGCCGCTCTGGAGGCGGAGGCGATAGACCTCCGGGAGGTCGTACGCAGGGTCGTCGGCGGCGCCGAGATGCTCGCCGAGCGCAAGGGCACGCACATACGGGTCGTCGGGGACCAGCAGCCCGTGGTCGCCGAGGCCGACGCCCGCCGGGTGGAGCGGGTACTGCGCAACCTCGTCGTCAACGCCGTGGAGCACGGCGAGGGCAAGGACGTCGTGGTGCGGCTCGCCGCCGCGGGCGGTGCGGTCGCCGTGGCGGTACGGGACTACGGAGTGGGCCTCAAGCCCGGCGAGGCGACCCGGGTGTTCAGCCGCTTCTGGCGGGCGGACCCGGCACGCGCGCGTACCACCGGTGGTACGGGGCTCGGCCTCTCCATCGCCCTGGAGGACGCGCGGCTGCACGGCGGCTGGCTGCAGGCATGGGGCGAGCCGGGCGGAGGTTCGCAGTTCAGGCTGACGTTGCCGAGGACGGCGGACGAGCCGCTGCGGGGCTCACCGATACCGCTGGAGCCGGACGACTCGCGGCGGCACCGCGGGCTGAACGACGCGGGACTGCCTCTCGGGGGCGCGAACAAGCTGGCCACGGTTCCCGCGCAGGCGGCCGCGGCGGATTCCGAGAGCGCGTCGCCGCCCGTACCGGCGAGGGGGCCCCTGCCGTCGCGGCTCCCGCAGACCGGTCCGGTGGATCCGACGGCGCTGCCCGGCAGCGGGTCGCGGGTCGTGCCGCGCAGGCCGCTGGACGGCGAGGAGCCGACGGGCGGTGAGCCGGCGGGTGACGTGGAGCCGGACGGCGAGGCGCGTGGTGCCGGGCGGGGCGGGGCGAGCGCTGGCAGCGCCGGAGCGCCGGATCCTCGTACGCACACACGTACGCAGCCGCCGGAGTCCGGTGCGGGTTCGGACCGGGAAGCGGGTCTGGACAGGGATGCGGGTTCGGACAGGGATGCGGGTTCGGGCAGGGATGCGGGTTCGGACAGGGAAGAGGAGAGCACTCGTGGTCGCTGACCGTGCCGGGCGCGGCCGCCGTGCGGGCCGCAGGCATGCGAGCCGCGGGCGTGCGCTGCGCGGCGGACTGCTGCTGGGCAGCTGTGGAGTGCTCCTGGCCGGGTGCGCCTCGATGCCCGACAGCGGGAATCTGAAGTCCGTCGACGCCTCGCAGCGCCCGGACTCGCAGTCCCAGGTCCGGGTCTACGCGATGCCGCCGCGCGAGGGCGCCCGTCCCGTGGAGATCGTTCAGGGCTTCCTGGAGGCGCTGACCAGCGATGATCCGCAGTTCGCGATGGCGCGCAAGTATCTGACCAAGAAGGCCTCGCGCGCGTGGCACCCCGAGCGGTCCACGACGGTGCTCGCGGACGGCCCGAACACGGACGCGGGCAACGCGGGGAACGACGCCGAGGGCAGCCGGCGCTACTCACTGACCGGCCGGCAGGTCGCGAGGGTGGACGAGCAGCACGCGTACCGCCCCGAGGACGCGACGTACAGCCAGTCCGTGCACCTCAGCCAGGAGGGCGGCCCGGGCGGGAACGAGTGGCGCATCGACAAGCCGCCGACGGGTGTGGTGCTCGGCGAATCGGATTTCCAGCGGATCTACCGGCCCGTCAACAAGTACTACTTCGCCGGGCCCGCGGGGGCGGGCGTGAGCGGCCGGACGGGGCTCGTCGCCGACCCCGTCTACATCCGCCAGCGCATCGAACCGCTGACGGAGACGGTGAAGACCCTCCTTGAGGGGCCGACCAACTGGCTCGGCCTCGTGGTGAATTCGAGCTTCCCGAGCGGTACGGCGCTCAAGGACCCCGACAAGCCGCTGACTCTGGACGACCAGAACAGGCTGACCGTGCAGCTGAACAGCCGGTCCGACGACGCCGGGCAGACCAAGTGCAAGGAGATGGCGGCGCAACTGCTCTTCACCCTGCAGGACTTGTCGCCTTCGGGGGTCGAGCAGGTGACGTTGCAGCGTTCCAACGGTTCGATGCTCTGTGTCCTGAGCCAGGACCGGGCGGAGACCGTCGCGGCGCACCGCAGCGCGGACCGCCCCGACTACCAGTACTTCATCGACGAGAAGCGACGGCTGGTCCGGATGTCGGCCAACGCAGGGAGTGCGGTGGATCCGGAACCGGTGACGGGCGCCCTCGGCACCGGCGACCAGCCGCTGCGTTCGGCGGCGGTCTCGCGCGACGAACAGCGGGCGGCCGGGGTGTCGCTCGACGGCAAGTCGCTGTACACGGGGTCGCTGCTCTCGGACGACCCGCTCGGCAAGGCGCATCTGCACAGCAAGGCCAAGTCGGAGGAGAACCGCCTCTCCACGCCCAGTTGGGACGGCCGGGGCAATCTGTGGGTGGCCGACCGTGACCCGAAGCGGCCGCGCCTGCTCTGGCTCGAGGAGGGCAAGGGCAAACCGGTCGAGGTCGAGATCCCCGCTCTGGACGGCCGTGTCCAGGAGGTGCGGGTGTCGGGCGACGGCGTGCGCATCGCCCTGCTCGTGAAGAAGGGCGACAAGAAGTCCCTGTGGATCGGCCGGGCCGAGCGGAGCGCGGGCAAGGGGGAGCGGCCCGACATCTCGGTCCTCGACCCCACCCCCGTGGCGCCGCAGATGGAAGAGGTCACGGCGATGTCGTGGGCCGGTGGAAGCCGCCTCGTGGTGGTCGGACGGGAGACCGGCGGGGTGCAGCAGATCCGGTACGTCCAGAGCGACGGCTCGGTGCTGCCGGGCACGGCGCTGCCCGGCCTGACGGGCGTCGAGGAGATCGCGGCGTCCGATGACGAGCGGCAGCCGCTGGTGGCGCACTCGGACGACGGGATCGTTCGGCTGCCGACGGGGTCGCAGTGGCAGACGGTGGTGAAGGAAGGGATGGCTCCGGTCTATCCGGGGTGAGGGGGCTGTGCGGGGGGCCTGCGTGGGGGAGTACGGCCGGGAGTTGTCCACAGGTGGTTATCCACAGGGGTGGCCGCGCCGTCCGGGCCTTGGCACAGTGGTGGGCATGCGGGGGTGGTGGCAGGACCTCACCGACCTGGTGCTGCCGGCCGAGTGCGCGGGCTGCGGGGAGCCTCGGACGGCCCTCTGCGACGACTGCCTCGGCGCCCTGTGCGGGGCCGTGCCGCGCCGGGTGCGACCGGTGCCGGAGCCGGCCGGGCTGCCGGTCGTGCACGCCGTCGCTCCGTACGAGGACGCCGTACGGGCCGTGCTGCTCGCGCACAAGGAGCGGGGTGCCCTGGGGCTCGTGCGGCCGCTGGGGTCGGCGTTGGCCGAAGCCGTGTGTGCCGGTCTGCGGGCCGAAACCCAGGCCGTGGGTGATAGCTCACCTCGATCGTGGGTAAGCGGCACACAGGATGGACCACAGGGGCGCGTGATGCCGTTGTCACTCGTTCCTGTGCCCTCGGCGCGGGCCGCTGTACGGGCGCGCGGGCACGACCCGGTCCGGCGGATCGCGGTCGTCGCGGCGGCCGAGCTGCGGCGGGCGGGGATCCCGGCGCGGGTGCTCGCGGTGCTCCGTCAACGGCGCGCGGTGGCAGACCAGTCGGGGCTCGGCTCCCGGCAGCGGCAGGCCAATCTGACGGGCGCGCTGGTGGCGGCCGCCGGGAGCGGGCGGTTGCTCGGGGAAGGCCGGGTCGTGGTCGTGGATGACCTCATGACCACCGGTGCCTCTTTGGCCGAGGCCGTCCGGGCATTGCGTGCCTCGGGCACGGAAGAGAGAACGCGAGCGGAGACACGTGCTGAGAACGGACCAGAACGGGGAACGGGGATCGTGCGAAGCCCGGTATCGGGCGGTGGGTACGCGATCGGTGCAGCCGTTGTCGCTGCGTCACCGGATTCCTTCGTCATAAACCGGAACTGACTGAGAACTTGCATCGTTGCAGGTGATGAGAGGGGCAATACACCTGAATGGAGGTACGCGGCAGTAGAGGGTGACGACTTCCCTCCAGGCGAGATATGTTCGGTTGTGAGGAATGGCGGACGCCGTCCCTCGCATATCGGAATGCCGGCCTGCGGGTTTTTCGCAATCACCCCGGCCGGTGGGGTGGAGATCTTGCCCACGGGGGAGGAGGAGGTGGAAGTCACCGAGTCCGAGGCCCCGGGAGTCACCGGGGTCTGGTGCAAAAGGGAGATGCTCCGCCGCCGAAGCGGAGCGATCCGGGAACGGAGTTCTGCGTGGACATCGTCGTCAAGGGCCGCAAGACCGAGGTGCCCGAGCGGTTCCGCAAGCACGTGGCCGAGAAGCTGAAGCTGGACAAGATCCAGAAGCTCGACGGCAAGGTGATCAGCCTCGACGTCGAGGTGTCCAAGGAAACCAACCCGCGTCAGGCCGACCGTTCCGACCGCGTGGAGATCACCGTCCGCGGACGTGGGCCCGTGATTCGCGCGGAGGCCTCGGCAGCCGATCCCTACGCGGCGCTGGACCTGGCAACCGCCAAGCTCGACGCACGCCTGCGCAAGCAGCACGAGAAGCGTCACAACCGCCGGGGCAACGGCAGGCTCTCCGCCGCCGAAGTCGCCGAGCGCGTCCCGGATGCCGCGACCCTCAACGGAGACGGCTCCATCGCACACGACGAAGAGCCGGACGGCGTGCCGGTCAAGAAGATCGGCTCCCTGGAGATCCAGGGCGAAGGCCCGCTCGTGGTCCGGGAGAAGACGCACGTCGCGGCCCCCATGTCACTCGACCAGGCGCTCTACGAGATGGAGCTGGTCGGACACGACTTCTACCTGTTCGTCGACTCCGAGTCCAAGGAACCGAGCGTCGTCTACCGCCGGCACGCCTACGACTACGGCGTCATCCGGCTCAACACCGACCCCATGGTCGCCAAGGCCGAGACCGCCGGTGGCGGCGGAGCCCTCGGCGGCTGACCACCGCCCCGTGACAGCCGAGGTCGTGCCCCTGGAGCGCCTGTGCGCCCCCAGGGGCACCACCGTGCGCCCAGTGCGCGCACCGCACCGGCGCCGGGCATGAAAGCATGGGCGGGCCGGTCAACCGGTGTGCTGTCGCCTGGGGTTGGCGCAGCAGAGGCACAAACAGGCCGCGGCCTTCATGGGGGAGGAACGATGGCGGACAGCTTCGGACCGATGCGTCACGAGGGTGCCGAGGACGGCATCGGCATCGGCACGGACGCGGGCGCCCCACGCAAGGAGCCCATCAGGGTCCTTGTGGTGGATGACCACGCCCTCTTCCGTCGTGGCCTGGAGATCGTCCTCGCCGCCGAGGAGGACATCCAGGTCGTCGGAGAGGCGGGCGACGGCGCCGAGGCGGTGGACAAGGCCGCCGATCTGCTGCCCGACATCGTGCTCATGGACGTACGGATGCCCAAGCGCGGCGGCATCGAGGCGTGCACCTCCATCAAGGAGGTGGCGCCCAGCGCCAAGATCATCATGCTGACGATCAGCGACGAGGAGGCCGACCTCTACGACGCGATCAAGGCGGGCGCCACCGGCTATCTCCTCAAGGAGATCTCCACGGACGAGGTGGCCACGGCGATCCGCGCGGTGGCCGACGGGCAGTCGCAGATCAGCCCCTCGATGGCGTCCAAGCTGCTCACCGAGTTCAAGTCGATGATCCAGCGCACCGACGAGCGCAGACTGGTGCCCGCGCCGCGGCTCACGGAACGTGAGCTGGAAGTCCTCAAGCTGGTCGCCACCGGGATGAACAACCGCGACATCGCCAAGCAACTGTTCATCTCCGAGAACACCGTGAAGAACCACGTGCGCAACATCCTGGAGAAGCTGCAGCTGCACTCCAGGATGGAGGCCGTCGTCTATGCGATGCGAGAGAAGATCCTCGAGATCCGCTGAACCGGTTGAACCGGCTGACCGGTTGCACCGGCCGACGGGCTGAATCGGCGGCGGCCCGAACCGACTGCTAGCCGATCGCGGCGGTCAGTGCCGCCCTCAGCTCCGGGCGGTCCATCCGCTCCACCCGCACCGCGTCGCAGCCGACCCAGGACGCCGCCTCGCGCAGCGCCTGGGCCATCGGCGCGACCGCCTTCGGACCGTCCAGCGAGACCTGCCTGGCCACCAGCGTGCTGCCCTCGCGCGCGGGGTCGACCCGGCCCAGGATCCTGCCGCCCGCGAGCAGCGGCATCGCGAAATAGCCGTGGATCCGCTTCGGCTTGGGCACATACGCCTCAAGGCGGTGCGTGAACCCGAAGATCCGCTCCGTGCGCGCCCGCTCCCAGATCAGCGAGTCGAAGGGGGACAGGAGCGTCGTGCGGTGCCGGCCGCGGGGCGTCGTCTCCAGAGCCCTGGGGTCCGCCCAGGCCGGCTTGGACCAGCCCTGGACCGTCACCGGCACCAGGCCGGAATCGGCGACCACCGCGTCGAACTGCTCGCCCTTGAGGCGGTGGTAGTCGGCGATGTCCGCGCGCGTGCCGACGCCCAGTGCCTCACCGGCCAGGCGGACCAGGCGGCGCAGGCACTCCGCGTCGGTCAGGTCGTCGTGGAGCAGCGTCTCCGGGACGGCGCGCTCCGCCAGGTCGTACACCCGCTTCCAGGAGCGGCGCTCCGTGCACACCACCTCGCCGTACATCAGCGCCCGCTCGACCGCGATCTTCGATTCGGACCAGTCCCACCACTCGCCCTTGTTCTTCGCGCCGCCCAACTCCGTGGCGGTGAGCGGGCCTTCGGTGCGCAGCTGCTTGATGACCTGTTCGTACGCACCGGCGGGGAGGTCGTGGTGCCAGTGCGGGCGGGTGCGGTAGGCGCGGCGGCGGAAGGCGAAGTGCGGCCACTCCTCGATGGGGAGGATGCACGCGGCGTGCGACCAGTATTCGAAGGCGTGCGTCTGCGTCCAGTACGCCGCCTCGACGGTGTCGCGGCCCACGGCGCCCAGGCGCGCGTACGGAATGAGTTCGTGCGAGCGGGCCAGCACCGAGATGGTGTCGAGCTGGACCGCACCGAGGTGGCGCAGGACGCCCCGCACACCGGACCTGCGGTCCGGGGCCCCCAGGAAACCCTGGGCGCGCAGGGCGATGCGCCGGGCCTCGTCGGCGGAGAGTTCGGTGGCGGGACTCGGCAGGCTCGTCATGGTCGAAACGATAGGCGCAGGCACTGACAGCCCCCTCGGCAGAGTAGGCACTGACAGCCTCCTCGGCAGGGGTGTCAGGCCCTCGCGGGCAGGTACGGATGCGGCGAGGGCACTCCCATGTCCGAGGGCAGCAGCGAGCCGACCCAGCAGTCACGGAGCGTGCCCCTGTTGAGCAGGCCCGCGCGGTGCACGCCCTCCACGGTGAACCCGGCCCTCTCCACGACCGCCCGCGAGCCGGTGTTGCCGACCTCCGCGCGCCACTCCAGACGCGTGCAGCGCAGCTCGGTGAAGGCCCAGCGCGCGAGGCCGAGCACGGTCTCCGTCGTATAGCCGCGGCCCCGGTGCTCCTTGGCCGTCCAGTAGCCGACCTCCCAGGTGCCCGAGCGCGGGTGGTGCAGGCTGGCGGCGGCGAGCAGCGGGCCGCCCTCCCGGGGGCGTACGGCGAACGTGTACTCCCGGTCGTCGCGCCAGCCGTCCGGGACGACGCGGTGGATGAACGTCTCGGCGTCCACGCGCGCGTACGGCGACGGAACGGTCGTCCAGCGCTGGATGTCCTTGTCCTGGCAGGCCGCGTAGGTCTCGTCGACGTCCTCGGGCGTGAAGGCGCGCAGGAACAGACGTTCGGTGGTGAGGGTGACGGGCTCCATCGGACGATTCTGGTGGGGCGGAACCCTCCGGGGCCAGCGCTTTACGGGCTTTGGTGATCACCGTGCACAGGGCACTCATGGGCGTAACCCGGCACCTTCGGCGCTCCTCGCCCGTTGACCTCATGGCAGCCCTCCCGGCGCAGGCCGGTCCTCGCATACGATGGCCGTTGCCCGACGAGTAAAACCGACCATGCCAGGCCCGACCGGCAAGGAGACCAACCCCCGTGTCCGTCCTCTCGAAGATCATGCGTGCAGGCGAAGGCAAGATCCTGCGCAAGCTGCACCGCATCGCGGACCAGGTCAACTCCATCGAAGAGGACTTCGTCAGCCTCTCCGACGCCGAGCTGCGCGCGCTGACCGAGGAGTACAAGGAGCGTTACGCCGACGGCGAGACGCTCGACGACCTCATGCCCGAGGCCTTCGCGACCGTCCGCGAGGCCGCCAAGCGCGTCCTGGGCCAGCGTCACTACGACGTCCAGATGATGGGCGGCGCCGCGCTGCACATGGGTTATGTCGCCGAGATGAAGACCGGTGAGGGCAAGACCCTCGTCGGCACGCTTCCCGCGTATCTGAACGCCCTCTCCGGCAAGGGCGTCCACCTCATCACGGTCAACGACTACCTGGCCGAGCGCGACTCCGAAATGATGGGTCGCGTCCACAAGTTCCTTGGCCTGGAAGTCGGCTGCATCCTGGCCAACATGACGCCGGCCCAGCGCCGCGAGCAGTACAACTGCGACATCACGTACGGCACGAACAACGAATTCGGCTTCGACTACCTCCGCGACAACATGGCGTGGTCGCAGGACGAGCTCGTGCAGCGCGGCCACAACTTCGCGATCGTCGACGAGGTCGACTCGATCCTCGTCGACGAGGCCCGTACGCCGCTGATCATCTCCGGCCCCGCCGACCAGGCCACCAAGTGGTACGGCGACTTCGCCAAGCTGGTCACCCGCCTCACCAAGGGTGAGCCCGGCAATCAGCTGAAGGGCATCGAGGAGACCGGGGACTACGAGGTCGACGAGAAGAAGCGCACCGTCGCCATCCACGAGCCCGGCGTCGCCAAGGTCGAGGACTGGCTCGGCATCGACAATCTGTACGAGTCGGTGAACACGCCTCTGGTGGGTTACCTCAACAACGCCATCAAGGCCAAGGAACTCTTCAAGAAGGACAAGGACTACGTCGTCATCGACGGCGAAGTCATGATCGTCGACGAGCACACCGGCCGTATCCTCGCCGGCCGCCGTTACAACGAGGGCATGCACCAGGCGATCGAGGCGAAGGAAGGGGTGGACATCAAGGACGAGAACCAGACCCTTGCGACCATCACCCTCCAGAACTTCTTCCGCCTCTACAAGCGCGAGGGTTACGAGAGCGGCCTCTCCGGCATGACCGGTACGGCCATGACCGAGGCCGCCGAGTTCCACCAGATCTACAAGCTGGGCGTCGTGCCGATCCCGACGAACCGGCCGATGGTCCGCGCCGACCAGTCCGACCTGATCTACCGCACCGAGGTCGCGAAGTTCGCCGCCGTCGTCGACGACATCGCGGAGAAGCACGAGAAGGGGCAGCCGATCCTGGTCGGCACCACCTCCGTCGAGAAGTCGGAGTACCTCTCCCAGCAGCTCTCCAAGCGAGGCATCCAGCACGAGGTGCTGAACGCCAAGCAGCACGACCGTGAGGCGACCATCGTCGCCCAGGCCGGCCGCAAGGGCGCTGTCACCGTCGCCACGAACATGGCCGGACGAGGCACCGACATCAAGCTCGGCGGCAATCCGGACGACCTCGCCGAGGCCGAGCTGCGCCAGCGCGGTCTCGACCCCGTCGAGCACGCCGAGGAGTGGGCCGCGGCGCTGCCCGCCGCCATGGAGAAGGCCGAGCGGTCCGTCAAGGCCGAGTTCGAAGAGGTCAAGGAGCTCGGCGGGCTCTACGTCCTCGGCACGGAGCGGCACGAGTCGCGCCGTATCGACAACCAGCTGCGCGGCCGTTCCGGACGTCAGGGCGACCCCGGCGAGTCCCGGTTCTACCTGTCGCTCGGTGACGACCTGATGCGCCTCTTCAAGGCCCAGATGGTCGAGCGCGTGATGTCGATGGCCAACGTGCCGGACGACGTCCCGATCGAGAACAAGATGGTCACCCGCGCCATCGCCTCCGCGCAGTCGCAGGTCGAGCAGCAGAACTTCGAGACCCGGAAGAACGTCCTCAAGTACGACGAAGTCCTCAACCGCCAGCGCGAGGTCATCTACGGAGAGCGTCGCCGCGTCCTGGCGGGCGAGGATCTGCAGGAGCAGATCACGCACTTCATGGACGACACCATCGACGCGTACATCGCCGCCGAGACCGCCGAGGGCTTCGCCGAGGAGTGGGACCTGGACCGGCTGTGGGGCGCCTTCAAGCAGCTCTACCCCGTCAAGGTCACCGTCGAGGAGCTGGAGGAGGACGCGGGCGACCGCGCGGGCCTCACGGCCGAGTTCATCTCCGACTCCATCAAGGACGACATCCACGAGCAGTACGAGGCGCGTGAGGCGCAGCTCGGCTCCGACATCATGCGGGAGCTGGAGCGGCGCGTCGTCCTCTCGGTCCTCGACCGCAAGTGGCGCGAGCACCTCTACGAGATGGACTACCTCCAGGAGGGCATCGGCCTCCGTGCCATGGCGCAGAAGGACCCGCTGGTCGAGTACCAGCGCGAGGGCTTCGACATGTTCAACGCCATGATGGACGGCATCAAGGAAGAGTCCGTCGGCTATCTGTTCAACCTGGAGGTCCAGGTCGAGCAGCAGGTCGAGGAGGTTCCCGTCACGGACGCGGCGCCTTCGCCGGCCAAGGACGGCGCGCAGGAAGCGGTGCCCGCGGGCGCCTCCCGGCCGGAGATCCACGCCAAGGGCCTGGAGGCCCCGCAGCGCCCCGACCGCCTGCACTTCCAGGCGCCGAACGCCGAGGGCGGCGTCGACGAGGGCGACTTCACCACGGACGGCGCGGGGGTCCGGTCCGAGTCGGACGGCATGACCCGCGCGGAGCGGCGCAAGGCGCAGAAGGGCGGCCGGCGGCGCAAGAAGTAGCGCTGTCGCCGTCTCCGCGCCGAGTGCGGCGTGAGATGTGAGGTCTAGGGGCCGGGCTTTTGTCCGGCCCCTTTGGCTTGCCCGGTGCGGGTGCGGGTGCGGGTGCGGGTGTGCGTGCGGGTGTGCGTGTGCGTGTGGGTGTGGGGTGAGGTGATCTTTCAGGGGTGGCTCGGTTCCGTTTCCACCGCCGTGCAGCGCCACTTGCGGTCCGGGCCCAGGGTGAGGCGGAACGCCAGCGCGCGCAGCCGCGGGCCCGTCGCCACGCGGGCGAAGACCTCGTACGTCTCGGGGTGCGGCTGGTAGTGGCCGATCCGGTGGACCGTGGGGCGGTGGCCGTCCGCGGAGAGGGGCCTGAGCTCCGCCAGGCGGGCCAGGTCGTCGAAGGCCGTGTTGGCGACATACCGGGCGAACCAGTGCATCGGGCGCTGGCCGCTGAGGACCAGGACGAGGCGTTCCGCGAAGACCTCTGTGGGGTGCGGGGGCGGCTGGGCGGGGATCGTGCCGGGGCGGCGGTCCGAGGGGCCGGGCGCCGAGGGGCGGCGGGAGTCCCGCCGGGCCGGTGGGCGGCCGGCGGGCGGGCGGGACACGGTCGGGCGGGGGCGGGGCCTTGTCATCACCTTGCGCACGGGGGCCTCCGTCTGGAGTCGGGGGAGTCGGTCCGGCCGGGACCGGTACCGGGGAGTAACTTCCTGTCGAGGGATCTTGTACGGGGGCACGGGCCGCGGGTGCAAGGGTCCGGGGGGCCGGGCGCGGACGGCGGCGGGGTTCACCTATCCGGGCGACGCGGGCCTGCGGCGGCCGTGCGGTTCCGGGCCGGTGCCGGGTGAAGAGCGGGACGTGCGCTGACGCCACCCGGGCCGGTGGGGGGAGCTCGATGGGGGACTCCCGCACGTATCCTGAAGGTCTTCCACGACCACGAAGGTCCGCTGTCGCGGACACGAACGAAAGCGGTCAGCCATGCGCGTCTACGTTCCTCTGACCCTGCCCCGGCTCGCCGAGGCGTACAAGGCGGGGGAAGTGGGGCCCGGCCCGCTGGTCGCCTACGCCGTGACGCCCGCGCTGCGCGAGTGGTACGTCTCCGACGACATCGAGGAGCTCGAGTACGCGGCGCTGAACCGGGCCGCGCAGGCATCGCTCCGGCTGATCGCGGGGGACCCCGCGGCGGCGCGGCGGCGGGTCGTGCTCGCGGCCGATGTGCCCGACGGGGCAGCCGTGGCCGACCCCGGCCGCGGGCTCGACGAGGGGGCGCTCGGCGAGGTGCGGATCTCCGAGGGCCTGCCGCTGGGCAAGGCGGCGGCCGTGCACGTGGACGCGGAGGACGCGGAGCAGGACGTGGCGGCCGCGGCCGCGGCGCTGGGAGCGGCGGACCAGGGCGACGGCGACGCGCGGTTCGTGGTGGACGGGGCCGAGGACCACGAGCTGCTCTGGTTCGCGACCCAGGAGATTCCCGGGCTGCTCTGAGGAGGTTCCCGGGCTGCCCGGGAAGGCCCCGAGGCCATGCGGTGGGGCCGCGCGGCGGTGCCTGTCGGTGGGGGAGGGTAGCGTTTTCGTATGGGGAAGCTGCTGCGCGGGGCGCATATCGTGTGGGACTGGAACGGGACGCTGCTGCACGACATCGATGCGGTGATCGACGCGACGAACGCCTCGTTCGCGGAGCTCGGGTTCGAACCGATCACGCTGGAGCGGTATCGCGACCTGTACTGCGTGCCGGTGCCCCGGTTCTACGAGCGGCTGATGGGGCGCCTGCCCACCGACGCCGAGTGGCAGATCATGAACGCCGTCTTCCACAAGCACTACTGGACGCGGGCGGACGCCTGCGCGCTCGCCGAAGGCGCCTCTGAGCTCCTTGCCGCGCGCCGGGCGGACGGGCATACGCAGTCGCTGCTGTCGCTCGCCCCGCACGAACACCTCGTGCCGATCGTGCGCAGACACGGCATCCACGAACACTTCGTACGGATCGACGGGCGGACCGACGAGTCGCACGCGGGCAAGGCCGAGCGGATGGTGCGCCACCTGGCCGCCCTCGACGAGTTCGACGAGTCCGGTGAGCTGGATGTCGCGCGGGTCGTCGTGATCGGTGACGCCGTGGACGACGCCGTCGCCGCCGCGCACGTGGGGGCGCGGGCCGTGCTCTACACCGGGGGCTCGCACAGCCGGACGAGCCTGGAGGCCGCCGGAGTGCCCGTCGTCGACAGCCTGGCGGACGCCGTCGACGTGGCGGAGCGGCTCGTCTCCCGGGCCGCCTGAGGGGTCGCCTGAGGGGCCGGTCGGGTCCGGCGGGGGCCGAGGCGAGGGGGTTGTGGGATTCCGTTCACGCTCCGCTTCGTTCTGCGTACGCTGAGGTGGGATCCTCGGCGCGGCGAGCCTTGCGGGACGACGTGCCGGACGACGTGACGGGGGCGGTAGCGCGATGGGTTTCGGCTTCGGGCAGCGGCGGGGCGGGCAACTGCCCGCCGAACTGACCTCGTTCGTCGGGCGGGCGGACGAACTGGCGCGGGTCCGGGCGGCGTTCGAGTACGCCAGGCTCGTCACGCTGGTCGGCCCCGGCGGGGTGGGCAAGAGCCGTACCGCCTTGCGGGCGGCCGCCGGGCTCGGGGACCGGTTCCCGGACGGCGTGTGGCTCGCCGAACTGTCCGCACTGCGCGACCCGGAATTGATCCCCGCCACGCTCGCGGCCGTCCTCGAACTGCCGGAGCAGTCGGGGATGGCGCCGCTCGACGCGGTCGTGGCGCACCTGCAGGGGCGGCGGCTGCTCATCGTCCTCGACACCTGCGAGCATCTGGTCGACGCCTGCGCGATGCTCTCCGACATCCTGCTGCGCGAGGCCGCCGACGTCTGCGTGCTCGCGACCAGCCGGCAGCCGCTGGACGTGCCGGGCGAGCACTGCTGTTCCGTCGCGCCGCTCGCGCCGGACGACGCCGTGGAGCTGTTCGCGCAGCGGGCGGCCGCCGTCGTGCCCGGGTTCGCCGTGGCCGAGGGGAACCGGCGGCAGCTCGCGGCGCTCGTCCGCCGCCTCGACTGCATCCCGCTCGCGCTGGAGCTCGCCGCGGTGCGGCTGCGGGCGGTGTCCGTGCAGGAGTTGGTGGCGCGGCTCGACGACCGGTTCCAGGTGCTCACCGGGGGGCGGCGCACCGCGCTCTCACGGCACCAGACGTTGCGTACGGCCATCGACTGGTCGCACGAACTGTGCACCCCCGCCGAGCAGTTGCTCTGGGCGCGCCTGTCGGTCTTCGCCGGGTCCTTCGAGCTGGCGGCGGCCGAACAGGTCTGCGGGGACGAGGAGTTGCCCGTCGCGGACGTGCTCGGGCAGCTGATCGGGCTCGTCGACAAGTCCGTGGTCCAGCGGCTCGGCGAGTCGGGCAGCCGCTACCGGCTGCTCGACACCCTCCGCGAGTACGGCGCCGAGCGGCTCGGCGCCGTGGAGACCGACGGCGGCGCGGCGCTGCGGGCGCGGCACTTCGCGTACTACCGGGACCTGGGGCGCCGCTTCGAGGAGGGGTTCCTGGGCGCCGCGCAGCCGGAGCTGCACCGTGCCGTCCGCGCGGAGATGTCCGGACTCCGGGCCGCCCTGCGGTACGCCTACGAGACCGAAGGCCGGGCCCGGGAAGGGCTCCGCCTCGCGGCCAGGCTGTGGCCGCACTGGCGGGCCTCCGGGACCCTGTCTGAAGGCGGGTACTGGATCGAGAAGGGTCTGGAGCGCGTCCCCGAGGATTGCTCGGCGCGGGCGTGGGGGCTGCTCGCCACCGGTGCCATCGGGGTGTGGACCGCGGACCTCGCGACGGCCGTCGAGCGGATGGCGCTGGCGCGGGAATCCGCGGTGCGGGCGGGCGACGAGGAGGTCGCGCTGTTCGCCGAGGCGTACGGTCACGGGCTCGCCGCGCTGTGCGGTGACGCCGCGGGGCTTGCGCGGCTCGCCGATGTGGGGCGGCGGATGCTCGAGGGCGACAACCTGCTGGGCGTCGTGGTCATGAGTTCCGAGGGCGCGTTGCTCCGTGCGGTACTCGGGGACCTGGACGGGGCCCTGGAACTGTGCGCGCAGGGCCTCGGCCTCCTTGAGGGCACGGGTGAGCGACAGATCTACGGGGCCACGCTGACCACGCAGGGGCTGGTGCGCTGGCTCGCCGGGGACCGGAAGGCGGGTGTCACGTCGCTGTGCCGGGGCCTTGAGGCGGCTAGCGACGTCGACGAGATCCTGGTCGCCGCGATGTGCTGTCACGGGCTCGCGTGGGCCGCGGCGCGCGAGGGGCGGCAGGTGCGGGCCGCCTGGCTCTTCGGGTACGCGGAGAACGCGCGGCGGCTCGCCGGGGACCCGATCGGCATGCTTCCCTCGCTCTTCGAGCAGCAGGAGGCGGCGCGGGGGGCGGTGCGGGAGGGGCTGGGGAGCAGGCAGTTCGAGCGGTGGCATGCGGTGGGGGCGCGGTTGTCCGGGCGGCAGGTGCTCGACGCGGTGCGGGCCGACGCGGATACGCCGGGGCGGGGGGTGGGGGGCGGGGCCGCGGCCGCGCGGGGCGGGACCGTGCGGGGCGGGGGTGATGTGCTGACGCGGCGCGAGCGGGAGGTGGCGGTGCTGGTCGCCCAGGGGCTGTCCAACCGGGAGATCGCGGAGCGGCTTGTCATCTCGAAGCGGACCGCTGACGCGCACGTCGAGCACATTCTGGCGAAGCTGGGGGTGGGGTCGCGGACGGAGATCGCCGGGGCTGCGCGGGTCGGTGGGGCGCCTTGAGCGGGGGCGTGGGTTGGTTCGGTGGGGCGCGCTGCGGTCTCGTCCGGGGCGCGCCTCGTCTCGGGGCGGGGGTGTGGGGGGCGTTGCGGTCTCGTCCGGGGCGCGCCTCGTCTTGGGGCGGGGGTGTGGGGGTATGTGCGTACTCGCCATCCCTGCGTCACGTCGTGCGGACAAAGGCGGCACAGTGTGCTCGGTGCTCCGTGCGCACATACCCCCACACCCCCTCCGGTGGCGCTCGCGGCTGCCGGTCGGTGGGGGGTCCGCCAGTTCAATTCTTCGTGGGGCCTGCCCTCGCCGACGAGGGCAGGCCCGGCCCGTTCTGTCGCCTCGTGAGGGGCGGCACACTGTAGAGACTGCCCGGTGTGGGGGCTCCCTGCATCGGTACGGGGCAGGATCGGCATACCGATGTGGGGGGGGTGGGGCGGGGGCGTGTACCTAGGTCACCCGTGTACCTAGGTCACCGGGGCCTTCGCGCGCAGGACCGTCAGGAATTCGCGCATCCAGCCCGAGTGGTCCGGCCATGCCCGGGCCGAGACCAGCGTGCCGTCCACGACCACCTCCGCGTCCTGGAACGTCGCGCCGGCCGTCTGCATGTCCAGTTCGAGCGCCGGGTACGCCGTGACCCTGCGGCCGCTGAGGCCGCCGATGGCGGCGGTGAGCAGGGGGCCGTGGCAGATCTGGGCGACCGGCTTGTCCGCGTCGAAGAAGGACTTGAGGATCTTGCGGAGCTCGGGGTCGTTGCGCAGGTACTCCGGGGCCCGGCCGCCCGGGATCACCAGGGCGGCGTACTGGCCGGGATCCACCTCCGAGAAGGCGAGGTCCGCGGGCCAGGTGTAGCCCGGCTTCTCCGTGTACGTGTCGAAGCCCGGCTCGAAGTCGTGGATCACGAAGCGCAGTTTTTTGCGGGCGGGGGCGGCCATGTGGACGTCGTAGCCCTCCTCGCGCAGTCGCTGGTAGGGGTAGAGGACTTCGAGTGACTCCGCCGCGTCGCCGGTGACGATCAGGATCTTGGCTGCCATTTCGTTGCTCCCCTCGGGGCGGGGCGCCGCCTGCGCGGACCCTCACGGCCAACGTGCCCGTACGGTGGCTCTTTGCCAAGAGGGGATGGCGGCCGAGGGCACTGTGCAGACTGTCAAAGTTCGACCCCTGCTTTTGTACACATACGGCTCATGACGGCTGCCCGGTGCGGAGCGATAGCCTGGACCCGTGATCAGCGCGATATCCCGCGGGGGCATGGACGCCCCCGCCCTGCGCCCGGGGAACACGGTGGACAACCGTGCCCGGGACCTCGCTGACGCTTCTTCGCGGTGCGGCCGGTCGGGCCGAGCGAGCCATCAGTCAGTGGAACCGCTGAAAATGGCGGAAAGCTGTCCGCTCGCACACCACCGCGGCATAACGTCGAATCCGGCCGGAGACCCCGTGCCGCGGCGTTACGGCACATCACTTCCTTCTACGTCACGCAACGGCGCGCGACAGGAGTCAGAGGACAATGCAGACCAAGCTGGACGAAGCCAAGGCCGAGCTGCTCGCGCGGGCCGCCCGGGTAGCTGAGAACAGCCCGGCCGGGGGACGCCTACCGAGCGGTGCACCGACTGGGACGACGAGCGAGGCCACGCCAGACCAGGACATGGCTCTCGCGTTCCTCCAGCGCTACTACCTGCACACCGCCCCCGAGGACCTGGCCGACCGCGATCCGGTCGACGTCTTCGGCGCGGCCTTCTCCCACTACCGGCTGGCCGAGAACCGCCCGCAGGGGACGGCCAACGTACGGGTGCACACCCCGACCGTCGAGGAGAACGGCTGGACCTGCAGCCACTCCGTCGTCGAGGTGGTCACCGACGACATGCCCTTCCTCGTCGACTCCGTCACCAATGAGCTGTCCCGGCAGGGGCGCGGCATCCACGTCGTGATCCACCCGCAGGTCGTGGTGCGCCGTGACCTGACCGGAAAGCTCCTGGAGGTGCTGAGCCGGGAGGCCGGTGCCGAGCTGCCGCACGACGCGCTCGTCGAGTCGTGGATCCACGTCGAGATGGACCGCGAGACCGACCGCGCGGATCTGAAGCAGATCACCGCCGACCTGCTGCGGATCCTCAGTGACGTACGGGAGACCGTCGAGGACTGGGAGAAGATGCGCGACGCCGCGCTGCGCATCGCCGACGAGCTGCCCGCCGAACCCACCGCCGGTGACCTGCCCGACCAGGAGGTGGAGGAGGCCCGTGAGCTGCTGCGCTGGCTCGCCGACAACCACTTCACCTTCCTGGGCTTCCGTGAGTACACCCTCACGGACGACGACTCGCTGGCCGCCGTCCCCGGCACCGGTCTCGGCATCCTCCGCGCCGACCCGCAGCACGACGGCGACGACCACCACCCGGTCAGCCCGTCCTTCAACCGGCTGCCCGCCGACGCGCGCGCCAAGGCCCGTGAGCACCGGCTTCTGGTGCTGACCAAGGCGAACAGCCGGGCCACCGTGCACCGGCCGTCCTACCTCGACTACGTCGGCGTGAAGAAGTTCGACGCCCAGGGCAACGTCGTCGGGGAGCGGCGCTTCCTCGGGCTCTTCTCGTCCGCCGCGTACACCGAGTCGGTGCGCCGCGTGCCCGTCATCCGCCGCAAGGTCGCTGAGGTGCTGAAGGGCGCGGGCTTCTCCGCCAACAGCCACGACGGGCGCGACCTGCTGCAGATCCTGGAGACGTACCCGCGCGACGAGCTCTTCCAGACGCCCGCCGACGAGCTCCGGTCGATCGTTACGAGCGTGCTGTATCTGCAGGAGCGGCGCCGCCTCCGGCTCTACCTGCGCAAGGACGAGTACGGGCGCTACTACTCCGCCCTCGTCTACCTGCCGCGCGACCGCTACACCACCGGCGTCCGGCTGCGGATCATCGACATCCTCAAGGAGGAGCTGAACGGCGCCAGCGTCGACTTCACCGCCTGGAACACCGAGTCGATCCTGTCCCGCATCCACTTCGTGGTGCGCGTTCCCAAGGGTGCCGAGGTCCCCGACCTCTCCGACGCCGACATCGAGCGCATCGAGGGGCGGCTCGTCGACGCCGCCCGCTCCTGGGCCGACGGCTTCGCGGAGGCGCTGACCGCCGAGTGCGGCGAGGAGCGCGCCGCCGAGCTGATCCGCCGGTACGGGCACGCCTTCCCCGAGGGGTACAAGGCCGACCACACCCCGCGCGCCGCCGTCGCCGACCTCCAGCACCTGGAGCAGCTCGGCCACGGCGAGAAGGACTTCGCGCTCTCCCTGTACGAGCCCGTGGGCGCGGTGCCCGGGGAGCGGCGTTTCAAGATCTACCGGTCCGGTGGGCAGGTCTCCCTCTCCGCCGTGCTGCCCGTGCTGCAGCGGCTCGGTGTCGAGGTCACCGACGAGCGTCCGTACGAGCTGCGCTGCGCGGACCGTACGCACGCGTGGATCTACGACTTCGGGCTCCGCATGCCCAAGTCCCCCAACGGCAACGGCGACTACCTCGGCGACGACGGCCGCGAGCGCTTCCAGGAGGCCTTCGCCGCCGCCTGGACCGGTGCCGCCGAGGTCGACGGGTTCAACTCCCTTGTGCTGCGGGCCGGGCTCAACTGGCGCCAGGCGATGGTCCTGCGGGCCTACGCGAAGTACCTGCGGCAGGCCGGTTCGACGTTCAGCCAGGACTACATGGAGGACACCCTCCGTAACAACGTCCACACCACCCGGCTGCTCGTCTCGCTCTTCGAGGCGCGGATGTCGCCGGACCGCCAGCGCGCGGGCACCGAGCTGACCGACGGGCTCCTGGAGGAGCTGGACGGCGCCCTCGACCAGGTGGCCTCCCTGGACGAGGACAGGATCCTGCGGTCCTTCCTCACCGTCATCAAGGCGACGCTGCGGACCAACTTCTTCCAGGAGAGCGAGGGCGGGAAGCCGCACAACTACGTCTCCATGAAGTTCGACCCGCAGGCCATCCCCGACCTGCCCGCGCCGCGTCCGGCGTACGAGATCTGGGTGTACTCGCCCCGCGTCGAGGGCGTCCACCTGCGCTTCGGCAAGGTCGCGCGCGGCGGTCTGCGCTGGTCCGACCGGAAGGAAGACTTCCGGACGGAGATCCTGGGGCTCGTGAAGGCGCAGATGGTGAAGAACACCGTCATCGTGCCCGTCGGCGCCAAGGGCGGCTTCGTCGCCAAGCAGCTGCCCGACCCGTCCGTCGACCGCGACGCATGGCTGGCGGAGGGCGTCGCCTGCTACAAGACGTTCATCTCGGCGCTGCTCGACATCACCGACAACCTGGTCGCCGGCGAGGTCGTGCCCCCGGCCGACGTGGTGCGCCACGACGAGGACGACACCTATCTGGTGGTCGCGGCCGACAAGGGCACCGCGACGTTCTCCGACATCGCCAACCAGGTCGCCGAGTCCTACAACTTCTGGCTCGGCGACGCCTTCGCCTCCGGCGGCTCCGCCGGCTACGACCACAAGGGCATGGGCATCACCGCCCGCGGCGCCTGGGAGTCCGTCAAGCGGCACTTCCGGGAGCTGGGCTGCGACACCCAGTCCGAGGACTTCACGGTCGTCGGCGTGGGCGACATGTCCGGTGACGTGTTCGGCAACGGAATGCTGCTCTCCGAGCACATCCGCCTGGTGGCCGCCTTCGACCACCGGCACATCTTCATCGACCCGAAGCCGGACGCCGCGACCTCGTACGCCGAGCGCCGCCGCCTCTTCGAGCTGCCCCGCTCCTCCTGGGCCGACTACGACAAGGAGCTGCTCTCCGCGGGCGGCGGCATCTTCCCGCGCAGCGCCAAGGCGATCCAGCTCAACGCCCACATCCGCGAGGCCCTCGGCATCGAGGGCAAGGTCGCCAAGATGACCCCGGCCGACCTGATGAAGGCCATCCTGCAGTCGCCGGTCGACCTGCTGTGGAACGGCGGCATCGGTACGTACGTGAAGTCGTCGGCCGAGTCCAACGCGGACGTCGGCGACAAGGCCAACGACGCGATCCGCGTGGACGGCCAGGACCTGCGCGTCAAGGTCGTCGGCGAGGGCGGCAACCTCGGGCTCACGCAGCTGGGGCGCATCGAGTTCGCGCGCTCCGGCGGCCGGATCAACACCGACGCCATCGACAACAGCGCGGGCGTGGACACCTCCGACCACGAGGTGAACATCAAGATCCTGCTCAACGCGGTCGTCACGGACGGCGACATGACGGTCAAGCAGCGCAACAAGCTGCTCGCCCAGATGACCGACGAGGTCGGCCACCTGGTCCTGCGCAACAACTACGCGCAGAACACCGCCCTGGCCAACGCCGTCTTCCAGTCGCCGTCCCTGCTCCACGCCCACCAGCGCTTCATGCGCAGGCTCGGCAAGCAGGGCCACCTCGACCGGGGCCTGGAGTTCCTGCCGAACGACCGGCAGATCCGCGAGCTGCTCAACTCCGGCCGGGGCCTCTCCCAGCCCGAGCTCGCCGTGCTCCTCGCGTACACGAAGATCACGGCCGCGGACGAGCTGATCCAGACGACGCTGCCGGACGACGCGTACCTGCAGCGGCTGCTGCACGCGTACTTCCCGAAGGCGCTGCGCGAGAAGTTCCCCGAGCAGGTCGACGGGCACGCGCTGCGCCGCGAGATCATCACGACCGTCCTCGTCAACGACACGGTGAACACCGGTGGTTCGACGTTCCTGCACCGGCTGCGGGAGGAGACGGGTGCCTCGCTGGAGGAGATCGTGCGGGCGCAGCTCGCCGCCCGGGAGATCTTCGGCCTGAGCCAGGTGTGGGACGCGGTCGAGGCGCTCGACAACGTCGTCGCCGCCGACGTCCAGACCCGCATCCGGCTCCACTCGCGCCGCCTCGTCGAGCGCGGTGCGCGCTGGCTGCTCAACAACCGGCCGCAGCCGCTCCAGCTGGCCGAGACCATCGGCTTCTTCAGCAAGGGCGTCGCCGAGGTCTGGGCCGAGCTGCCGCAGCTCCTGCGCGGCTCCGACCTGGAGTGGTACCAGGGCATCCGGGACGAGCTGACCGGCGCGGGCGTCCCGGACGACCTCGCCCAGCGCGTGGCCGGCTTCTCGTCCGCCTTCCCGGCGCTCGACATCGTCGCCGTCGCCGACCGGACGGGCAAGGAGCCGATGGCCGTCGCCGAGGTCTACTACGACCTCGCCGACCGCCTGCGCATCACCCAGCTCATGGACCGCATCATCGAACTGCCGCGGGCCGACCGCTGGCAGTCCATGGCGCGCGCCTCCATCCGCGAGGACCTGTACGCGGCGCACGCCGCGCTGACGGCGGACATCCTCGCGGCAGGCAACGGCGAGTCCACGCCGGAGCAGCGCTTCAAGGCGTGGGAGGAGAAGAACGCGCCGATCCTGAGCCGGGCGCGGACGACGCTGGAGGAGATCCAGAGCTCGGACGCGTTCGACCTGGCGAATCTGTCGGTGGCGATGCGGACGATGCGGACGTTGCTGCGCACGCACTCGTAGTTCTGCGCACTCGTACTTCCGCGCGTTCGCAGTTCCGCGCGTTCGTCGTTCCCCGGCGGTACGTGTAGAGGGGGCGCTCCGGGCCTTTCGGGCCGGGGCGCCCCCTCTGCGTACCCCGGAGTGCCTGGCCGGGGGATTGGTTGCCTCTGTGGTGCGGAAGGGGTGATGACATTCGCCATGACTCGCCATATCTCATCAATTCAGACATTTGGTCTAAGGTGGGTGAGATTGTCTGATGGCGGTACGAGATCCGAAGCGCAAGGAAGGTCGCGACAAGGCGATGACGGAAGCCATTCTGCTGGTCGGCGGGCAGGGCACCCGGCTGCGGCCGGTCACGGTCCACACGCCGAAGCCGATGGTCCCCGCGGCCGGGGTCCCCTTCCTCGCGCACCAGCTCGCGCGCCTCGCGGCCGCCGGTGTCGACCACGTCGTGATGGCCACGTGCTACCTCGCCGAGGTCTTCGAACCGCACTTCGGCGACGGATCGGCGTACGGCCTGGAACTGGAGTACGCGGTCGAGGACGAGCCCCTGGGCACCGGCGGCGCCATCCGCAACGCGGCGGCGCGCCTGCGGAGCGGCGGCGACGAGCCCGTCCTCGTCCTCAACGGCGACATCCTCAGCGGCGTCGGCATCCGGGGCCTGGTCACCACGCACGTACGGCGCGGCGCCGACGTCACGCTCCACCTCACCCGCGTCGACGACCCCCGCGCCTTCGGTCTCGTACCGACCGACGACCACGGCCGAGTCCTCGCGTTCACCGAGAAGCCGACGACGCCCGAGGGGATCGTCACGGATCAGATCAACGCGGGGGCGTACGTCTTCCGCAGATCCGTGATCGACGCGATCCCGCCGGGGCGTGCCGTGTCGGTGGAGCGGGAGACCTTCCCCGCCCTGCTCGCCCGGGGTGCGTACCTGCACGGGCAGGTCGAGAGCGCCTACTGGCTGGACCTCGGCCGCCCCGAGGCGCTCGTCCAGGCCTCGGCCGACCTCGTACGCGGGGTCATCGCCTCGCCCGCGCTGCCGGGGGAGCGGGGCGAGTCGCTGGTCCTGCCGGGCGCCGAGGTCGCGGCGGACGCCCGGCTCGCCGCCGGGACCGTGGTGGGCGCGGGCGCCCGCATCGGGGCGGGCGCGGTCGTGCACGGTTCTGTCGTGCTCGACGGGGCGGACGTGGGGGCCGGCGCCGACGTCCGCCGGAGTCTGGTCGGCGCGGGGGCCCGCATCGGGCGCCGCACCGTCCTGGAAGGCGCGGTCGTGGGGGACGGCGCGCGCGTGGGGGCCGACAACGAACTGCGGACCGGGGCGAGGGTGTGGTGCGCGGCGGTCCTGCCCGACGCGGCGCTCCGCTTCTCACCGGACGTACCCAACGGATCCCCGACCATCGAAGGGCCTGAGCAATGCCTGTGAACCTCCCCCAGGACATGTCGGAGAACCAAGACAGGTCGGAGAACCAAGACATGTCGGAGAACCAGGACATGTCGGAGAACCTCTCCGAAAGCCTTGCCGCCCGGCTGCCCGAAGCCTGGGCCGCGACCCCGCTGACCGTCGTCATGCCCACGTACAACGAAGCGGGCAACCTGCCCGGCATGGCCGAGGCCCTGATGGCGCTCCCGCTGCCCGGCCTGCGTCTCCTGGTCGTCGACGACTCAAGCCCCGACGGCACCGGCGACATCGCCGAACGCTTCGCCGAGCGGTACGGCAGCGCCCGCATGAGCGTCCTGCACCGCACCGAGAAGGACGGCCTCGGGCGGGCCTACGCGGCCGGCATGGCGCGAGCCGTCGCCGAGGGCGCGCACTACGTCCTGCAGATGGACGCCGACGGCAGCCACCCCGTGGAGAAGGCCGCCGAACTGCTCGGCGTCGCCCTCGCCACCGACGCGGGCGTCGTCATCGGCAGCCGGTACGTCCAGGGCGGCACGCTCTCCGACGCGTGGGGCGCCCACCGCAAACTGCTCTCCCGCTGGGCCAACGCCTACGCGGGCACCATCCTCGGCACCCGCGTCACCGACATCACCGGCGGCTTCAACCTGTGGCGCGCCGACGCCCTGCGCGCCATCGACCTGGCATCCGTCGACAGTGCGGGCTACAGCTTCCAGGTCGAGATGAAGTACCGCGCGCTGCGCCGCGGCTTCGGCGTCATGGAGGTGCCGATCCACTTCGAGGACCGCACGGTCGGCGAGTCGAAGATGAGCCTGATGGTGCAGCTGGAGTCGGTCGTCATGCCGTGGAAGCTCCGGCTGGACGCGAGAACGCGCGGCCGCGGTGGTGCGGAGGTACGCGGATGAGCACTCCCACGTTGCACGAGGCGCCGCAGGTCGCGCCGCCCGTCCCCGCGCAGGCGCCGGCTCCGGAGACGCCCGGCCCCGCACGCGGGCTCCCCCTCGCCCGGCTGCGCAGGCTGGCCCTGGAGGTCGTGAAGTTCGGCGTCGTCGGCGGCAGCGGCGTCGCCGTGAACCTCGTCGTCTTCAACCTCCTCCTGCACGGCCTGTCCTCCGGCCCGATGACGGCGACGGTGCTGGCCAGCTGTGTCGCCATGGGCACCAACTACCTGGGCTTCCGCTTCTTCGCCTACCGGGACCGCGCCTCGCGCACGAAGCGCCAGATCGCCCTCTTCTTCGCGTTCAGCGGCATCGGCGTGGCGATGGAGAGCGTCCTGTTCTACGCGGCGTACCAGGGCGCGGACATGAGCGGGCCGCTCGGCTCCAACATCGCCAAGGCCCTGTCGATCGTCCTCGCCTCGGCGTTCCGTTTCCTGGTCTACCGGACGTGGGTCTTCCAGCACGATGCGCGTCGCCGGTAAAGGGGTCATACGGCGGGCCGTGTGGGCGGCGGCAGCGCTCGCCCTCGTCCTGCTCCTCCTCGTGATCGTCCGCCTGCCCTGGGCGGGCGACCTCGGCATTCACGCGGCGACGGTCGAGCGCCTGCGCCACGACCTGACCGACCCGGGCAACCCGCTGGTCGACGCCGACACCCCCAGCCCGTACTACTCCCCGTGGATGCTGCTGCTCGGCTGCCTGGCCAAGGTCACCGGGCTCGGCACGTTCGTGGTGCTGCGGGTGGCGGCGCTGGTCGGGCTCGGCCTGCTCGCGACGGGTGTCGTGCGTCTCGTGCGCACCTTCAGCGCCCGGCGGGCCGCACCGCCCCTCGCCCTGCTCTGCCTGCTCCTGCTCTGGGGCCCGCGGCTCTTCAACTGGAGCGGCTTCCTCGGCCTCAACTCCCTTGCCCTGACGGTCTCGTACCCGAGCACGTTCGCGCTCGGGCTCTCCTTCCACTTCTGGGCGCTGGTGCGCACGTCCCTGCGCGACGGCGGGACGGGATGGCTCTTCCCCCTCGGGCTGGGTGCGCTCTGGTCGGTGATCCTGCTCAGTCACCAATTCACGGGCGTGGTCGCGTCGTTCGGCGCGCTCGCGATGGTCCTCGGCGCGCGGCCGTGGCCCACCCGGGCGGTGCTGCTCCGGCTCGCGGGGGGCCTCGCGCTGGGGCTCCTCATCCTGGTGGCCTGGCCGTACTACTCCTTCTTCGGCCTGCTCGGCGTGGGTGACCTGGAGGAGATCCACCGCTCCCTCTACCGGCACCTGCTGTCGCACTTCGGTCTGGCCCTGCTGCTGGGCGTCGTGGCCCTGGCGCTGCGCTGGCGCCGGGACCACCGGGACCCGCTGGTGCTCTTCTTCGCCCTCGGCGCCGCGATGTTCGCGGCGGGCGGCCTGACCGGCCACTACTCGTGGGGCCGCGTGCTGCCCGCGGCGCTGATCCCGGCGCAGGTGGCAGTGGCCCTGGAGGTCGTCGAGGCCGGGTGCGCGGGGGTACGCCGGGCCTTCGCCGGAACCCTCGGCGCGGCGCTGCTCCTCGGCGCGTGGACGCAGGCGGGCACGCTGGGGTACGTGGTGCCGCGTGACGCGCTGCCGGCCAGGGTCGCGGCGAAGTACCGTGCCCCATGGCCGGGTTACCACTGGCTCACGCCGAAGGTCCGGTACGGCGACGTGGTCCTGGCCAAGACCTTCCCCGCCCGCCAGATCCCCGCGTACGGCCCCTACACGGTGGCCCCCGGCTACCCGGACTTCTTCCTGCCGGACCAGGAGGAGCGGGTGGCCGCGGTGCGGGACTATTTCGCCCCCGGCGGCTCCCGCGCCGATCGCCTCGCCGTCCTGCGCCGCTACGGGGTGCGCTGGATCGTCCAGTACCCGGGCGACGGCGGCCTGCGCCCGGACGACCCCGCCCTCCACCGGGCGTGGACCGGGCCCAAGGGGCAGGTGCTGTACGAGGTGCGGGGCTGACCTCGGCCGTGGCTCAGCCGCAGCCGGTCTGCAGGTTCCCTCCCCGCGTGGAACTGGCGAGGTCGTCGATCTCGCCGAAGTTCCCCCGCTGGCCGTTGAGCGCCCCGTGGGAAATGTGCGCTTGGCCGTACCGGTAGTCGTCGAAGACGCACCACAGCACGCCGCTGTTGTTGGCGTACGAAGACGCCGTGTTGTCCAGGTTCTGCTGGCGCAGATCCGGGCTTCCGGTGCGGAAGGCGACCATGCGGCCGTTTCCGTCCGGGGCTTCGAAGAGGCAGTAGCTGCCACCCGGACAGCGTCCGAAGCCGGCGGCAGCGGACTGGGCCGGCGAGGCCATGGGCAGAACGGCTGATACTGCGGCGAGGATCAGAGCGAGTGAGAGATTGCGGAGGCGCATGCCGCAGCCTTTCCCTACGGCTCGCTCCCCGAAGCGGCAAACCACCCGTGCGGGGGGACGGGGGAACGGGGGGAACACGGGGCTGACGCTGACGCTGACGTCGCCGCGCCGCCCCCGCCCGCCGTACGACCGTTTGAGTGTCTTCACGCCGGACCAACCGCCCGAAGGCGGAACACCGGAGGACGATCTGCCGCAGGAGCGATCTGCCGCAGGAGCGATCTGCCGCGGGCGCGGGCAGTCGCAGGCGCGGGCACACGGAAGGGGCGCGGATGGCCGACGACATGGTCCTGAAGGCGCAGATGTTCATCAACAGCTACGGCGTCGACGGCATCCCGGATGTCGAGGAGAACGGCAGGACCAGCTGGGCGGTCATGTACGCGCTCACTCGCGTCCTCCAGCACGAGCTGGGGCTCACTCCGCTCTCCGACAGCTTCGGCCGCGCCACGCTCGCCGCCCTGCGGTCACGGTTCCCGGTCATCGACGCGAACACCCGGCACGAGGCCATCTACCGGGTCGTGCAGTCCGCCCTGTACTGCAAGGGTTACGACGGCGGTGACATCGAGGGCACCTACAACCCACGGGTGGCGGCGTCCGTGACCCGGGTGAAGCAGAACATGGGGGTGAGCGCCGTGTACCCCGGCGACGGGGTCACGCCGAAGGTGCTCAAGGCGCTGCTCACGATGGACGCGTACACCGTGGTGCCCGGTGGCACCGAGCAGATCCGCACCATTCAGCAGTGGCTCAACAGCAGGTACGTGGGGCGCCAGAACTTCTTCATCATTCCCTGTGACGGCAATTTCTCCAGGGACGTACAGAAGGCGCTGATCTACGCCCTGCAATTCGAGATGGGGATGAGTGACGAGGTCGCGACCGGGGCGTTCGGCCCCGCCACTCGGGACGCACTGAGGAACAATTCGGTGGCGCAGGGCTCGGTGGGCACCTGGGTGAGCCTGTTCAGTGCGGCCATGATCTTCAACCGGCGTGCCGGAGTGTCCTTCACCGACCGGTTCGATGCCCTGTTCGGCGACCGGGTCAGAGAGTTCCAGAACTTCGTGAAGCTTCCCGTGAACGGGCGGGGAGACTTCCCGACCTGGGCCTCCCTGCTCGTCTCCACCGGGGACCACGAGCGCAAAGGAACCGCGTGCGACTGCGTCACCGAGGTCACGGCCGCACGGGCGCAGGCCCTCAGGAACGCCGGTTACCGGATCGTGGGGCGCTACCTGGCGAACTATGCGGGTTCGACGCTCGACAAGCAGATCCAGCCGGGCGAATTGGGAGTCATGGCCGCGAACGGGCTGCGGACGTTCCCGATCTACCAGACCAACGGCGGCGAGGCGAGCTATTTCAGCAGGGGAGCCGGAATCGCCGACGCCCTGCACGCCGTCGAACGGGCACGTCGTTACGGCTACATGGCGGGCACCCGCATCTACTTCGCCGTCGACTTCGACGCACTCGACCACCAGGTGACGGAACGGATTCTGCCGTATTTCCGCGCGGTCAGGGACACGATGAGTGAGCACGGCCCCGGATACCAGGTCGGTATCTACGGCCCCCGTAATGTGTGCGGCCGCGTCCACGCGGCCGGTTACACCTCGGCGAGTTTCGTCAGCGGCATGTCGACCGGATTCTCGGGGAATCTCGGCTATCCGCTGCCGGAGGACTGGGCCTTCGACCAGATCTCCACCATCGAGACCGGCTCCGGCAGCGGCCGCATCGAGATCGACAACAACATCGTCTCCGGACGCGACAACGGTCAGGACAGCTACGACATCGAGCAGTCATCGGACGGCCTGGACGTCAGCTTCGACAAGGCTCAGCGGAACGCGATGCTGGTGGACGTCCAGTCGTACTTCGTCAATGTGATGAAGGTTCCCGAAAAGGGCGGCGCCGGCGGCCTGGCGTTCAGCGTCCGGACGACGACGGAATGCTTCGACATCCTCATCGACTACGACTGGCTCATCACCAGGCTCGCCCGGAACCTGCGGATGCGCAAAGCGCTGATCCAGTGCCCGCTGATGTGGGAAATGCGGGCCTACAATTCCGGTGACGTAGTGGCGGAAGAGCTCGTCATCAACCATTACAAAGGCGGGCCGAGCAAGAAGAACGACTGCAGCACCGGGCTCGGCCAGATCTTCGCGGCCACGGCGATCCGCGCACGCAACCACGCCATCCGGCAGGAGCTGATCGGCGGGAGCCTCATGGACGCGACCAAAGAGAGCGACCTCTGGGCCGTCTGGCAGCCGCTCTTCAAGGACACGGCCTACAACATGACCACCGTTCCGCTGGTCCTCATCGAGGGCGCCCACGAGATCGGAGCCGAGCGCCCCGGCCTCGACACCGGCGAGGAGGACAGCAGGCGCGCGCTCGCCCGCTACAACGGAACCAACGAGAGCGCGCAGGGGTACGGCACCGCGCTGCTCGGGCTCTACCGGGTCTTCGAGAAGTACCACGCGCCGCTGCGAGGTCAGTGATGGTGACCATGCCTTCTGCTTCCGCGGACATGCCGCGACGTTCGATCCTGCGGGCCGGCGCCGCTTGCGCAGCGACGGCGGGCTTCCCTGCGACGGCGCTCCCCGCGACGGCGCTCCCGGCACGTGTGCCCCCGTCCGACACCGGGCCGGCCGACACTCCCACCCGCCCCGGCGGCCGACCCGGCAAGGGCCGGCTCAGCGAGAACGGCTGGCCCGTCGAGGAAGGCGCCGACCGCGGCGGCGCCATCTGGACGCGGCCGGTACCCGGCAGCCCGCTCTCGGTGCCCCTGCGCCTGGGCGACGTGTCGACCGTCCTGGTTCACGTCGTACGCCGCTACCACTACGAGATCGACTCGTTGCGGCCGGACGAGGTGATGGGCTTCATCCCGCCGTCCCGCGCGCCGCGGGGCTACGCGACCAACCATTCCTCGGGCACGGCGCTCGCGATCCGCCCCGGCTGGTACCCGCCGGGAGCCAGGGGCGGCCTCATCGAGCACCACGTCGCCGTCGTCCGCGACATCCTGGCGGAGTGCCGAGGAGTGGTGGCCTGGGGCGGAACGTTCCAGACCCCGGACGAATCCCACTTCCACATCGCGGTACCTCCCTCGGACCCCCGCTTGCGACACGTGGCCCGACGCATCCACGGGTGGGCCGATGTGCCGGGGGCGGGGGCGGGTACGCGGGTCGTGGGGTCTTGAGGGCGGCCCGGGTCAGGGGCAGGTCACCAGGATGATCGAGACTGCTGTGCAGGTCACCGATGCCGTGTCGTTCGTGGGGTTGGAGTCGGTGGGGGCGGAGGCGGTGCGTTCGCCCGTGACCTTGACCGGGCCGAGGGTCAGCAGGCTCAGCGGGACGCGGAAGGTCTTGTGCACGCTCGCGTTGTCGGCGATGGCTCCGTAGGTGCACGTCACCGTGGAGTTGGCGGTGGTGCATCCGGCGGCGAGGTTGGTGGCTCTGGCGCCCTGCGGGAGCTTCGCGGTGAGGGTAGCGGAACTGACGGCCGCGGGGCCGGTGTTGTGGGCGGTGAGGGTGTAGGACAGGTAGGGCACCAGGAGGCTCAGGCGCGGTGTGGCGGTGAGGTCGACGTCGATGTCCGCTTGCGCGGTCGTCGGCGCACCGGTGAACGCCAGGCCGTACGGGCCGGTGAACCCGCCGATCGTGGCGGTGACGGCGCTGGTCCCGGTGTCGATCACCGAGACGGTGCCGTCGTTCACATTGGCGGCGTAGACGGCGGTGCCGGACGGGTCGGCCTCGACCCTGGCCGGGCTGTCGCCGACGGGGACGGTCGCCGTCACGGTCCTGGTCGCCGTGTCGATCACCTTCACGTCGTCACTGCCTCGGTCGGCGACGTAGGCCCGGGTGCCCGAGGGACCGAAGGTGACGCTGTTCGGCGAGGTGCCGACCGGGATGGTGGCGCTGACCGTGTTGGTCGCGGTGCTGATGACCGAGACCGTGGTCCCGCCGTTGTTGGCGACGTAGGCGACGGCCCCGGACGGGCTGACCGCCACGCCGGCGGGGGAGGCCCCGACCGGGACGGTGCCGGTGACCGTGTTGCTCGCGGTGTCGATGACCGAGACGGAGTTCCCGTTGTTGTTGGTCACGTAGACGGTGGTGCCCGACGGGGATATCGCCACGCCGTTCGGGGAGTTCCCGACCTGGACGGTGGCGCTGACCGCCTTGGTCGCGGTGTCGATGACCGAGACGGTGTCCCCGCCGCTGTTCGCGACGTACGCGCGGTTGCCGGACGGGGTGACGGCCACGTTGAGGGGATTGCTGCCGACGGGGATGGTCGCGGTGACCGCGTGGGTGTCCGTGTCGATCGCCGAGACGGTGGCCTCGTCGAAATTGGTCACGTAGGCGTGCGCGCCGGTGGGGGCGACCGCCACGCCGACGGGACTGTTGCCGACGGTGATGCTGTCAGTGACGGTGTTCGTGCTCGGGTCGACCACGGAGACGGTGTCGCCGTGGAAGTTGGCCACGAAGGCGGCCGGTCCGGCGGCGGCCGGCGTGGGCGCGGCCTGTGCCGGTGCGGCCTGTGCGGGAAGGGCCACCATGCCCGTCAGCGCCAGAGTGCCACCGGCGGCCAGCGAGGTCAGCCGCCGCCCCCAGACGGCGGACGACCGGTCCGCCCTCAAGCGTCTCGCGGGTCTGGAGGGTGCAGGTGTCATGGGACTTCCCCCTTCGGCGGATGCGCGCGGGCGACGCCCGGCGGCAGCCCGGGAATCTTCTCGCTCCCTCAACTACTCGGGGGCCGAAAGTTCACTGTTGTCCGAATGAGGTCAGAAGATGGCCAGACGACCACTTGACACCGTGGAGGCCGTCGGGCCATCGGCCCGTCACGCCGACGTGCACTCACTCCGGCGTGAACTCGTACTGCAGCTCGTAGAGATGACCCGCTTTGACCATGACGGTGACTTCGATCGGCAGGTCGTCATCGCTGTGGACGATGCGCAGGGTGCGTAGTACGGGGAGGTCGCTGGGGAGTCTCAAGGCCTGGAACTGTTCCTGGGTCGGGACTCGCGCGGACACCCGGTCCACGCTCAGGCGTGGCGGGAAGCCCAGTTCGGCGAGGAGGGCCGGGGTACCACCCTTGATTTTGCGCTTCTCCATGATGGCGGTGGACCGGGCGATGGCCAACGGGTAGTAGGAATTGACCAGTTCGACGGGTTCGTCGTCGATGGTGAGGATCTGCTGCCGGAGCAGCGCGGTCTCGCCCGTGGAGAGGTTCAGGGCTGCCGAGACGTCTGCTGGAGGGCGGACTTCCGCGACCTCCAGCAGGGTGCTGTGCGCGACTGTTCCGTGCCTCGTGGCCTCGGTGAGCCAGCGATAGGGCTCACCTTGCGGGGCCGGTGTCATGTACGAAGCGGGGTGCATGGTCCGCTGGCGGTGCTCGCGCACGGTGACGGCGGCCCCGGCCCGTCCGACGACGAGCCGCTCTTCCTTGAGGCGTTGGACCGCCTTCTGGATGGTGGCGTTGGACGCGGCGAACCGCTCCTTCAGCTGGTTCGTGGAAGGGAGATTCGCCCCCGGTGCGAGGTCGCCGCTCATGATCTCGTCCCTGAGATCGGCGGCGATCCGTTCGTGCAGGGAGCGGCGGTCGGCCGTGCTGTTGTCGAATTCGGGCACTGTCATCCGATCCTGATCTCGTAGCGCAGCTGCTGCCGATGGGCGGGCATGACCATCATGTCGACCTGGATCGGCTGGTCGTCGCGATCCAGGGTGACCCTGTTCAGCCGGATCACCGGTTGGTTCGTGGCCAGGCACAGGGCCTCGCGCTCTTCGGTGTCGGGCATACGGGCGGTCACGTCCTCGCGGACGCGGACGCCGACGTGACCGAGCTCGGCCAGCAAGGTCACCGCTCCGCCGCGGATCTTCCCCGTCCCGGCGAGACGGGTCCCGCGGGCGATCCCCACGGGGTAGTAGGTGTCCGTCAACTCGCACGGCTCACCGTCGAGTTCGATGATGCGGCGGCGCACGACGACTGTCTCCCCGGCGGTGACGCCGAGCAGACCGGCTACGTCGACCGGTGCGCTCACCTCACCTGCGTGCGTGATGCGCTGGCCGCCCTTGCCGCCCCGGGCAGCGGCTTCTTCGCCCCAGGCGTCGGACTGCCCTTCCGCTCGGGGCTTCAAGTACGGCACAGAGGTGCTGACCCACGTGCTGTCGCTCACGGTGTCCTCCTGCGGGGTCGGCGGCGGCGACCTTGCCGCTTTACACATTAAGCGAACCATGCGCCGTAGGCGCCTTGGCCTGGCCTTGCCGCTTTTCGTGAATAGCGATACGGTCCTCGTGATCGTACAGCCCAGGAACAAGGCGGTGGTCCACCGTGCCCCTGACGCAACAACGACGATTTCCCCGCGATCCCAGATCCGTGGGTGCTGCGCGTAACTTCGCCGTCGAGACCCTGACCGGGTGGGGAGTGGCCGATCGGCTGAACGACATACGGGTCTGCGTTTCCGAACTCGCCACCAACGCGGTACTTCATGGCGTCCCGGCAGGGCGCGAATTCTGCCTGCGGCTCGTCAATGATGGGCTGCTCGTCCGCATCGAGGTGCGTGACAGCGGCGGTGGCTGTCCGGAGGTGCCCCACCAGGAGGCGGAGGGGGAGGGAGGCCGAGGGCTTCTTCTGGCGGGGGCCCTGGGGGACGAGTTCGGTGTCACCACGCACGTCCCGGGCAAGACCGTGTGGTTGGTCTTCAAGGTCGGCTCTGGCGGCGCGGGATGCGGGTGAGCGGCGCCGGGAGGGGGTGGTGGGTGGGGAAGGGCGGGACTCTGCGGGTGGCGGGCGTGTGGTGGTGGCGGATGTGTGGGCCGTGGCGGGCATGCGTTGCGGTCCGGCGGCTGAGGTGCGGGCTGGGGCGTGGTGGGCGGGTGGGTGGGGAGGGGGCGGCCGCCTTGAGTGTGGCGTGGAGGTGGCCGCCCCGGGTGGCCCCGTCCGTTCAGCGGGCCAGGCTTGCTGCCAGGCGGGCCGCCCGGCGTACGCGCGAGCCCGCCTTCGCGCCCGCCTTGCGGGCCAGGGGGCGGATGACCCGGGACGTCACGCCCACCGGGGTCCAGCGGAGTTGGAGGCGGCCCGAGGCGCGGCCCTCCGGTTCCACCGTGACCTCGTGGGGGAGCGCGCCGCCCCGGTAGTCGACGCGGGCCGTGAGCGTGGGGAAGGTGAGCGGGGCCAACAACAGTGCCGTGTTGCGGAGTTGGCCCGAGGTGAGTTGCAGGACCGGGTGGCGGGTGCCCGCGAAGCCGTTGAGGGGGAGGGGGGCCTGCGTCAGGTCCAGGCGGGCCGTGCCCTCGAAGACGCCGGGGCGGACCGGGTCCAGGCGGAAGGGGGTCTTCATGCGGCGGCGGCCGGGGGCGAGGAGGAGCGTGGCGATCTGGGGGCCCACCGGCAGGCGCAGGCCCGGATCGTACGAGCGGACGGTGAGGTCGACCGAGGCGCCGGGACCGGGGTCGATCCGGGTGATCTCGTGGCGGAACTGGGCGCTCGGGAAGGGGCGGGAGTCCAGGCCTTGGTCCGTGAGGTCCAGTTCGGTGCGGGCGGCGGGGCTCTCCGGGACGCGCGCGCCCCAGTAGACGCGGCCCTCCGCGTCCGCCGACGTCTCGCGCGGCGCCACCCCGTGGCCCAGGCCGCGCGCCGCGAGCTGCGCCTCCGCCAGGCGGTGGTCGCGGACCAGTTGGAGGACGACGCGTTCGGCGCGCGGGAGGCGGGCGTACGCGCCGGGGGCGAGTTCGGCGAGGTACGGGTTGACGATGTCCGCGAAGCCCGTCAGCCACTCCTCGTCGCGGAACGGCAGGTCACCCGCGTACATGCGGAAGTCGTGCTTGAGGAACTTGTAGTCCTTCGCCTCCCGCACGTCCGCGTGGCCGCTCGACGTCAGGAACGTGTCGATCAGGCGCTGGACGTGGATGCGGTCGCGGACGTTGGTCAGCTTGTGGCGCTGGTTGGAGATCGACGCCGACTCGGCCGCCTCGTAAGGGGCTATGTACCAGCGGTAGACGGGGTCGGGGATGACCGTGAAGGAGCGCGCGAGGCAGTACGCCTGCGCCGAGAAGAGCTGGTCCTCGTAGTGGATACCCTCGGGGAAGCGGAGGTCGTTGCGGTCAAGGAACTCGCGGCGGTACATCTTGCTCGTCGAGAGGTGCTCGAAGAACAGGGCGGGCTCGGCCTCGATGCCGTTCACGGTGCGGCGCTCCGCGACCAGATGCGGCATCCAGGTGGAGGTGCGGCCCGTGTCGACCCGTACCCGCTCCACCGCGCCCATCACGAAGTCCACGTTTCGCTCGCGGTGCGCGGCGAGCAGCAACTCGACCGCCCGCTCCGGGAGTTCGTCGTCGCTGTCCAGGAACATCAGGTACGGGGCGCGGGCGACCTCGATCGCGCGGTTGCGCGGCGCGCTGCAGCCGCCGCTGTTCCGCGGCAGGCGTAGGTAGGTGATCCGCTCGTCCTCGGCCGCCAACCGCCGCGCCACTTCGGGGGTGTTGTCCGTCGAGTGGTCGTCGCTGATGACGATCTCGATGTCGGCGTGCGTCTGGCGGCGCAGCGAGGCGACCGCGCGCGGCAGCCGCTCCGCGTCGTTGTAGACGATCACCGTGACCGTCACGTCGGGTGTCCGCGTCATCGCGTCGTCGCCTCCTCGGGCGTCGGTGCCGGGGTGCGCTCGTCGACCGGGGTCACGGGCGGCAGGGAGTCCTCGTTCTCGCCGAGGAAGACGCGGCGTACGACGCGTTCGGCCGCGCGCCCGTCGTCGTACTCGCAGAAGCGCCGGCGGAAGGCGCGGCGCGCCTCGGCGGCCGTCCCGTCGCGCCATGCGCCGGAGGTGAAGAGCTCGGTCAGCTCCTCCTGCGTGCGCGCCACCCGGCCCGGCGCCTCGTCCATCAGGTCGAAGTAGACGCCGCGCGTCTTCGCGTACGTCTCCCAGTCGTCGGCGTAGATGACGATCGGGCGGTCGAGGTTGGCGTAGTCGAACATGATCGACGAGTAGTCCGTGATCAGCGCGTCCGCGGCGAGGGCCAGCTCCTCCACCGGGTCGTACGAGGAGACGTCGATGACCCGGCCGCTCCTGCGCAGGCCCGCGAGCGGCGAGGTCGCGCCGCCGTAGAAGTAGTGGCCGCGGACCAGGAGCACCGTGTCCTCGCCGAGGCGGTCGGCGAGTGCGGCCAGGTCCAGGCGCGGGGTCCAGGCCGCCTCGTAGTCGCGGTGGGTGGGCGCGTAGAGGACGGCCCGCTTGCCCGGCGCGATGCCGAGCCGCTCCCGGATCGCGCGGACGTCGGCGGCGCTCGCGCTGTAGTAGACGTCGTTGCGCGGATAGCCGTAGTCGAGGGACGTGTAGTGCGAGGGGTAGGCGCGCTCCCACATCTCGGTGGAGTGCCCGTTCGCGGAGACGCTGTAGTCCCACTTGTCGATGCGGGCGAGCAGGCTGTGGAAGTTGAGTCCCTTGGAGGCGGCCGGGTAGTCGAGCTGGTCCAGGCCCATGCGCTTCAGGGGCGTGCCGTGGTGGGTCTGGAGGTGGATCGCGTCGGGCCGCTTCACGACCGCGTTGGGGAAGTTGACGTTGTTCACCAGGTACTTGGCACGCGCAAGCACCTCCCAGTAGCGGGGCGTGCCGGGCACGATGTGGTCGGTGCCGGGCGGCAGCAGCGGCACGTTGGCCGCCGAGACGACCCACACCGGGTGGATGTGCGGGGCGAGTTCGGCGAGCTTCGCTGCGATGGCCGCCGGGTTGCAGGCCACGCCCCGGTCCCAGTAGGCGGTGAAGACCGCGAGGCCGGGGTCGACGGGCCGCTCCAGAGCCCTGCGGTAGCGCAGGTCGCGCACCTTCAGGCCCACCTTGTGCTTGCGCGAGACGACCGCCGACCTGAGCTTGCGCCGCTGCTGGTTGGCCGTCTGGAACGTGCGGTACTTGGTGTACGCGTCCTCTTCGAGGATGCGGCGCCGCATGCCTTCGAGGCCGCCGGGGTGCTGGTGGCCCTCGGGGCGCCAGGCGACGGCGGCCCGCGCCGCGCGGTGGAAGAACTCCCTGCGCACCGCGTCGGGCAGCTTCTCGCGGGCGACGACGCGCAGGCAGTCGCCGACCATCACGTCGTAGAGCGCGGCGCGGGGCGCCGTCGGCAGGCCCCGGTCGGCGGCGAGCCGCAGCAGCGACTCGTAGCGGTCGATGACGCCGTACCGCTCCTCGGGAGCGCCCTGCGGGAGGCTCTCCGCGCGCAACTCCCTTACGTTGAGGACCACTTGGTCGAGCGCGGCGACGCGGTCGGCGGCGAGCAGCGCGGCGTACGCGGCGAACGTCTCGTCGTCGACGGCCAGTTCGGCGCGGTGCGCCCGCCAGAAGTCGGCCCGCAGCACCCGGGTGCCGAGCAGCGGCGTGGTCTTCAGGAGGTTCGGGCAGTCCGCGAGGGGCAGGTCGCGGCGGCCCTGCTTGGCGAGGTGCTTCCCGTCCGGGCTCGGCATCCCCTGGTGCCGCCACGTGGAGCGGACGTGGTCGGCGCAGAGGACGTCCACGCCGTCCGGCAGGTCGGCCACGCGGTCGGCGACGGCGCGCGGGGCGCCCGTCGGCACGCTGTCCTTGCTGTGCACGAAGTGCAGCCAGCGCCCGCCCGCCCGCTCGGCGCCCGCGGCGCGGGCCGCGCCGTCGCCGGTCGCCTCGGGCAGCGGGACGACGGTGACGCCGGGGCGGTCCGCGGCGGCGGCCTGCGCCGATGCGCCGACCGCGGCGACGATCACCTCGACGCCGGGCGAGGCCTGGGCGGCGAGGGCGTCCAGGCAGGAGCCGAGGTGGCCCTGGACGTTGCGGCCGTGGACGACGACGCTCAGCTCGGGTCGGGCGCTCACCTCGGGTCCGGCGCTCTCACTCTGCTCGGGCACGGTGGCGCCCCCCTCCTGTGTGGTCATGCGGTGGCCGTCCCTCGGTGGGCGAGCATCCGGTCGACGACGCGGCGCGCGGCCTCGCCGTCGTCCAGGTCGCAGAACTCGGCGCGGAACGCGTCGTACGCCTCCCGGTACGGCTCGCTCGTCGCGTCGAGGTCTCGCAGCGCGGCGATCAGCTCGTCGGACGTCGGCACCAGCGGTCCCGGCGCGCGCTCCTCGAAGTCGAAGTAGAAGCCGCGCAGCCGGTCACGGTAGTGCTCCAGGTCGTACGTGAAGAACAGCATCGGGCGGCCCGTCACGGCGAAGTCGAACATCACCGAGGAGTAGTCGGTGATCAGGACGTCGGCGATCAGGAGCAGGTCCATGATGTCCGGGTAGCCCGCCACGTCCCACACGAAGCCGTCGCCCGCGCCCGGCACCGGCTCCACGATGTGCGCATGCGGCCGGACGAGGAGCACGTGGTCCTCGCCGAGTTCGGCGCGCGCCTTCGCCAGGTCGATGCGCAGGTCGAGCAGGAAGCCGCCGCGGTGGCGCTGCTTGTCCTCGCGCCACGTCGGCGCGTACAGGACGACCTTCTTGCCCTCGGGCAGGCCGAGCGCGCGGCGCACCTTCTCGGCGCGCTCGGCGCGGTCGGGGGCGAGCAGTACGTCGTTGCGCGGGTAGCCGGCCTCCAGGAGTTCGCCGTCCACGTCGCCGCCGAACCGGAAGGCGCTGCGCATGATCGGCGTGCTGAACCGGTTGGGGGAGAGCAGCATCGTCCACTGGTGGCGCTCGCGGTCCAGGTCCTGGAGGTACTGGGTGCTCGCGAAGTGGTCGTTGTCGAAGTCGAAGCCGATGCGCTTGAGCGGGGTGCCGTGCCAGGTCTGGATGATCTGCTGGCCCTCGCGCCGCTCCAGCCAGCGCGGGAAGTGCGTGTTGCCGACGATGTAGCGGGAGCGGGCCATCGCCTCGTAGTACTCGGGGCTGTGCACGCGGACGGCCTTCGCGGTGGCGGGGACCTCGCACTGGCCGTCCTTGACGACCCACAGGTGGTCGACCGGCAGGGCGCGGCGGACCATCTCCTCGTGGATGGCGCGGGGCGAGTCGCCGTACATGCGGCCGCCGAAGACGTCGTACAGGACGCTCTCGCGCAGCGGCTCGTGGCGGGCGGCCGGGTAGGTCTCCGTGCGGAGCCGGGTCTGGCGGTAGCGGCTGCGCTCGTCGGGGCGCAGCTCGGAGTGGGCCATCAGCGCCAGCTGGTCGTACTGGCGGGCCTGCAGCTCCACGCGCTTGCCGTGCGCCTTCACCTCCAGGGGGAGGTCCGCGTGGACGGGCGGGGCGAGCTGGACGGCGGTGCGGGAGCCGTCCGGCTTCTGGACGGAGGGCCACCAGAAGCCTGCGCGCAGCGGGGTGGCGCCGGCGTAGCGGTAGGTGGGCGCGGGCACGAAGGCCGCCTCGAACCGGCCGTCCACCGCCTTCGCGGGGAACGTGTACTCGTGGCCCGACCAGGTCTGGCGCAGCACGAGGTCCAGGGCGTGGGCGCCGGGCGCCGGGTAGCTGCCGGTGAGGGTCACGGTGCCGTCGGGGGCCACGGAGACGCGGTCGACCAGAGGCTGGACCGGCTGGTCGCAGAGCTGGAGGTAGCCGCCCGGGCTGCGCCGGGCGTAGACGGTACGCGTGGTGTCCGCCTGCGCGAACTGGGCGCCGGAGAATCCTTCGCGGTCGTCCAGGATCAGGGCGAGGCGGGTCGACGTGGGCTCGGCGCCGGTGGAGTCGACGACCTCGACCGACATGTCCCAGCGGGCGATCGAGCGTTCCGCCTGGGTCGGGCGGAGCCGTTCGTGGTTCTCGCGGACGTCGCGCAGGGCCGCCGTGTCGACCGGCACCGTGAAGGGGACGCGGCCGTCCTGCGGGGCGCCCAGGTCCAGCGGGACGCTGAGGATCGTGCCGGACTCGCGGTGGCGCATGCGCAGGCGGGGCTCGCCCTCGGGGGCGGTGCGCAGGACGCCGCGTACGAGGAGGTGGGGGCCCTCGGTGCGGACCTCCAGGGCGCGGGCGTGCGCCGTCTCCACGCGGATGGCCAGCTCGCCGTCCTGGATCTGCGGGGCGACGCGGACGTCCTGGGTGACCCAGTGCGCGGGCGGCGTCTGGCCGGAGCCCGTGCCCGCGCCGTGCAGCGGCCCGCGCCGCGGCGTGGCGCCGGTGCCGGCCACGGCTATCCGTACCCGCCACAGACCGTCGACCCACTTGCCGCGGTGGCGCAGGCGCGAGGGGTTCACCACCGCGGCGAAGCCCGCCCAGTCGGCGTGCCGGAACTCGGCGCCGGAGGCCACCGTCGCCTCGGGGTCGAGGTGGCTGCGCGCGGGCACGAGGACCGTGCGGCGGCTGCCCTTCTCCTTCAGGATCAGCGACTTCAGCGCCTTGCTCCGCGACTCGGCGCCGAGCTGGCGGGCGAACGCCCAGCCGGACAGCCACAGTTTGTCGTCGTGCCAGGCGGCCGCGTCGAGGCGGCTGCGCAGCCGCAGCTCCTGGTCGAGGCGGAGGACCGCGTCGGGTACGGGGTCGGCGGGGTCGAGGAAGGGGTAGTCGGCCTTCGGGTGCAGCGTCCCGGTGACGGGGAGTGAGCCGGGGTGCTCCTTCTCGAACTCCAGCTGCCCGATCAGCTCGTCCATGCGGCGGTGCACGGTCAGGTACAGCTTCAGCTTGTGCGGGACGTGCAGGGCGCGCACCGCGTCCTGGCCGATCTCACGGACAAGACGGCCCACGTGCTCCAGGAAGGCCTCCTGGTAGGCGGCGTCCGAGCCGGGCAGCACCTTCCAGAAGAGGGGGATCTCCTCGGCGAGCGCGTTGTGGTCGTAGACCTTGAGGTGCTCGGCGTACACCGGGTCGTCGTCGATGTGGGCGAGCATGAACTCGCGCACCATGCGGATCGACTTCACGCGGTCGATCAGACCCTGCGGGTTGGTGCGGTTCTGCGTGATGGACCGCTCGCCGATCTCCCGCTCGCGCCAGTTGTAGATCGGCTCGCTCAGGACGTCCACGGAGTCGGCGAGGTAGTGCGCGGGGACGCTGACGGGCGCGTCCTCGTAGAGCATGGCTTCCGGGTACGCGAGCCCGTGCTTCTCCCAGAAGGAGCGGCGGTAGACCTTGTTCCACGCGGTGCGGTCGGTCAGCAGCGGGCGGAACTTCGACACGTGGGTGCGCAGCCGGGTCGCCGCGAAGGGCACGCGGTGCACGGGCGACTGCACGTGTCCGGCGGAGCGGAAGCGGGTCACGTTGCCCGCCGCGAAGTCCGAGCCGGTCTCGTCGAGCGTCTCGATCAGCAGGGCGTACGCGGTGCTGGGCAGGGTGTCGTCGCTGTCCACGAACGCGAGGTACTCGCTGTCCGGGGACATCTCCCGCACCCCCGCGTTGCGCGCCGCGCCCAGGCCTCTGTTCTCCTGGGATATGAGACGGAAGCGCGGGTCGGCCGCCGCGAAGGCCTCGGCGAGGGCAGCGCTGCCGTCCGTCGACCCGTCGTCGACCATGATCACTTCGAAGTCCTGGAACGTCTGGGAGGCCAGGGACTCCAGGCACTCGTCGAGGTAGAGCTCGACGTTGTAGACGGGGACGACAACACTCAGCCGTGGCTGCACGCGTACTCCTTCTGTTGCTAAACGCTCCCATAGTGTAAGGATCCGCGTATTGATGCGACAAAAGGGATAGGCCCGACGGCTCAGGGCACAGGGTGGGTTTACGCCGTGCCGCCGCCCGTGAACCGCTCGTACTCCTTCAGGACGTCCGCCGTGGGGCCGTCCATCCGCAGCTCGCCGCGTTCCAGCCAGAGCACCCGGTCGCAGGTGTCGCGGATCGACTTGTTGTTGTGGCTGACCAGGAAAACCGTGCCCGCGTGCTTGCGCAGCTCGCGGATGCGGGCCTCGGAGCGCTTCTGGAAGGAGCGGTCGCCGGTGGCCAGGGCCTCGTCGATGAGGAGCACGTCGTGGTCCTTGGCGGAGCCGATGGAGAAGCGGAGCCGCGCCGACATGCCCGAGGAGTAGGTGCGCATCGGCAGCGTGATGAAGTCGCCCTTGTCGTTGATCCCGGAGAAGTCGACGATCTCCTGGTAGCGGTCCCTGACCTGCTCGCGGGACATGCCCATCGCCAGGCCGCCGAGGAGGACGTTGCGCTCGCCGGTCAGGTCGTTCATCAGCGCCGCGTTCACGCCGAGCAGCGAGGGCTGGCCGTCGGTGAAGATCCGGCCGCCCTCGACGGGGAGCAGCCCGGCGACGGCCTTGAGCAGGGTCGACTTGCCCGAGCCGTTGGTGCCGATCAGCCCGATGGCCTCGCCCTTGTGCGCGGTGAACGACACGTTCCTGACGGCGTGCACCTTGCGCACGCCGCCGGATTCGCCCTTGCCGCGCTTGAGGATGCGGCCGAGCGCGGCGGTCGCGCTGCCTCGTCCTGCCGTGGCGCCCGCGCCGTGCACGCGGTAGACGATGTCGACCTGGTCGACGATGACGGTGGGGGCGATGTCCTTCTCATGGTCAGCCACGTCCGTACGTCTCCTCTGCCTTCCAGAAGTAGATGAACCCGCCGATCCCGGCGAGCAGCGCCCAGCCCAGGGCCCAGGCCCACACGTGGTGCGGGAGCTGGTCCCGCCGGAAGCTGTCGATCAGCGCGAACCGCATCAGGTCGATGTAGACGGCGGCCGGGTTGGACTCCAGGAGGACCTTGACGGCGTGCGGCAGGTTCTGGTCCTTGAGGACGGCCTCGATGCTCCACATCACGCCGGACACGTACATCCAGGTCCGCAGCACGAACGGCATCAGCTGCGCGATGTCCGGCGTCCTGCTGCCGAGCCGCGCCATGACCAGCGCGAGGCCGGTGTTGAACGTGAACTGCAGCGTGAGGACCGGCACCACCAGGAGCCAGGACGCCGTGGGCGGGACACCGAAGCAGAGCAGGATCACGAGCAGCGCGCACATGGAGAACAGCAGCTGCTGGAGCTGTTGCAGGCAGTACGAGATCGGCAGCGCGGCGCGTGGGAAGTGCAGGGCGCGGACCAGGCCGAGGCTGCCGGAGATCGCGCGCGTCCCCGCCATCACGGACTGCTGGGTGAAGGTGAAGACGAAGACGCCGGTGACGAGGAAGGGGACGTAGTCCTCGACGTCGCGCTTGGTGTTCATCAGGACGCCGAAGATGAAGTAGTAGACCGCCGCGTTCAGGAGCGGCGTCATCACCTGCCAGACCTGGCCGAGCTTGGCCTGGCTGTACTGGGCCGTCAGCTTGGCGGTCGCGAAGGCGGTGATGAAGTGGCGGCGCTGCCACAGCTGCCGGACGTAGGCGGGCAGGGTGGGGCGGGCGCCGCTGACGGTCAGGCCGTACCGGGCGGCGAGCTCGGCGGCGGAGGGGGCCGGCGCCGCGGGGCCGCCGGCAGGCGTGGGGGTCGCCGGGGCGGGCGACGTGGGAGGCGGTGTGTCGAGGGCCTGGCTCACATCCGCTGCTTTCGCTAGGGGAAGCGGGGACGCGTACGGCGGGAACGTCAGTTTACGTCGGGACGGACCCGTATCGTCGCAACGCCGAGAGTAGGGCGCGTCACGTCGGGACGCAACCGTATCGTCGTCACGCTTTATGCTGTGCGTATGACGACGAGCAGGCCAGCAGGTGAACAGCCGCGCCGCAGGGCCCCCGCCGGAGCCGCCGTGCTCCGCGAGGACGTGACCGAGGCCATCCGGTCCGCCGTCTTCGAAGAGCTCGCCTCCGTGGGATACGCGCGCATGTCGATCGAGGGCATCGCCCGCCGCGCGGGCGTCGGCAAGACCGCCGTCTACCGCCGCTGGCGGTCCAAGCTGCACCTGGTGCTCGACCTGGTCTCAGCGATAGCGGTGCAGGGTCTGCCGGCGCCGGACACCGGCTCCCTGGAGGGGGACCTGCGCCTCCTCTACGAGGTGACCTCGCGCGCCCTGCGCCACCCCGTCGCCTCCCAGGTCGTCCCCGATCTGCAGGCCGAGGCCGCGCGGAACCCCGAGATCGCCCAGGCGCTGCAGAAGGCGCTGCGCGAGGGGCAGTACGGCGTCGCGAGCGGCATCGTGCGGGCCGCTGTGGAGCGGGGCGAGATGCGGGAGGGAGCCGACGAGGACCTGGCCCTCGACCTCGTCTCCGGGCCGCTCTACTGGCGGTCCGTAGTGGTGCGGGCGGAGCTTCCCAAGGGGTACGTGGGGAGGCTCGCGGCGGCTACGGCGGCGGGTCTGCGGGCGCTGTGAGTGCGTTGAGTGCGGTGAGTGCGGCTTTCGGGTCGCCGGTCTCCGCTCCGCCGCCCGCCGGAACCGTGGCTAGACGACACCCGCGCGACGCTTCCGCTTCTTGACGGCCAGCGTGATGCCTGCCGCCAGGGCTATCAGTCCCGTCGGCACGCTGATGAGGGCCTGCTGGAGGCTGTCTGGGATGAAGATGCTGGCGATGTTCACGGTGAGCGCGACGAGGAGGACGAGCCAGAGGGTGGCGGTCTTCATACGAGGTCTTCCTTTGGGCGGGCGTCGAGTTGATCTACGGGTCGGTTGGTAAGTCTGCCTGGCTTGGGCGGATGGGGCTTGGGCGGGGAGACGTTGGTGGGCCGGGGGCGTTGATGGTTGCCGGGGCCGCCCGGTTTTTTGCGGAGTGTGGCGGTTCCGGGCCGGGAGTAAAGGGCGCTCCGCTGCGCTGCGCGTCGGCTGCGCCGATTCCGCTTCGCTCCACCCTTGACTCCCGTCCCTCCACCGCACGTTGACTTTGACCCGGACGGCCAGGGGTGGGGCGGCGGGCTGGCCTGGGAGGGTCATCACCTTTCGCTGCCGGGTGCGGTCCGGTCCATCGTGGGCGGGTGCCACGGTTTGCGCCTCGGCCAGCCGCGCGGCCTCGCCGCTCGGGCCACCCCCCTTCATCGCCGGGTGCGGACCGGCCCATCGTGGGTGGGTGCCCCGGTCGCGGCTCGGCCAGCCGTACGGCCTCGCTGCTCGGGTCATCACCTTTCGCTGCCGGGTGCGGATCGGTCCATCGTGGGCGGGTGCCACGGTCGGTGCGCGCCGGCAGGCACCCGGACCGGACCACGGACCCTTCACTCGGGGGGGCATGGGTCATCAACTTTTTGAAAGTTGCGAAGGGACCTGCCGCGCGCCCCCCGTTATGGCGGATGCGCCGTGCGCCGTGCGCGGCCGCAAGGCACTGGCACCCCGGGCTCCGGGTCATCAACTTTTCCAAAGTTGCGAAGGGGTGTGTCGCGCGCCCCCCGTCATGCTCCATGCGCCGCCAGTTGTGCGAGCCCGATCGCCCAACACCTCGTGGTGGGCGGGGGCGCGCGGGGCGTGACCTGGGGGGCGCACGGCGACCCCCTTCGCAACTTTCAAAAAGTTGATACCCGGTCCCCCCCCCGGAGATGTGACTCGATGAGCCGAGCGGCTGACCGAGCCGCAACGGTGACGGCCACCGACGATGGGCCGGACCGCACCCGGCAGCGAGAGCCGATGACCCGAGCAGCGAGGCCGTAGGGCTGGCCGAGCCGCGACCGTGGCACCCGCCCACGATGGGCCGGTCCGCACCCGGCGATGAAGGGGGATGGCCCGAGCGGCGTGGCCGGGCGGCTGGCCGAGGCGCGAACCGTGACGTCTGCCCACGATGGGCCGGTCCGCACCCGGCAGTGAAAGGGGATGACCCTCCTAGGCCAGCCCGCCGCCCCACCCCTGGCCGTCCGGGTCAAAGGTCAACGTGCGGTGGAGGGACGGGAGTCAAGGGTGGAGCGGAGCGGAATCGGCGCAGCCGACGCGACCGCAGGGAGCGCCCTTTACTGCCGGCCCGGAACCGCCACACTCCGCACAACACCGGGCGGCCCCGGTGACCGTCAACGTCCCCGGCCCACCGAAGTCCCCGCCGACGCCCCCGCCCCCGGATGCAACCGCACCCACCCCGCCCAAGCCGACGCAACCATGCCGCGCACATCATGCTTGGCGGACCAGCCGAGTTCCTCGGCGACACGCGTCGCGGATGCCACCACGCGGGCGGGGTCGCCGGGGCGGCGGGCCGTGACCTCGGCGGGGGTGGTGTAGCCCGTGACGTCGTTGATCAGGTCCGTCATCTCGCGGACCGAAACGCCCTCGCCGCGCCCGATGTTGAGGGTGAGGTCCGTGCCGGGAGCGGCGGACGCCAGTTTGCGGGCCGTGGCCACGTGGGCCTCGGCGATGTCGACCACGTGGATGTAGTCGCGTACGCACGTGCCGTCGGGGGTGGGGTAGTCCGCGCCGAAGATGAGCGGGGCCGCGCCGTCGGTGAGCTTCTCGAAGACCATCGGGACGAGGTTGAAGACGCCGGTGTCGGCGAGCTCGGGGGCGGCCGCTCCCGCCACGTTGAAGTAGCGCAGGGACGCCGTCGACAGGCCGTGGGCGCGCCCCGCCGCGCGGACCAGCCACTCGCCGGCCAGCTTCGTCTCGCCGTACGGGCTCATCGGCAGGCACGGCGTCTCCTCGGTGACGAGGTCGACGTCGGGCATGCCGTACACGGACGCGGAGGAGGAGAAGACGATGTGGGCGACGCCCGTCGCGACCGCCGCGTCCAGGAGGGTGCGCAGGCCTTCCACGTTCTCGCGGTAGTAGTGCAGCGGGCGCTCCACGGACTCGCCGACCTGCTTCTTGCCCGCCAGGTGCACGACGCCGGTGACCGCGTGCTCCTCGAAGGTGCGCGTGAGCAGGTCGCCGTCGAGGACCGAGCCGACCACCAGCGGCACCCCGGCGGGGACGCGCCCGGCGATGCCGGTGGACAGGTCGTCGTAGACCACGGCCCGCTCGCCCGCCTCCGTCATGGCGCGGACGACGTGCGCTCCGATGTATCCGGCGCCGCCGGTGATCAGCCAGGTCATGGTCGGCTTGTCCTGTCTTGTCGCGAGGGTGATGCGTGGAGGTGCAGTGTCGCAGAGGCGGTGTCGGGGGCGCGTCAGCGGCCTGCCGTGCCCCGGACGGAGCGCAGCAGGCGGGTCAGGCGCCGCTTCGCGACCCCGGCCACGCCCCGCACACCGGGGGCGAGCCGCACCGAGAGGTTCCCCGCCTGCGTGGCGTACGGCTGGACGAGCAGCACGCCGCGCCGCCTGCTGGGCACCACCGTGCGACGCAGCAGCCCCGGCCCGGCGACGGCGTTGGCGGTCGTGTCGCGGGTCGTGCCGTCCTCGAAGTGGAGCCGCAGTCGGACGTCCCACACGCCGTCGTCCAGCGACCCGAGGTCGAGCAGGACGGTGGCGAGCCACGTCTCCCCGGGCTTCTCGGTACGGAACGCGGCCGTCCGGCGCAGTCCGGGCAGGTGGCCCTGGCGGTGGACGAGTTCGACGTCGACGGTGGCCGGGCCCGCGTCCGCGACGCGCCCGTACAGTTCGCGCAGCCGCAGCGTGAGCCGCGTCCCGCCCGCGGCCGGGCGCAGCGCACCGTCGACCGCGATGGGCAGCAGCCGCACGGGCCGTACGAGCAGGTGCTCCAGGGTGACCTGGGGGAGGTCCTCGGCCCAGATGGGCGTGGCGTCGGCCGCGCGCGCGTAGGGCGGCGCGAGGCGCGCGGGGCGGGCGGCCACCTGCTTGAGGCGGGTCAGGTCGCGCGGCGCGTCGGCGGCGAGCAGGACGCGGGCGATGACGCGTCCTGGCGCGGGCGCCGCTTCGAGGTCGGCGTCGTCGAACGTCGCCAGGTACGCGCGCGTCAGGGCCCACCACTGGCGCTGGTACTCCGTGCCGCGCGCGGTGAGTTCCCGCGTGTACATGCGCAGGCCGTGGTCGAGAAACTTGGCGCGGGCCGCCCGTGCGAGCCGCTTGCCGCCGGTGCCGTGCGCGTCCCGCAGGATCTCCACGGACTGGCGGTGCGCCTCCATGCGGGCCTGCCAGTTGGCGATGCCCGCGCGGTCCAGGGAGATCGACAGTTTGGCGGCGGCGCGGCGCACGTGCCACACGTAGACGGTGTCGGGGACGAGCGCGATGCGCGGCGCGGCGGCCAGCATGCGGGCGGTGAAGACGAAGTCCTCGTAGATGAAGCGGCCTTCGGGAAAGCGGACGCCGTGCTCGCGCAGGAAGGCCGTGCGGTAGAGCTTGTTGACGCAGAGCGTGTCGTGGACGAGGCGGGTGCGCAGCTCCGGGCGGGCGACGAGACGTGCCTTCGCGTAGAGCTCGGGCTGCCAGGGCACCTCGCGCCCCGAGGGCAGCTCGCGGCGCACGCACAGGCCCGCGGCGACCTCCGCGCCGTGCCGGTGTGCGGCGCCGAGCAGGGCGGCGGTCGCGCCGGGCGGCAGCACGTCGTCGCTGTCGAGGAACATCACGTACGGCGCCGCGGCCGCGTCGATCCCGTCGTTGCGCGGGGTGCCGCAGCCGCCGCTGTTGGCCGTGCGGCGGATCACCCGCAGGCGGGGGTCGGCGTCGGCGAGCCGGGCCAGGATGTCGGCACTGCCGTCGGTCGAGCAGTCGTCGACGGCGATCACCTCGCGGACCGCGGGCCCCTGGGAGAGCGCGGAGCGCACGGCGTCGGCGACGTGGGCCGCGTCGTTGTAGCCGATCACGACGACGGAGACCTGGTCGGCGCGGGAGGCCTGATTCTGGGCGGGCGGTTGAGGCAGGGTGCGTTCCACAGAGGAAATTTTAGAGGCTTCTGGTAATTATCCGATTAAGGGGGCTATGCCGGGCGGGGCATACCGCGGCAGGAGGCATCACATCCGGCATCAGTCATCGGGTGCCCCGGCTGCCCCTCCCGTAACCCGGGCGAGCACTTCCCCGGTGTGCCGGCTCCAGTCCACGACCACCGCCTCTGGCGGGGCCTTCTGGCCGGGCGTGAGCAGCAGCCACCGCACGTCGTAGCGGCGGACGATCGCGGCGCGCTCGGCACGGGTGGAGCCGGGGTCGAGGTAGGCGCGCACGGCCGCCAGGCGGTGGGCCCGCACGTTCTCGTCGAGCGAGGCGTCCGGCCAGGCGGGCGCGACGAGGTTGGCGCCGTAGCCGGGCACGGAGCGGGTGGGGCGGTAGCCGTTCGTCAGGACGACGTCGCCCTTGCGCAGGTGGCCGACGGCCCACCCGTAGCCGGGCCAGCGCGGCGGCTGGTCGAAGCCGATGGGGTCAAGGGCGCGCGGCACGACGGCGCCCGCCTGGATCTGGAAGAACCCGACGCAGGCGCCGAGCGCGGCGGCCCCGGCGAGCGCGCCGCGGCGCCATCCCCAGGGGCGGGGCGCCGCGAGCTCGATGGCCAGGGCGAACTGCGGGGGCACGAGGGTCAGGCCGAGGATGCGGCCGTAGGTGTAGTGGCCGCTGACCCAGCCGTACGCGACGACCGCGCACTCCAGGGCGAACATCAGGACCAGCGGGTCCCTGCGGTCCCTGCGCAGGCGCAGCCACAGGGCGGGCAGGCCGAGCAGCGCGAGCCAGAAGCGCTGGGGCATCTCGGTGTAGAGCTGGCGGTGGATCCAGTCGACGGACTCGTCCCCGACGAGGGAGAACACGCTGTAGTACGGCCAGAGCGCCGCAACCACCGCCGCGCTGACGGCCGTTGCCACCCAGGGCCACACCGTGCGGCCCGACGCGGCGAACGCGACGACGCCGATGACCGCCGCCACCGAGGAGATGGGATGGATGAGCAGGATCAGCCCGCACAGGGCGCCGAGCCCCGCGTACGGCCACCAGCCGGGCCGCGCGTCACGGGCCAGCGCCCCCGCCCACGCCCAGGCCCAGAACGCCAGGCCGATCGCGAACGTCGACGGGTAGCCGAGGTTCCCCGTCATCGACATCAGGCCCAGATAGCCGCTCCACCACGCCATCCGGGTGCCCCACAGCAGCACCATCGCGGCCAGCGCGAGCACGGGGGCCCAGGGACGGGGTGTGAGGACGCGGACGAAGCGGCGGATGCCGGTGAGCAGGACCAGCAGGTTCAGCGGGCCCGAGAGCTTCACGACCTCCCAGCCCGCCGCGCCCGTCACCTTGGCGAACAGGCCCTGCGCCACGGCGTACGGCGAGTAGTACGGGCTGCCGTGGCCCGGAAGGCGTGCCATCGGGTGGGCGGGGTGGAGGAGGTTCTCCTTCAGGCGTTCGACGACGGCCGCGTGCTGGCCGAAGTCGCAGCACATCGGGACCCGCCAGAACGCCAGCGACATCACCAGCCAGAAGAGCCCGCCGAACACGAGGTAGGGGGTGGGACGGCGGCGGGCGCCACCGCCGAGCGCCGTCGCGCCGTGGCAGATCCGCCGGGTGAGCAGCGCGCCGCTCACCGCATGAGCCTCTCCGCGACCCGGGCCGCGGCCCGCCCGTCGTCCAGATCGCAGTAGGACTCGCGGAACGCCGCGTACGCCTCCGCGTGCCGTGCCGTGATCGCGTCCAGGTCGCGCAGCGCCTCGACGACCTCGCCCGTGGAGGCGAGCAGCGGGCCGGGCGCGTGTGTCTCGAAGTCGAGGTAGAAGCCGCGCACCGTGTCGCGGTAGTGCTCCAGGTCGTAGGCGTGGAAGAGCATCGGGCGCCCGGTGTGCGCGAAGTCGAACATCAGCGCGGAGTAGTCCGTCACCAGGACGTCGGCGAGGAGCAGGAGTTCGGCCGCCCGCGGGTGCGCGGACACGTCGCGCACGAAGGGGGCGCGGGCGCCCGGCAGCCGGCCCGCCGCCAGCGGGTGCTTGCGCACCAGCAGGACGTGGTCGTCGCCGAGCACGGACTCGGCCGCGCGGAAGTCGAGGGCGGGCTCGTAGCGGAACCGGCCGGGGGAGTACGCGAGATGGTCCCGGTACGTCGGCGCGTACAGCACGATCCGTTTGTCCGGCGCGATGCCGAGTTCGCGGCGGACCCGGTCGGCGACCTTCTGGCGGTCCTCGGCGAACAGCACGTCGTTGCGCGGCGAACCGGCCTCGAGGACCTCGCCGTCGTAGGCGAGGGCGCGCCCCAGGTGGGGGGTGGAGAAGCGGTTGGGCGAGACGAGCACGTCCCACTGGCGGGAGAGCCGGGGCAGGGCGTCGAGGTGGCCGTGGTCGGCGTAGAGGGTGTCGGTCAGGTCGGTGCCGATCCGTTTGAGCGGGGCGCCGTGCCATGTCTGGACGACGGTCTGGCCCGCGCGGCGCTCGAAGAAGTCCGGCAGGTGGCCCGCGGTGACGATGCGGCGGCAGCGGGCCAGCGCGTCGTACCAGGCGGCGCTGTGCTCCTCGACGCCCCGCGCGCCGGCCGGGACGCGGGTCTGCTGGTCGTGCGTGACCCACAGGTGCTCGCCGCCGGCGCCCCGCCGCAGCAGCTCCTCGTGGACGGCGCGCGGCGAGTCGCCGTCGAAGTAGAGGACGGCGTCGGTCAGGGGCAGCTCGCGGCGGGCCGGGTAGTGGACGGTGCGCAGCTTGTGCCGCCGGTACGCGCCCCGCTCGGAGCGGGGGAGCACCGACCCCGCCACGACGAGCAGCCGGTCGCCGAACCGCCGGTCCAGGGTGAACTCCCGCCCCTGGACGGTCCGGTGGAGGGGCAGCGTGGCGGACGCGGAGGCGAGCAGCCGTACGGGCATGCCGTCCTCGGTGCGCTCGCCCGCGCCGTCGGCGGACGAGGCGGCCTCCCGCAGGAACGCGTACCAGCGGCCCTCCCGCAGCGCCCCGCCGCCCGGCGCGAGCACCGCGCGGAACCGGCCGTCCTCCTGAGTGGCGGGCGCGGTCAGCTCCTCGTCGCGGCCGCTGTGCCGGAGGACCAGTTCGGGCTCGGTCCAGCTGGCCGCCGCCATCGGCCCCGCCACGGTCAGCGTGCCGTCCGCGCCCCACGCGACGTGGTCGGCCATCGGCTGCCGGGTCAGCTCGACGACGAGGCCGCCCCGGTCGTTGGCGGTGGCGCACAGCTCCCGGCCGGCGCGTGAGGCGTACCGGCCGGGCGGCAGGTCGAGGGTGGCGGCCAGGGACTTCAGCGTGCCGTCGGGCAGGACGAGGTTGGCCTGCCAGCGGTCGCCGTGCGGCGGCTCGACCTCCTTGGGCGCGAGGTGCGGCGTGGGCGCCACGCCCTCCAGGTCGCCCAGGCGCACGCGGACCTCGAAGCGGTCCCCGGCGACCCGCACCGGATAGTCGAAGTCCGTCCCGGTGTGCGCGTGGGTGAGGCGGAGCAGCGTGGGGCGTGCGCGCCCCGGCAGGGAGCCGGCGAGGACCACGTCGTCCCCGTCGAGCCGGTGGGCGTCCACGCGCGCGGCGTACTCCTGGACGCGCAGCACGAGCCGGCCCTTGCTGAACCCGAGGACGAGCCGAAGCCCGTCGCCGAGTTCCCGGACCACGGACTGCGAGGACGCGCCCTCCGCGGCGCGCACGGCGGCCCGCCGTACCGTGCCGTGACCCGCGACGACCACGCCGAGCAGCCAGTTCCCGGGGCGCCAGCGGCCGCCGGTCTTCAGCTGTTCGGGGTCGACGGTCATCTCGAAGCCGGACAGGTCGTAGCAGTGCAGCCGCTGCCGCGACTGCTCGGTGGCCTCGGGCGCGGCGACCGTCCGCGTCGGCACGCGGCGGATCCGGCGTCTGCTGTGGGCCGACTTGAGCAGGCCCGCCTTGACGGAGTGGCCGGGCCGGGTCGCCGCCAGGTTGCGCACGTACGCGTATCCGCTGATGCGCAGCTTTCCTTCGGCGTCCCACCGGGTCTCGCCCACCCGCGCCACGACGGGCAGGTCGTCCCGCCCGACGCGCGCCAGCTTCTCGGGGACGGGTCCGACGCCGGGGTACGCGGCGCGGCGCCGCACCTTGCCGCGCACGTGGAAGGCGGTGCCGTTGGTCCGCTCGAAGGTGAGCAGTTCGATGAGTTCGGCGGTGCGCGCGGCGCGGACGAGCTCCCATTTGACGCGCAGGTCGACGGGGAGTCCCGCGAGCACGTCCGGGTCGGCGCGGCGCAGGAACGCGGCGGTGTCCGCCGTGAACGCGGCGCGGTACTCGGGGCCGCCCATCGGCAGCCCTTCGAGGAAGTACACGAAGTCGTCGCGCAGGCAGGAGGCGTCGTACGTCTTCTTCATCTCCGGCGCGTGCTCGGCGAGGAAGGCGCTGACGTGCGCGCAGGCCGCGATGCGGTCGCGCACTCCCTTGACGTCGGTGCGCCGCCGGGTGATGGAGCCCTCGCGGACCCGCCAGTAGTAGACGTGGTCGCTGAGCACGTCCACGGACCCGGCGAGGAAGTGCGCCGGGATCATGACGGGGGTGTCCTCGTAGAGCTTCCCCTCGGGGAAGGTGAAGCGGTGCCGGTCCCAGAAGGAGCGCCGGAACACCTTGTTCCAGGCCACGCGGTCGGAGAGCAGGTCGAGGTCGCGGGCGATATGGGTGCGGGCGCGCGGCTCGGTCAGCCACTTGTACTGCCAGGCCTGGGAGCGGCCGCGCTCGGTGAGCCGCCAGACGTTGCCGCTCGCGAAGTCCGAGCCGGTCTCGTCCAGGCTCGCGATCATCCGCTCGTAGGCGTCGTGCGGGACGACGTCGTCACTGTCGACGAAGGTCAGGAACTCGGCGGTGGGGGAGGCCTTGCGCACCCCGGTGTTGCGGGCGGCGCTCAGTCCGGCGTTGCGCTGGCGGACGTAGACGAAGCGGGGGTCCTTGGCGGCGAACTCGCGGGCGATGAGGGGGCTGCCGTCCGTCGAGCCGTCGTCGACGAGGATGCACTCCAGACCGCCGCGCCCCTGCGGCCCGCCCAGCAGGCCGGGCCCGTCCACGGTCTGCCCGGCGATCGACTCCAGGCACTCCTCCAGGAACTCCTCGACGTTGTAGATGGGTACGACGACGCTGAGACGGGGCTGCACAGGGACCGGCCTTTCGTGGGGATAAGGGCATATTCATCCCCCTTGCCCGCTCGCGGCTCCCCCCGGTCATACTCCGCGCCGCCGACCACCCCAACGAGTGACGATCGGTCTTCGACAGGCGGTGTCCCGCTGGCTACGGTCGGTGTCCATGTCGCGCTTCTCGGTCGTCGTCCCCGTCCACCGCGTCCAGGGATACCTGCGCGCCTGCCTGGACTCGGTGCTCACCCAGTCCTTCGGCGACCTCGAACTGATCGTCGTCGACGACGCGTCGCCCGACGCCGGTGCCGCGATCGCCGCGGAGTACGCGGAGCGCGACCCGCGCACGCACGTCCTCCGCCTCGCCGAAGGGGCCGGTCCCGGCCCGGCCCGCACGCTCGGGGCCGAGCACGCCACCGGTGACCACCTGCTCTTCCTCGACGGCGACGACCTGCTCCTGCCGGGCGCGCTGGAGGCCGCCGACGCCGCCCTCTCGGCGGCGGGCGAGCCGGACGTCCTGCTCTGCGCGCACGACCGCGTCGACTGGTGGGAGAACGTCCGCCCCGGCGGCGACGACCTTTCGGGCGACCCTCTGGCCGTCACCCCGGCCGCCTGGAACCGCTTCTTCCGGCGCGGCTTCTGGCAGGAACAGCGGCTCGCCTTCCCCGCCGGGGCCTACGAGGACGTCGTGCCGGTGCACACCGCGACGCTGCGCGCGGGCGAGCGCCTCGCCGTCCTCGACCGGCCGTGCGTGCGCTGGCGCGAGCGGCGCGCCGGGAGTTTCTCCAAGACCCCGGGGCGGGCCCACTTCGCCCTCGTCGAGCGGTACGGGCAGCTGCTCGCCGCCGCCGGGCCCGAGGAGCGCGCCCGCCTCCTGCCGCACGCCGCCGCTCACCTGCTCGCCGTCCTGGAGGACCCGGGCCGGATCGAGGAGGCCGACCGGCGCGACTTCTTCCACGCGGCCTCCCACACCTACCGCACCCACGACCAGGGCGGGACGGAGCCGCGCACGGCCGCGGGCAAGGCGCTCGCCGCCGCCTCGTACGCCGCGTACGACCGGCTGCGGAAGGCCGAGTCGCGGCGCCTGCGCGTCACCCGGCAGCTGAAGCGGCAGAAGAAGAAGCTGCGGGCCCGCGCCATGCGCGCCGCCTACCGCGGCGACCTGCGCCGCTCCCTCGACCCGCACCTCGCCGTCTACGGCGCCTACTGGAACCGCGGCGTCTCCTGCAACCCGGCGGCCATCCACGCCAAGGCCCGCGAACTCGCCCCGCACATCCGTGGCGTGTGGGTGGTCTCAAGCCGCAACAAGCACCAGGTGCCGCCGGGCGTCGAGTACGTCATCGAGGGCTCCCGGCGCTACTGGCAGACGATGGCCACGGCCACCTACCTCGTCAACAACTCCAGCTTCCCCGGCGGCTTCACCAAGCGCCCCGGCCAGGTCTACCTCCAGACCCACCACGGCACCCCGCTGAAGACGATGGGCCTCGACCAGCGCCGTTACCCGGCGGGCACGCACGGCATCAGCTTCCAGAAGGTCCTCGACCACACCGACCAGTGGGACTTCAGCCTCTCCTCGAACCCGCACTCCACCGAGGTCTGGGAGCGCGTCTACCCGTCCGGGGCCTACCGGGCCCTGGAGGCGGGATATCCGCGCAACGACGTGTACTTCACGGCCGGCGGCGATGAAGTGGCGCGGGTCCGCGCCCAGTTGGGGATCGGCGAAGAGCGGACCGTCCTCCTGTACGCGCCCACCCACCGCGACTACCAGAAGGGCTTCCTGCCCCGCCTCGACCTGCGGCGCTTCGCGCAGCGGCTCGGCCCCTCGTACGTCGTGCTCGTGCGCGCCCACTACTTCTACGGCGCCGACGCGGGCCTGGAGAGCCACCCGCAGCTCGTCGACGTCACCGGGCACGGGAGCGTGGAGGAGCTGTGCCTGGCCGCCGACGCGCTCGTCACGGACTACTCGTCGCTGATGTTCGACTACGCCTGCCTGGACCGTCCGATCGTCACCTACGCCCCCGACTGGCAGGCCTACCGGCTCGCCCGCGGCACCTACTTCGACCTGCTCTCCGGCCACCCCGGCGAGACCCCCGGAGCCGTGGCCACCACCGAGGACGAGCTCGCCGGACTGTTCCGGCTCGGCGGCTGGGATACCCCGGAGACGACGGAGCTGCGGGCGGCGTTCCGGGCGCGCTTCTGCCCCTACGACGACGGGAAGGCCGCCGAACGCGTGGTCCGGCGGCTCTTCCTGAGCGGCTCTTCCTGAGCGAAACTCAGGCCTCGGAACGCAGCTCGTAGGGCGAGCGCACCGGGAAGTACGCCGTCAGGAACGACCGGATGGCGAGCGCCATCTCCTCGTCCGTCACGCCCCCGTCGGGGGACTCCCCGATGCAGAACGCGGTCCTGTCGCGGTTCTGCAGCAGCCGCCCGAGCCGCGCGTGGTCGGCGCGGTCGCCGATGTCCACGAAGTCGTACGCGATGGAGCCGGGCACGGCCCGTCCCGTGAGGTACGCGTAGTGCTGGTGCAGCGACGAGACGAGCGCGATGTCGCTCCGGGAGCGGAAGCGGCTGCGGGCCGTGGCCGCCAGCTGCTCGGGGAAGCGTTCGGTGATCTCCCGCAGGACGCTGCGGCGCAGCGCGTACGGGACGTGGAAGAAGCTGTGCGTCGTCGTCCTGCCGAACTCCCGGCGCAGCAGCTCGCGGTTGTTCTTCGCCGCCGCCAGGTACCCCTCGTCGTCCGGCGCGACCGGCAGCGCGGGCACGGACGCCGACGACCAGAAGAAGCGGGCGAGGCCGTTGCTGAGGAAGAAGGTCTCCGGGGTGGTGGGGCGGCCGAGGAACATGTCGTCGTTGAAGTAGAGGAAATGCTCCGACAGGCCCTCGACGCGGTGCAGCTGGGACTCGATGGAGTGTGAGTTGAAGGTCGGCAGGCACGCGTCGGGTTCGGCGAAGAGGTCGCGGTGGTCGACGACCGTGATGCCCGGGTGCTCCCGGTCGAGCCAGGGCGGGGTCTGGCCCGCCGTGACCAGGTACACGTGCCGGATCCACGGCGCGTACATCGCCAGGGAGCGCAGGGAGAAGCGGAGCTCGTCGCGGTTGCGGAAGCGCACCGCCCCGTTGTCGGCCGACGTGTCGCCGCCGCCGCGCGTCTCGTCGCGGGCGGCGCGCCACTCGGGGTCGGAGTCGTCGACCCACGTGTAGACCGCGTCGATGGGGAAGTCGACGTCCTTGACCAGGAGTTCGGTGAAGACGTCGAGGGTCGGGTACGTGCGGCCGGCCACCCGCAGGGACGCCGTCGGGGTGAGCGAGGGCAGCTCCGCGCCCGCCAGCGTCGAGCCGAACGGGGCGCGGCGGGTGCCCTCGGGCGTGCGCGGCCAGAACGCCACCGTGCAGGCGAGGCCCGCGCCGTGCCGCAGCGACAGCGTGGTCGTGGTGACCGGCTTGAAGAGCTTGACGCCCGCCAGCTCCCCGATGCCGTCGAGGCGCTCGGCGAGCACGGTGCCGGGCGGCGCGTCGCGCGGGTTGACCAGTTCGGCGTAGACGGGCTGTCCGCGCAGCGAGGCGGCGAGCGCTTTCAGGGCGCGGTCGCGGTCGTCGGCGGCCACGGCCAGGGTGTGGGCGGTGGCCCCGGAGGTGCGGACGACGACATAGGGGACGTCCTGCGCCTGAAGGGCGGACGCGGTGAGCTCCAGGTTCCAGTCGGCCATGCGCGGGGCGAGGACGTCGTCGCGCCGCTCGGCGAGCCGGCCCACCGAGCGGATCACGCGGCCGGTGGTGTCGGCGGCGAGGATCTCGTCCTCGCGGGCGTGCTCGTCCGCGCCCGCCGCGGCGTCGAAGGTGTGCGGGGCGGTGGGCCGGAAGCCGCTGCCGCCGGACGCGACGCCGAGCGCCACCCGGTCCGCGCGCCCGCGCAGCCGCTCCGGCCGCTCGCGCCCCGCGACGAGCCGGGTGTACAGCTCCTCCCAGCGCGCGGTGACGTCCCCCGAGGAGAACCGGGCGTACACGCCCTCGCGAGCGGCCCGCGCACAGCCGCGCCGCATCGCCGCGTCGCCCATCAACTCGTCCATGGCGCGCGCGAGTTCGTCCACCTCACCGGGCGGTACGAGCAGCCCGTCGACCCGGTGGCGCACGATCTCGGCGGGGCCCGTGAGGACGTCGTACGCGACGACGGGCACCCCGGCGGCGAGCGCTTCGAGAAGGACCAGCGGGAACGCCTCGTTGTGGCCCGCCGTCATCAGGCTCAGCCCGGCCTTGGCCCACTCGGCGGCCATGTCCTGGCAGGGCCCGAGCAGCTCGACCCGGTCGTGCAGGCCGAACCCGTCGACGAGGCGGCGCAGGTGCCGCTCGCGGTGGCCGCTGCCGAAGATCCGCAGCGTCCACTCCGGGTGCGCGCCGGCCACCTGCGCGAAGGCCCGGACGGCGTGGTCGACGCGCTTCTCGCCGGTCAGCCGCGCCGCCATGACGATGACCTTGCTCTCGCCGTCCGCGCGCGGCCGGAAGCCGTCGGGCACGGCGTTCGGGACGACGGCGAGCTCGGGGGCGGTGGCGCCGAGGGACTCCGCGATCCAGTCGCGGGTCCGCCCGGTCAGCGTGACGAGCGCGTCCAGGCGCGGCGCGTGCAGGAGCAGCGGTTCGCCGGACGGGCCGCGCCGCTGGGTGGGGCGGTGCTCCTGGTGGACGGTGACGACCCGCGCGGGCACCAGCGCCACGGCGGCGGCGAGGAGCGCGGGCGTCGTGGTGACAAGGACGTCGGTGTCGAGGGTGCCGAGCGCGGCCGTCATCTCGATGTCCGAGAGCCGGTCGAACGCGTCCTCCCAGGCCGGTTTGATCAGCTCGCTGGGCAGCGCGGCGAGGGTGCGGCACGCGGCGTCGTCCAACTCGCTGTCCCGCACCGGACGTTCGGGCGTCACGGTGCGGTCCACGAGATGCCGTACGGGCAGCTCGCGCGCCTCGGCGAAGAACGGTTCGGCGCGGGTCCTGAAGACGGAGACGACCTCGACCTCGATGCCCGGACGCGCGGCGAGGTGCCGCGCCTGGGTGTACGTGGCGAGCTCCGTGCCGCCCATCTCGTCGCCCCACCCGAGCAGGTACGTGATCTTCATGAGCTCTCCTCCGTGACGGCGGTGATGTCCCAGCACGTGACCGCGAAGGCGCCGGACGCGGTGAAGTGGGCGTGCGCCCGGACCAGTGCGCCGCCGGGCAGCGCGAAGACGCGGAAGGGGGTCGGGTAGGCCGCCGAGGGGTCCCGCACGTCGGACAGCCACCGCCCGAGGGGGTGCGGGCCGAGCCGGAAGTCCCACACCCACTGCCCGGTCCCCGCCCCGGCCATCTCGCCGAGCGGCACCCGAAGCGTGAACGCCTCGCGCTGCCACGCCACTTCGGCCGGTACGACGACGCCGTCCCGCCGCCGCACGGCTTCGGCCCGGCCTGCCGGGGACCCCGCGACGAGCCGCCCGTGCACGGTGATGCCGTCCCCGGACGGCACGAACCGCACCACTTCCGCCCGCGGCCGCGACCGCGTCGCCTGCAGCACGGCCCGCCCGGACCGGCTCCGCACCACCCGGACCAGAGTCCCCGTCAGCGGGTCGGGGGCGTGCGGCGCGGTGGGCGTCGCGGGCGGCGGGCCGGACTCGGCGGTCGCCAGACCGTGGCGCCGTACGCGCCCGTCGGCGCCCCGCGTCTCGACGGTGAGCCGCCACACGCCGTCCCGCATGTCGCGCAGGGTGGCCGTCGCGGTGAGGAGCGGGGTGCCGCCGGTGTGCCGCTCGTGGGCGAGGGGGACGGTGAGCCTGCGGTGCCCGCGGGTGATCAGGAGCCGGGCGCGGTGCGCCCCTTCGGGGACGGCTCGCGCGGCGATGGCGAGGTTGAGCGTGCGGCTGTCGCGGAGGGAGAGGTGTACGGGGACCAGGAGCGGCCGGGGCCGTCCGGCCCCGCCGGTGGGCCCGCCGCGCCCCGTCCGCCCCGCCGTGGCCCGCTCCAGCCGGAACCGCGTGCTCCGCGCGGCGGCGAGCACCCGCCGGACGAGGGGAGGCGGCCCGGGGAGGCGGGAGGACGTGAACCCGATGCGCTGCATCTGTCCACTTTGACCGCTTCTGCCCCGGACCTCTCGCGCAGCTACGCCATTCTCGCGGCGGGCCGGGGGCGCGTCGGCGGAGTGAGCGGTACGGATCACAGGTGCGAGACGTGCTGGAGGCCCGAGTACGGCACCTGGTCGGGCCGTGGGCCGCCCCCGGGCACCGGGTGCCGCTCCTGAAGGGGCACCGCGGACGGCAGCCCGCCCGGCTCGCCCAGCACCACATGGCGTACGACGCGCTCCGCCGCGCGCCCGTCGTCGTACGCGCAGAACCGCTCCCGGAACGCCCGTCGCAGCTGCGCCGAGCGCGGTCCCGCCCAGTGTCCGGTGGTGAAGATGTAGGTGAGCTCGTCCTGACTGTAGGCGAGGACGCCCGGCGGGAAGTCCCGCACGTCGAAGTAGGTGCCGCGGGCCGCCTCGTAGGCCTCCCAGTCGTCGATGTGCAGCACGACGGGCCGGTCGAGGTTGGCGTAGTCGAACATCAGCGACGAGTAGTCCGTGACCAGCGTGTCGGAGGCCAGGCAGAGGGACTCCACGCTCGGGTGGTCCGAGACGTCGATGATCCGGCCCGACGGCTCCCCGGTGGTCATCGGCGCGTCGTAGGAGCGGTGCGCGCGGGTCAGGATCACGAAGCGCGGGCCCAGCGCGCGCAGCAGCCGGGGCAGGTCGAGGCTGTGGCGCTGGCCGCGGGCGTAGTCGCGGTGGGTCGGCGCGTACAGCACGGCGATCGCGCCGTGCGGGATGCCGAGGCTCGCCCGCAGCCGGGCGACGTCGGCCGAAGTCGCCTGCTGGAAGCGGTCGTTGCGCGGACAGCCGTATTCGAGGGTCGTATACGAGGCGGGGAACGCCCGCTCCCACACCAGCGTCGAGTGGCGGTTGGCCGACAGGACGTAGTCCCATTTGTCGGCGTTGCGCAGCAGGGTGTCGAAGTCCGTGCCGCGCGCCGCCGCCGGATGCTCCTGGAGGTCCAGGCCCATGCGCTTGAGGGGTGTGCCGTGCTGGGTCTGGACGAAGACCTGGCCGGGGCGCTTGACCAGCCTGCGGTCGAAATTGACGTTGTTCACCAGGTACTTGGAGCGGGCGAGGGCCGTCCAGTACGCGGCCGTGCCGGGCCGCAGCCTGCGCGTCGCCGTCGGGATCGTGTGGTGGTGGCGCGGCTCGGCGATCCACGCCGTGCGCACCCCCGGCACGAGCTCGCGCATCGCGGCTTCGATGGCGCCGGGGCTGCAGGCGTGGCCGCGCCCCCAGTACGAGGAGAAGACGGCGTGGTCCTCGCGCACCGGAAGCCGCAGCTGAACGCGGTAGTGCAGCTGGAGCAGGGCGCCCTTGACGCGGCGGCGGGCGAGGGCCGCGTACCGCCCGGTGCGCTCCCGCAGGCGCGCCGCCGCCCACCGGACCCGGTAGATCCGGTGCGCGCCGAGGCGTGCGAGGGCGTACCGCCGCCGGGTGCGGGCCGGAAGGCGGGTGCCCGGCACGCGATGGCGCCGGTAGTGGGAGCGGGCCCTGCGCAGGAACTCGGGGCGCGAGCCGCGCGGCAGCCGGTCCCGCTCGGTGAAGATCTCCGTGAGCCGGTCGGCCGTGAGCCGGAACACCGGCGGTCGCCAGGCCGTGGCGAGCTCCGGACGCGCGTCGAGGAACGCGAAGACCCGGTCGTACTGGTCGAAGACGTCGAAGTGGCCGCGGCGCATGGTGGGCGAGGCGGTGCCCCGGCGGCGTCGGCGGTGGTGCACGCAGACCCGGTCGAGGGTGGCGAGACCGCCCGCCGCCATCAGGACCGGGTACGTCCAGGGGATGTCCTCGTAGGACCCGGGCGGGAAGGCGAAGCCCTCGCGCTCGACGAAGTCGCGGCGGTGCGCCTTGTTCCAGGCGGCCGGCGGGACCTCCGCGAGGAGGCCCGGCCGGTCGGCGAGGCGGAAGGGGGCGGCGCCGTCCTCGGTGAGGTGGTCCGCGCCCCGGCCGCGGACGGTCTCGCCCGACCAGGAGGTCCTGGCGTGGCCGTAGACCAGGACGTCCGGCTCGCCGGTCTCCTTGAGGCGGTCGGAGATCGCGTGCAGGGAGCCGGGGGTCAGGGTGTCGTCGCCGTCCAGGAAGAGCAGGTAGTCGCCGGTGGCGCGCTCCATGCCGGCGTTGCGGGCCCGGCCGGGGCCGACGTTCTCCCGGAGGCGGACGCCCGTCACGCGTGCGTCACGGGCGGCGAACTCGTCGGTGATCGCGCCGCAGGCGTCCGGCGAGCAGTCGTCGACCACGATCAGCTCGAAGTCGGTGAAGGACTGCTCCAGCACGGACTCCAGGCAGGCGTGCAGATACGCCTGCACCTCGTACACGGGAACGATCACACTGAACCGGGGCACGGCACATCCATGGGTCGGCGCGGGCATACTGCCCGAAACGCCCGAAGGGGCCCGCGAGTTACGCCGGATGCCCCATACGGGGGAGGGGGCCGCCCCGGCCGGGCCGCCCCCTCTTCCGGCTCACGTGCCTACTTCACCGCGCCCGCCATCACGCCGGACACGAACTGCCGCTGGAACGCGAAGAAGACGGCCAGCGGGATCACCATCGAGATGAAGGCGCCGGGCGCCAGGATCTGCACGTTGTCGCCGAAGAACCGCACCTGCTGCTGGAGCGCCACCGTGATCGGCGGGTTCTGCGAGTCGGCGAAGATCAGGGCGATCAGCATGTCGTTCCAGACCCACAGGAACTGGAAGATGCCGAGCGAGGCGATCGCGGGCGCCCCCAGCGGCAGCACGACACGCGCGAACAGCCGCAGTTCGCCCGCCCCGTCGAGCCGGGCGGCCTCCAGGAGCTCGCGCGGGATCTCCGCGAAGAAGTTCCGCAGGAGGAAGATCGCGAACGGCAGGCCGAAGGCCACATGGAAGAGGATCACGCCGATCGTGGTCTCGAAGATCCCGATCTCTCCGAAGAGCTTGGAGATCGGCACCAGCGCCACCTGCACCGGGACGACGAGCAGCCCGACGACGCCGATGAACCACCAGTCGCGGCCCGGGAACTCCATCCACGCGAAGGCGTACCCGGCGAGCGCCCCGATGATCACGACGAGCAGCGTCGCCGGGACGGTGATCATGACGCTGGACAGGAGCGAGTCGGTGATCGTCTCGTCCTTCAGCAGGCTGGAGTAGTTGTCCAGCGTCATCTGCGAGGGCGCGCTGAACACCTTCCACCAGCCGCTCTCGCTCATGTCGGCGGGCGTCCGCAGCGAGCCGACGAGCAGCCCGATCGTCGGCACCAGCCAGAACAGGCCGACCAGCACCAGGAACACGCGCAGTGCGGTGCCGCCCAGGGCCGAGGCGATCCGCCCGCCCACGGACTGCCGGGCCTTGACGATCTCCGTCTGGGTCGTCATCGCTGCGCCTCCCGCCTCATCCGCCGAATATTGAGGAGCATCACCGGAATCACGAGGAGGAAGAGAAGCACGGCGATCGCGCTCGCCACGCCGGAGTCCCGGTCACCGAACGCCGAGTTGTACAGCTGCACCGCCAGGACGTTCGCCTCGTCCTTGGAGGAGCCCGGCGGGATCACGAAGACCAGGTCGAAGATCTTCAGTACGTTGATCATGAGCGTGACGAGGACCACCGCGAGGACCGGGGCGAGCAGCGGCACCGTCACACGACGGAACACCTGCCACTCGTTGGCGCCGTCCACGCGGGCCGCCTCCAGGAGCTCCCGCGGCACGCTCGCGAGCCCCGCCGCGATCAGGACCATCGCGAACCCCGCCCACATCCACAGGTAGGAACCGATGATCGCGGGCGTGATCAGGGTCGGGCCGAGCCAGTCGACACCGTTGTACGCCTCGCGGAAGTTCGACTCGGGCAAGCGCAGCAGGGCCCCGTCGGCCTCCTCGGGCAGCGCGAAGGTGCCGTCCGCGGCCGCCTCGGTGGACGCCACCACCTCGCCGTTGCGCACGGCCTCGATCTTGATGCCCGAGTAGCCGAACTCGGAGGTGTCGGGGGCGTTGGCCCTGCCCCGGCCCTTGCCCCGGGTGAAGTCCTGCCAGGCCGTGCCGGTGACCCGGCCCGGTTCGGCCCGCGCGGGCTCGGCGGACTTCGCGCCGTCCGGCATCTGCTCCGGCGCCACCCCCGTCAGCGGCAGCGCCACCGGGCTGCCCGCCCGCACCGGCTCCTTGGTGACGAAGGCACCGCCGCCCGCCGACTTCAGCGGCGAGTTCAGGCCGGGATGCGCCTGCGGGAACGCCGACGACTCGGCGAACGTGTCGTGCACGCTCACCGCGACCGCGTTGGCCACGCCCCGGTCGGGATCGGACTCGTACACGAGCCGGAAGATGATGCCCGCGGCGAGCATCGAGATCGCCATCGGCATGAAGATGACGAGCTTGAACGCCGTGCCCCAGCGCACCCGTTCGGTCAGCACGGCGAAGATCAGGCCGAGCGCGGTCGCGACGGTGGGCGCCACGACCAGCCAGATCGCGTTGTTCTTGATCGCGGTCCGGATGCCGTCGTCCTTGAAGAGCGTCTCGTAGTTGTCGAACGCCGTGAAGTCGCCCGACTTGTCGAAGAAGCTGCGGAACAACGAGTACCCGATGGGGTAGAGGACGAGTGCGCCGAGCAGCACCAGGGCGGGCAGCAGGAACAGCACCGCCACGGTCTTGCGGGTGCCGGTCACACTCTTGCGCGAGGCCGGGGCCGGGGGCGTCACCGGCTTCGGCGCGCCCCCGGCGTTCGCGGACGACATCGCGTCAGTCCTTGTAGGCCTTGGCGGCGGCTGTCTCCAGGGCCTTCTGCGTGCCCGCGACGTCCTTCGGGTTCTTCAGGAAGTCCTGCAGCGCCTTCCACTCGCCCTTGCCCGGCGTGCCGCCGAAGGACTGCGGGGCCTGGTCGGACATGTCGAAGCGGATGTCGTCACCGGCCGCCACCAGCGCCTTGGCGATGTTGCGCTGCACCTCGTTCGGGTACGCCGACATGGCCAGGTTCTTGTTCGGCGAGATGAAACCGCCCGCCTCGGCCCAGATCTTCGCCGAGTCCGGCGAGCCAAGGAACGTCAGGAGCGCCTGCGCGCCCTTGCTGTCCTTCAGCGCGACCGCGGCGTCACCGCCGACCACGGCGGGCGACTCGGCGCCGACCGCGGGGAAGGGGAACACCTTGGCGTCCGTGCCCACCTTGGCCTTGGTCTCCGAGATCGCGAGGGAGACCATGTCACCCTCGAAGACCATGCCCGCCTTGGGCTGGTCGCCGCCCCGGAACGTCTGCTTCACGGACGCGGGGAACTCGGTCTGCAGCGCGCTGCTCGCGCCGCCCGCCACGAACCCCTTCTTGCCGAACAGCCCACCGAGCGTGGTCAGCGCCTTCTTGACGGACGGATCCGTCCACTTGATCTTGTGCGCGGCCAGCTGGTCGTACTTCTCCGGGCCCGCCTGCGAGAGGTAGACGTTCTCGAACCAGTCGGTGAGCGTCCACGCCTCGGCGCCCGCCACGGACACCGGCGGCACCCCGGAGTCGTAGACGGTCTGCGCGGTCTTCATGAAGTCGTCCCAGGTCTTGGGCGCGCTCACGCCCGCGTTCTCGAAGACCCGCGTGTTGTACCAGACGAGGGACTTGTTGGCGGCCTTGAAGTACACGCCGTACTGCTTGCCGTCGACGGCCCCGAGCTCCTGCCAGCCCTTGGCGTAGTTCTTGTCGAGCTGCTTCTGCGCCTCGGGGCCGACCGGCTTGGCCCACTTGTTCGCCACCGCCTGCTCGATCGCGCCGACCTGCGGCAGCATCGCGACGTCCGGCGGCTGCCCGCCCGCGACCTTCGACTCCAGGAAACTGATGATCGGGTCCTGGGCGGGCACGAAGGAGACCTTGGCGCCCGTCCTCTTCTCGAACTCGTCGAGAACCTTCAGGAACACCTTGCGCTCCGAGCCGCCCCAGACGGCGGACACGGAGATGTTCTCCCCGTCCAGCTGGGGCAGTTGGAGCGCGCTCCCCTTGTCCTTCCCGCCGCCGCCCTTGTCCGCGTCGTCGTTGTCGTCGTCCCCGCCGCACGCGGTGACGGTGAACGCGAGCGCGCCCGCGACGACGGCGGAGGCGATCCTGGCGGTGGTACGCCGATGTAGCGGTGCCCTGCGTGTACGAAGAGTGCTGCGCATCACTGCCCCGTTCTCTTCCCTGGTCCCTGGCGAGTCCCGTGCGGTCTGGTCTACGCCTGCTCGGGGAGGGGCGGCAAGATGGCCTGCGGTGTCAACTCGCTTATCGTGATGGCGTTGTGACAGACCGTCCACGTCGTGAGGCGGCCCGGATCGCAGTCCTGGGTCACAGCAGGGACGGCACCTCGTCCGCCGAGACGGAGCGCGCGGCCCGCTCCAACGCGCTGGCGAGCAGGGCCAGATCGGTGGGGCCGTTCCCCAGCTCCCGCACCGGGCGCCGGGCCGGCGGGTCCCCCATCCGCTCCCACTCCAGGGGGACGACGGTGGGACGCAACGTAGCCGTACGGGGGATCCGGCCCGTCACCCGGCCCGCCTGGAACGCGGTCGCCCGGCCGTCGGGCGAGCGCAGCTCGCCCCGCCCCGGCGCGGGCTCCTCCGGCCCGGACGCCACCGCGTCGAGCACCACCCGCAGCGACGCCCGCTGGCCGAGCTCCGTCTCCCACACCCGCTCGCCGCGCGCCGTCGCCGCCACGAGATGCACCCCGAGCCGCTCGCCGTCCCGCGCGACGGCCTCCAGGGCGCGCACGACCGACCCGGCGGCGGGCCGCCCCGGGGAGCCGAGCGCGGGCGAGAGCAGCGCGTCGAAGTCGTCGACGAGGACCACGAGCCGGGGCAGCGGCGGGCCGGGCTCCACCCGCTGCCGCGCCCCGACGGGCCGCAGCCGCATCGTGGTGCTGGGCGGCGCGTCCAGGTCGCCGTCGGACAGCTGCGCGGGGACGGAGGCGATGCCCGCGGCGTCGTCCCCGGTCGCGGCGGCGCCGGACCCGGCGGCGGTCGCGGACGACTGGGTGCGCTGCGCCACCAGCCGCCCCGAGACCTCCCGCCGCGTGTGCCACTCGGTGAACCCGAGCCTGCCGAGCAGTTCCGCCCGCCGCTTCAGTTCCGCGGCCAGGGACTGGGCGAACTCCCGCATCCGCACGGGGTCGTTGGTGACGAGGTGCGTGGTGACGTGCGGCAGGTCCGTGCAGACACCGAGGCCCGATCCCTGCCGCGCCGCGGTCCCGCCCGCGCCGGCGCCGTCCCGCCCGTCGACGAGGACGATGCCGAGGCGGTCGGGGCGCTCGGCGGCGGCCAGGGACGCCGCGACGGACCGCAGCAGTTCCGTACGCCCGCTGCCCGCGGGGCCCTCGGCGAGCAGATGCGGCCCGTCGGCGGCGAGGTCGGCGACGACCGGCCCGCGCGGTCCCGCGCCGAGCACCGCGAGGGCGCGCCCGCCGAGCGCGTCGGGGTCGTCGGCCGCCGCGGCCCACCGTGCCATCAGGGAGGCGGGCGTGGCCCTGGCGAGCCCCAACTCGTCGAGCAGCCGGGCGGCTTGTGGTAGCGGAGCGGACACGCGCGCGTGTCCCTCGCCCGCCGTGCCGTCCGTGCGCAGCGGCGCCAGGGCCCGCGCGAACCGCTCGGCCCAGGCGGCGGAGACCGCGTCCACGGCCGCCACGGTGCCGTGCCCCGCCGGGCGTCCGCCCGCCGTCCGCATCAGCCGCAGCGCGGTCGCCACGTCACCGCTGAGCAGCGCGGCGGCGCCGCACGCGCGAAAGGGGGGCGACACCGAACAGGCCGCCTCGTACGTATCGAGGACCGGCGACGCGGGCGACGCCGCCACCGTCTCGGCGAGGCACACGACGTGGATCCCGGCGCGCGCGCCCTCGCCCGCGAGCCGGACGGCCGCCTCGCGCAGCCCGGCGGCGCCGGGGTCGCCGTCGACGACGACGACCGTACGGGCAGCGGCGTCGCCGCCGTCGGCGATGCGGTCGTCGAGGCGCCTGATCAGCTCGTCCGTACGGGCCGCCGCCTGGTCGCGGTCGAAGGCGAGGAGGAGCCTGCAGTCCTGGCCGTGCGTGGGCCGCAGGTGGGGGAGCCAGCCGAGCCAGGCCCACTCGGCGGTGCGCTCGGCCACGGGGCGCGCCCGGTCCGTGCTGATCAGCACGATCTCCAGGGAGTCGGGGGAGTGCAGCGCGGCGAGCTGGGCGAGCACCGCGCGGGCCAGGCCGGCCAGCCGGTCCCGGGGCCCGGCGAGGCCAAGGGAGCCCGCCTCCCGCAGGCCGACCGTGACGGGCACGGCGGGCAGCAGCTCCTCGCGGCCGTCGGCGGCGGGCAGCGTGCGGTCGACCGTGCCGAGCCGGACCGCGAGCGCCTCGGGGTGGCCGGGCCCGCGCTCCCAGAGCCGGGGGCCCGGACCGAGCGCGGTGAGCAGCAGGGCGGCGGGGTCCGGCCACGAGTCGGGCGTGCGGGCGGCCGCCGCCACGGCGAGGTCCTCGGGGGAGGGGGCCTGCGGCCACTCGCCCGGCCCGCCGTCCGCGGCCGGTCCGTGGCGGTCCTCGGGCCCCTCGTACTCGTCGTGGCGGTCGTACACGTCGTACGCGTCGTCCTGGCCGCCGTCGCGGCCTCCCGTCAGCCGGCGGGCCCAGGCGGAGAGGCCGCCGCGCTTGCGCAGGCGCGGCGGAACGGTCGTCCCGCGCGGCGGTGTGCCGAGCCGGGCCCGCTCGGCGTCGGGCGCGCCGGCCTGCTGCGGCACGACGGGGGTGTCGGCGCCGGGCGCGGCGAAGGCGGCGGGAGTGGCCGGGCCCGCGTACGCCCCCGGCGGGCCGTACGCGCCGTCCCCGCCGGTGCCGCCCGCGGCTCCCCAGCCCGCCGAGCCGTACGCGTGGTGGGTGGGGCCGGTCTCCGGGGCGCCCGCCGCCTCCCCCGTGGCGGTCCCCGCGGGGCGCCGCACGCGGACGTGGCCCTCGCCGTCCGGAGCGGTCGGGAGCGTGCCGCCCGCGCCGGGCGCCGGGCCGCCCCTGCCGTCCGTCAGGCGCAGCGCGGACTCGCCGATCCGCAGCAGGGAGCCGGGGGAGACGCCCGTGGGACGGCCGTCGATCTCCCGGCCGTCCACCGCGGTGCCGTTCGTCGAGCCCAGGTCAGTGACCGTGACCCGGCCGTCCTGGGCGAGCGTGACCGAGCAGTGCAGCCGGGAGACGTCCGGGTCGTCCAGGGCGACGTCCGCCTCGGCGGAGCGGCCGACCTGGATCCGGCCGCCGTGCAGCAGGTGGACACCGCCCGCGTCCGGGCCCGCGACCACGTGCAACTGGGCCGCCGCACCGGTCAGTTCGGGCCCCGGCTCGGCGGGGGCGCCCAGCGAGAGCACCGCTCCGTCGATCAAGGGGGGCTCGCCGAGCGTGCAGCGCTGGGCGTCCAGGCGCTCCGGGCCCGCGTACAGCACGAGGGGGGCCTCGCTGCCCGCCACAGCCGTGGCGAGGCCGGAGGCCACCGCGGCGAGCGCGGTTCCCGCGGGGGCGGTGACCAGGACGTCGCAGGCGCCAAGGGCCCCGGGCGGCGTCACGGGGCGGCCTTGCTGCTCGGTCTGGCCGCTGCGCGGCCCGAGGACGGTCAGCCGGATCTGCATCGCCGTCAGCGGTCCCTTCTGCGCTGGGCGCCCGGCACGGGGACACGCGCTGTGATTCCCCCCACCGCACACGGGCACGTCGGCCAGTACTGGAGGCATCCTCGCACTTGCCACCGACAACACGCCCGGCGGCCACCCGTAAGTGATCTTGATTGGTCGGCTCTGCTCGGAAAAGTGCCTGCTTGGACCGTTGGGGACAGGTGTGGGGGATATCCGGCGGAGGTCAATTCCGGACCACTCGGCAACCAATGCCCACGGGCGGGCGTCTTTCCACCGGACGACGATCCGACAACGCCCGGAAAGAAAAGGCCGGGCGGAATCCGACCCGCCGGTGCCCTGTTCTGCGGCACTACAGTGGGTCGGAACACCTTCGGACAGACCCCCGGACAGAACCAGCGTCCGGACGGGACCAGCCAGATCAGCAGGGAGCGCATGACGTGCGGCCGGTAGGCAGCAAGTACCTGCTCGAGGAGCCGCTCGGGCGCGGCGCCACGGGCACCGTCTGGCGAGCCCGCCAGCGGGAGACCGCGGGTGCCGAGGCGGCCGTCCCCGGCCAGCCCGGCGAGACCGTCGCGATCAAGGTCCTCAAGGAAGAGCTCGCCAACGACGCGGACGTCGTGATGCGCTTCCTGAGGGAGCGGTCCGTCCTGCTCAGGCTGACCCACGAGAACATCGTCAGGACCCGTGACCTGGTCGTCGAGGGCGATCTGCTCGCCCTGGTCATGGACCTGGTCGAGGGCCCCGACCTGCACCGCTACCTCCGCGAGAACGGCCCGTTCACCCCGGTCGCGGCGGCCCTGCTGACCGCCCAGATCGCCGACGCGCTCGCCGCGAGCCACGCCGACGGCGTCGTGCACCGCGACCTGAAGCCCGCCAACGTCCTGCTCAAGCAGGACGGCGGGGGCATGCACCCGATGCTCACCGACTTCGGCATCGCGCGCCTCGCGGACTCCCCGGGCCTGACCCGTACCCACGAATTCGTCGGTACGCCCGCGTACGTCGCGCCGGAGTCCGCCGAGGGCCGCCCGCAGACCAGCGCCGTCGACATCTACGGCGCGGGCATCCTGCTCTACGAGCTGGTCACGGGCCGCCCGCCGTTCTCCGGCGGCTCCGCCCTCGAAGTCCTGCACCAGCACCTCAGCGCCGAGCCGCGCCGCCCCTCGACCGTTCCCGGCCCGCTGTGGACGGTCATCGAGCGCTGCCTCGACAAGAACCCGGACCGCCGCCCCAGCGCCGAGAACCTCGCCCGCGGCCTGCGCGCCGTCGCCGAGGGCGTCGGCGTGCACTCCAGCCCGGCGCAGATCGCCGCGGCGGAGGGCGTCGGGGCCCTGCTCATGCCGGATCCGGCGCCGGCCCACGTACCGGACACCCCGGGCGCGGCCGACCCCACGCAGGTGCTGCCGAGCAACGCGGGCTCGTACGACCCGGCCGCGCCGACCAGCGTCATGCACAGCACCGGCGGGCACGGCCCTGGCTCCCCGGACGCCGACCCGACGTCCGTCCTGCCCACCGGCCCCGGCGCCGCCGACCCGACCGCGGTCATGCCGCCCGTCCCGCCGCACGGACCCGGCGGGGACCCGAACGACCCGCACCCCTGGCAGAACCAGATGCGGGCGGCCCGCGACCGCAACGAACAGACCCAGTACCAGGCGCACCTGGACCCGAACGACGACCCGCTGCGCCGCCGCCCCCAGCGCCAGGTGGCCCGCCCCCAGCAGCCGCCGCAGCAGCAGCGCCCCCAGCAGTACGCGCCGCAGCAGCCGCGCGGGCAGCGGCCGCAGCAGTACGCCCCCGCGCCGCAGCATCAGCCGCAGCAGTACTCCGCCCCCCCGCAGGCGCCGCAGCCCGCGCCGCCGCCCACGCGCGAGCCGCGGCAGCCGCGCCGGCGCAGTGCCAACCCGATGAAGATCCCGGGTCTCGGCTGCCTCAAGGGCTGCCTGTTCACGATCCTCATCCTCTTCGTCGCGAGCTGGCTGGTCTGGGAGTTCAGCCCGCTCCAGGACTGGATCGGTACGACGAAGAGCTTCTGGGGCCAGCTCGGTGACGCGTACGACAAGGTCAGCGAGTGGGCCGGGAAGATCAACGGCACCTAGGCCCTGTCGTCAAACTCCCGTCTGCCTCGCGACGCCTGGCACGCACGCTCGCCGCGTTGTCGGGCTCATCCCGGTACGCCCAGTACCGGGATGACCCTCCGCCTTGCGATCGCACGCACCAGACGCCGCGAGGCCGCCCTTTGGGCGAACGACGCGAGTTTGACGACAGGGCCTAGCGGGCGGCGATCCCGGCGATCCCCGGACGGCTTCGGGGATTTGTCGACATCTGCAGAGTGATTTCTGCTCCCGGAGTGAAGGTTGGCGGCAAGGCCGCGTAGTTTTGTCGCCAACACGCATCCGTAGGAGCAGTCTTGACGCGCAAGATCGGCAGCCGGTACACCGCCCACCAGATCCTGGGCCGTGGCAGCGCCGGCACGGTGTGGCTCGGTGACGGCCCCGAGGGCCCCGTCGCCATCAAGCTGCTGCGCGAGGACCTGGCCTCCGACCAGGAACTCGTCGGCCGCTTCGTCCAGGAGCGCACGGCTCTGCTCAGCCTCGACCACGCGCGCGTGGTGGGCGTCCACGACCTCGTGGTCGACGGCAACGACCTGGCGCTTGTCATGGACCTCGTCCGCGGCACGGATCTGCGCACCCGTCTTGAGCGCGAGCGGCGCCTCGCCCCCGAGGCCGCCGTCGCCATCGCCGCGGACGTCGCCGACGGCCTCGCCGCCGCGCACGCCGCCGGCATCGTGCACCGCGACGTCAAGCCCGAGAACGTCCTCCTGGACATGCAGGGCCCTCTCGGACCCGGCGGCGCCCACCCGGCCCTCCTCACGGACTTCGGCGTCGCCAAGCTGATCGACTCCCCGCGCCGCACCCGCGCGACGAAGATCATCGGCACGCCGGACTACCTCGCCCCCGAGATCATCGAGGGCCTGCCGCCGCGCGCCGCCGTCGACATCTACGCGCTGGCGACCGTCCTGTACGAACTCCTCGCGGGCTTCACACCGTTCGGCGGCGGGCACCCCGGGGCGGTCCTGCGCCGCCACGTCACCGAGACGGTGGTCCCCCTCCCCGGCATCCCCGAGGAGCTCTGGCAGCTCCTCGTCCAGTGCCTGGCGAAGGCGCCCGCGTCCCGGCTGCGCGCCTCCGAGCTGGCCGCGCGCCTGCGGGAGCTGCTGCCGCTGGTCGCGGGGATGCCGCCGCTGGACGTCGACGAACCGGACACGGAGGCCTCGCAGGCCGAGGAGGCGTACGAGGACGCCGCCCCCGAGCCGCGCCCGAGCGCTCCCCGGCGGGGCGCGGTCCCTCTCGTCCCTGGCTCCGCCTCCGCCGACTCCAACCGCGACACGCACACCTCGATGCGGGTGCCTGGCCCCGACGAGCTGGCCGGCGGCGCCCGCGGCACGGCCCGCGCGCCGCGCGCGTCCGGCGCGGCGCGGCCCGGCTCCGCCAAGCACCGGGCCTCGGCGCGGCGGCGCCGGATCACGCTGGGGGTGGCGGGTGTGGTGCTGGTCGCCGCGGCGGGCATCGGCACGTGGGCCGCTACGAGCGGCGACGACACGGACACGCCCCCCTCGGAGCCGAGCGACTCAGCTCCCCGGACCCCCTGACTCCGCCCCGCTGTCCCCGCCTGCGGGCGTGTGGGGCGGGGGCCTCTGTCGCATCTCCGCCTGCGGGAGGTGGGGGTCGCTCGCGCAGTTCCCCGCGCCCCTGAGTAGTCCACCTCGTCCCGCACCAAAGGCGCCCCGCAAGGGGCGCGGGGAACTGCGCGCTCAGCTGACGGCGGCCCGCAGGCGAAAGCGGACGTACATGCCGCCCGAGCCGCAGGTGCCCTCTCGGGGGCGCGGGGAACTGCGCGCCCAGCTGACGGCGGCCCGCAGGCGAAAGCGGGCGTGCATACGGCCCGAGCCGCAGGTGCCCTCTCAGGGGCGCGGGGAACTGCGCGCTCAGCCGACGGCGGCCCGCAGGCGAAAGCGGACGTACGTACCGCCCGAGCCGCAGGCGCCCCCTCAGGGGCGCGGGGAACTGCGCGGCCAGCCCCCACCACCCGCAGCCGAGCGCAACCGGAAAGCCCCCCACCCCCACCGCCCCGCCCCCCGCAGGGCCCCGCAGGGCCCGCCCCGGTTGCCGTAGCCGTTACGCTGGAGTCGTGGCAGTCGTCGATGTATCCGAAGAGCTCAAGTCCCTCTCCTCGACCATGGAGTCGATCGAGGCCGTCCTGGACCTCGACAAGATGAGGGCCGATATCGCCGTGCTCGAGGAGCAGGCGGCCGCACCGTCCCTCTGGGACGACCCCGACGCGGCGCAGAAGATCACCAGCAAGCTGAGCCACCTCCAGGCGGAGGTCAGGAAGGCCGAGGCGCTCCGTGGGCGCATCGACGACCTCAGCGTGCTGTTCGAGATGGCCGAGGAGGAGGACGACCCGGACACCCGCGCCGAGGCCGAGTCCGAGCTCACCGCCGTCAAGAAGGCGCTGGACGAGATGGAGGTCAGGACCCTCCTCTCCGGGGAGTACGACTCCCGCGAGGCCGTCGTCACCATCCGCGCGGAGGCCGGCGGCGTCGACGCCTCCGACTTCGCCGAGAAGCTGCAGCGCATGTACCTGCGCTGGGCGGAGCGCCACGGCTACAAGACGGAGCTCTACGAGACGTCGTACGCGGAAGAGGCCGGCATCAAGTCGACCACCTTCGCCGTCAACGTCCCGTACGCCTACGGAACGCTCTCCGTGGAGCAGGGCACCCACCGCCTCGTGCGCATCTCGCCCTTCGACAACCAGGGCCGCCGCCAGACCTCCTTCGCCGGCGTCGAGATCCTCCCCGTGGTCGAGCAGACCGACCACATCGAGATCGACGAGAGCGAGCTGCGCGTCGACGTGTACCGCTCCTCGGGCCCCGGCGGCCAGGGCGTCAACACCACCGACTCCGCGGTGCGCCTGACCCACCTGCCGACCGGCATCGTCGTCTCCTGTCAGAACGAGCGCTCGCAGATCCAGAACAAGGCGACCGCGATGAACGTCCTCCAGGCGAAGCTCCTCGAGCGTCGCCGCCAGGAGGAGCAGGCGAAGATGAACGCCCTCAAGGGCGACGGCGGCAACTCCTGGGGCAACCAGATGCGTTCGTACGTCCTGCACCCGTACCAGATGGTGAAGGACCTGCGGACGGAGTTCGAGGTCGGCAATCCCGAGTCCGTCTTCAACGGCGAGATCGACGGTTTCCTGGAAGCCGGAATTCGCTGGCGCAAGCAGCAGGAGAAGTAAAAGCCGCCGAGAACGGCTTTATCGACAAGGCAACTGCCGCCCAAGAGGCGGCAGTTGCCTTTTACGTCACAGTCACATCTCCGTAGGACGGTCAACTACCCCGATATCGGACATCGCGCCCGCAACGACCTTGACGCTGCTGTGAAAAGTGGAAAGGCTAGCGCGCGGCATGCGTATTCCTGGGGCGCGTGGGATCCGTGGGGGCTGATCGAATCGCCCCCGGCGAATACGGCCCCGGACGCTGCCTCACTGACAATTGAGCTACTGGGGGTAGCAGCCAGATGACCAAGAAGACGCGGATCCGTGTCGCGCGGATAGCCGCCGGCGCCGTGATCGCCGCCGGTGCCTCGCTGACCGCCGCGGGTGCCGCCTCGGCCCTCGACGTCGGTGTCGACCTCGGCGGTGTGGGCGTCGGCGCGCACGCCGACGAGAGCGGCGTCGGCGTGGACGTGGACGTGCCGGGCGCCGAGGACCCGGAGATCCCGGGACCGGACGAGCCCACGGACGAGCCGCCGGAGCCCACCGAGGAGCCCACCGACCCGGAGGAGCCGACGGAGGAGCCGACCGAGCCCACCGAGGACCCGGACCCGACGCAGCCCACCACCGAACCGACCGAGGACCCCACCACGGACCCGACCGACCCGGGCAACGGTGACGGCGGCAACACCGGCAACGGTGGCGGCCACGGCGGCAACGACACCGACCCCGACGGCGGCGCCGCCCCCGTCGAGCAGGGCAAGGGCAAGGACAGCCTGACCGACACCGGCTCCAAGCCGGTCGAGCAGGGCGGCCACACCGCCGACCAGGGCGGCAAGGGCGGCAAGGGCGGCGAGCTCGCCGAGACCGGCGCCGCCGAGACCACGTTCCTGCTGATCGGTGCCGCGACGATGATCGCCGGCGGCATCGGCTTCCGCGTCCTGCCGCGCCTCGTCGGCAACCGCGGCGCCGCTGCCTGACCCAGGCGGTGACGTACGCCACGTACGTGTGAAAGAAGGGCCCGGAGCTTCGCGAAGCTCCGGGCCCTTCTTCGATGTCTCCGCCGATGCGTGCCGTGACTCTTCGTGTCCGCTCCGGGCGGTGAAAAGTGCTGCTACGCGCTCTGGTGCGCCAGCAGCGCGAGCGCCGCGATCAGCACGACGAGCAGCGCTATCAGTGCCGCGGGGTTGAGCCCTGCGAAGGGGCCTTCCTGCTGCATGCGCGCGCGACTGGCCCGGCACACGGGGCAGCGGCCTTCACTCACGGGCGCTGCGCAGTTCGCGCATACCAACCGATCCAGGGTCATGCGCTTCTCCTCCCGCACAGTCTCAGCCTGCCCAACGCTGGGGGGAACTCAATCGTTCCCCCTACCACTGTGCCAGCTTCCGCGGATTTCGGCGCGGCCCGCCGCCTCTCGACGGTTTACGGCGGATCCGTACCCCCGTACTTCCGAGACAATCCGCGCAACTCAGGACGCCGACTGCGCTCGTGCACCGGCTTCGCGTAGGGTCACGCTCACCTACCCCCGGCAACCCGTGGTGCATCCGTGATCCGATTCGACAACGTCTCCAAGGCCTATCCGAAGCAGACCCGCCCCGCGCTCAGGGATGTCTCCCTAGAGATCGAGAAGGGTGAGTTCGTCTTCCTGGTGGGGTCCTCCGGCTCCGGAAAGTCCACCTTCCTGCGGCTCGTCCTGCGTGAGGAGCGCACCAGCCACGGCCAGGTGCACGTCCTCGGCAAGGACCTCGCGCGCCTGTCCAACTGGAAGGTGCCGCACATGCGCCGCCAGCTGGGCACCGTCTTCCAGGACTTCCGCCTCCTGCCCAACAAGACCGTCGGCGAGAACGTGGCCTTCGCGCAGGAGGTCATCGGCAAGTCCCGCGGCGAGATCCGCAAGTCCGTGCCCCAGGTCCTCGATCTCGTGGGCCTCGGCGGCAAGGAGGACCGGATGCCCGGCGAGCTCTCCGGCGGTGAGCAGCAACGCGTCGCGATCGCGCGCGCGTTCGTCAACCGCCCCAAGCTCCTCATCGCCGACGAGCCGACCGGCAACCTCGACCCGCAGACGTCCGTCGGCATCATGAAGCTGCTCGACCGGATCAACCGCACCGGCACCACCGTCGTGATGGCCACCCACGACCAGCAGATCGTGGACCAGATGCGCAAGCGGGTCATCGAGCTGGAGAAGGGCCGTCTCGTCCGCGACCAGTCGCGCGGCGTCTACGGCTACCAGCACTGACGACCCCGTCTCGCTCGTACCGTCTGATCCACCTGATCCACTGAAAGGCCGCCATGCGCGCCCAGTTCGTCCTGTCGGAGATCGGCGTCGGTCTCCGCCGGAACCTCACGATGACCTTCGCGGTCATCGTCTCCGTAGCGCTTTCGCTCGCCCTGTTCGGCGGTTCGCTGCTCATGCGTGACCAGGTGAGCACGATGAAGGGCTACTGGTACGACAAGGTCAACGTCTCGATCTTCCTGTGCAACAAGGCCGACGCCGAGCAGGACCCCAAGTGCGCCAAGGGCGCCGTCACGAACGAGCAGAAGGACCAGATCCTCGGCGATCTGAAGAAGATGCCCGTCGTGGACAAGGTCCAGCACGAGTCGGCGGACGAGGCGTACAAGCACTACAAGGAGCAGTTCGGCGACTCCCCGCTGTCCAGCTCGCTGACGCCGGACCAGATGCAGGAGTCGTTCCGCGTCAAGCTCAAGGACCCGGAGAAGTACCAGGTGGTCGCGACCGCCTTCTCGGGGCGGGCCGGCGTGCAGTCCGTGGAGGACCAGAAGGACTATCTGGACAACCTCTTCGAACTGCTCAACGGCATGAACTGGGCGGCCGTGGCGGTGATGGCGCTGATGCTCGTCGTCGCGCTGATGCTGATCGTCAACACCGTGCGCGTATCGGCGTTCAGCCGCAGACGCGAGACCGGCATCATGCGGCTGGTCGGCGCGTCCAGCTTCTACATCCAGATGCCGTTCATCATGGAGGCCGCGGTCGCCGGCCTCATCGGCGGCGGTCTCGCCTGCGGAATGCTGCTGGTCGGCCGGTACTTCATGATCGACCACGGTCTCGAACTCTCCGAGAAGATCAACCTGATCAACTTCATCGGCTGGGACGCGGTCCTGGCCAAGCTGCCGCTGGTGCTCGCGATCGGCCTTCTGATGCCCGCGCTTGCCGCGTTCTTCGCGTTGCGCAAGTACCTGAAGGTGTGACAAGAGCCCTCAGCGTGTCAGGGCGTCGTGCGGTTCAACCCACCGTACGGCGCCCTTCGTTGTCCTAGACTCACCGTCATGTCAGGCCTCGACCGGTTCACCGACCGGTTCTCCGCGCCCCGCCGCATCCGCCGCGGGGCGACCCTGACATTGGTCTTCGCGAGCGTCCTCGCCACCGGAGCCGCCACCGGCTCCTGGAGCGACGCGGCGGACGACGGCAGGAACGCGCCACCTCCCTCGGTGCGCTCCGGCACCGCCGAGGAGGCCGCGGACGCGGCCGCCGAGGCCATGGCCGACGGCAAGTCCGGCAAGAAGGCCGCCGAGGAGGCGGTCAGCCGCAGCGGGGACCGCTGGGGTTCGGTCTACTCGTCGGGGGAGTACCAGGAGTTCGAGAAGGCCCTCGGCGGCGGGTACACGGGCGTCGGCCTGTGGGCCCGGCGCACGGCCGACGGGCTCATCGAGGTGTCCCGGGTCCAGCGGGGCGGGCCCGCGGACCGGGCCGGGCTCCGCGAGGGCGACCGGCTGCGCTCCGTGGACGGCGAGCGCGTCACCGGCCGGCCCGTCACGGAGGTCCTTGCCCTGCTGCGCGGCGCCCGGGCGGGCACCCCGGTGACCCTCGGCATGGAGCGCCACGCGCGCGCGTGGCGGGTGACGCTGCGCAGGGCCCACCTCTCCACGGACCCCGTCACGGTCAGCCGGCTGCCCAGCGGGGCCGTCCTGATCAAGGTCGAGGCGTTCACCAAGGGCTCCGGAGAGGCCGTGCGGGCCGCGGTGCGCACGGCCCCCGAGGGCGCGGGGATACTGCTCGACCTGCGCGGCAACTCCGGAGGGCTGGTGTCGGAGGCGGTCACCGCCGCGTCCGCGCTGGTCGACGGCGGCCTGGTCGCCACGTACGACGTACGGGGGGAGCAGAAGGCGCTGCACGCCGCGCGGGGCGGCGACACGGTCAGACCCGTGGTCGCCCTCGTCGACGGCGGCACGATGAGCGCGGCCGAGCTCCTCACGGGCGCCCTGCAGGACCGCGGCCGCGCGGTCGTGGTGGGGTCGAGGACCTTCGGCAAGGGGTCGGTCCAGATGCCGAGCCGCCTGCCGGACGGATCCGTCGCCGAGCTGACCGTCGGCCACTACCGCACCCCGTCGGGGCGCGCGGTGGACGGCCGGGGCATCAAGCCGGACCTGGAGGCCGAGGCCGGGGCCGAGAAGCGGGCCGAGACGGTATTGACTGGCCTCGGACCCCCCTCGTAGTGCGAAAATGGCCGCACTATGGCGAAGGAAAAGGTAAAGCGCAAGGCCGCGAAGGCCGCTGAGAAGGCCCCTGCCCGGAAGATGGTCGCGCAGAACAAGAAGGCGCGGCACGACTACCACATCCTGGATACCTACGAGTGCGGCCTGGTCCTGATGGGCACCGAGGTCAAGTCGCTGCGGATGGGCCGGGCCTCCCTGGTGGACGGCTTCGTGCACATCGACGGCGGCGAGGCGTGGCTGCACAACATCCACGTCCCGGAGTATGTCCAGGGGACCTGGACCAACCACTCCGCCACGCGGAAGCGCAAGCTGCTGCTGCACCGCGCCGAGATCGACAAGCTGGAGTCCAAGTCGCAGGAGACGGGTCACACGATCGTGCCCCTCGCCCTGTACTTCAAGGACAGCCGGGTCAAGGTCGAGATCGCGCTGGCCAAGGGCAAGAAGGAGTACGACAAGCGGCAGACGCTCCGCGAGAAGCAGGACACGAGGGAGACGAGCCGCGCGATCTCGGAGGTGCGCCGCCGGCAGGGCATCGCCTAGGGCCGGCCCTGAGCCCGCCCGACAGGAATAGGCTGGCACCGTCGCACGTTGTTCACGTACGATGGGCCGTGCTCCGCTGGTGACGGGGCGCCCGGATCGAAAGATCCACCTTGAAAAATCAACATGGGGATGATCGGTTTCGACAGCGGATGTCGAAGCAGGGGAAGCGTGTCGAGGAAGCGGCAATGATCTCGTAAACCATATGTCGCAAAAAATAATCGCCAACACCAAGCGCGATTCCTTCGCCCTCGCTGCCTAAGTAGCGACTTGCGAAGTGTCAGCCCGGGGCTGTTCCCGACCCGGATCCTGGCATCAGCTAGGGAACTAAACTTCTAGACCCGGTCACGGGGCCTAGAAGGAAATCAAACAGTGACTGGGCCCGTCGGCGACTTGTTCGCGTGATCACCGGGGCCGAGAAAATCGCAGCGAACTGCACACGGAGAAGCCCTGATTCTGCACCGTTGGACGCGGGTTCGATTCCCGCCATCTCCACAATTCCCATGTGAGGCGAAAGCCCTCTGGCCCTCGGGCCAGGGGGCTTTTTCCTGGTGATCCGCGGATCGCCGCCCGGAGCGGGGTCTGTCGCGGGGCGCCCGATTCGGGGATGCTCCAGGGTCATGAAGAGACCCGTGAGACGCGTCCACACCCGCATGCGCCACTGGATCTGGCCCGCCGTGCTCGCCGTCGCGGCGGCCGGCCTCTCCGCAGGCTCCCCGGCCGGGGCCGACTCCGACCGGTCGGGACTGCCCGAAGCCATCGACACCATCCTCGGCGACCCGCGCATGGAGGGCGGCGTGGCCAGTGTCGTCGTCGCCGACTCCGCGTCCGGCGACGTCCTGTACCAGCACCGCTCCAGCGGGCGCCTGATGCCCGCCTCCAACACCAAGCTGCTCACCTCGGCGGCGGCCATGGAACTCCTCGGCCCCGACCACCGTTTCACCACCGACGTCCTCGCCGCCGGGCCCCGGCGTGGCGGGACGCTCCGGGGCGATCTGTACCTGCGCGGCACCGGCGATCCCACGACGCTCGCCAAGGACTACGACCAACTCGCCGCGAAGATCGCCGACTCGGGGATCCGGCGCGTCTCGGGGCGGCTCGTCGCCGACGACACCCGCTTCGACGACCGGCGCATCGGCGACACGTGGAGCGGCGACGACGAGTCCTCGTACTACGCGGCGCAGATCAGCGCCCTGAGTGTCGCGCCCGACACGGACTACGACACCGGGACGGTCATCGTCGAGGTGGCGCCCGGGGCACGGGCGGGTGACAAGCCGCGCGTGAGCGTGACGCCGAAGACCCGCTACGTGGACATCGATCTGCGGGCGACCACCGTCGCCGGGGGCGGCGCCGACACCGTCGCCGTGGAGCGGCAGCACGGCAGGAACACCATCACCGTCAGCGGCACCGTCCCCGTCGGCGGGGACACCACCAAGGAGTGGGTGACCGTCTGGGAGCCCACCGGATACGCGGCCGCCGTCTTCCGCGACGCCCTCGCCGCGCACGGCGTGCGGGTGAGCGGCCCGACCAGGACAGGGACCGCCACGCCGAAGGGCGCCCGGCAGCTGGCCTCGCACGACTCCATGAAGCTCAAGGACCTCCTGGTCCCGTTCATGAAGCTCTCCAACAACATGCACGCGGAGAGCCTCACCAAGGCCATGGGACACAAGGCGACCGGCAGGCCGGGGAGTTGGGGCGACGGCCTCACCGCGATCGGCGGGTACCTGAAGACGGCGGGCGTCGACCCGGGCAAGATCCGTCAGGTCGACGGCTCCGGGCTCTCGCGCAAGGACAACGTGGCGGCCGAGCAGTACATCACGCTGCTGCGGTCGGTGCGGGGCGAGCCGTGGTTCGCCGACTGGTACGCGTCCCTGCCGGTGGCGTGCGCACCGGGCAAGTTCACCGGCGGCACGCTGCGGTCGCGGATGTGCGGGACTCCGGCGGCCCTCAACGTCCACGCCAAGACAGGTACGTTGACGGGGGCGTCCGCACTGTCCGGTTACGTCAAGGACAAGAACGGCCGCGAACTGGTCTTCAGCATCATCCTGAACAACTACCTGCCGTCGTCCGTGAAGGCGCTCGAGGACGCGATCGTGGTGACCCTCGCCTCCTCGACCGAGGACAGGGCCGTCCCTCTCACGCCGCGTTCGACGCGCGCGGCCGAGCGGGACGGCGGCGACCTCGAGTGCTCGTGGCGCAAGCCTGTGCGCTGCTGAGCAGCAGCGCGCAGCAGGCGGCGGCGACCGGCACCCCGTAGCCCGCGGCGGCGCCCAGGTGCTCCACCACCCAGCCGCCGCCCGCCGCGCCGCACGCGATGCCCCCGAGGAGGCCGGTCACGGCGAGGGTCATGCCCTCGTTCAACCGCCCCTCGGGGGTGCGGCGCTGGACGAGCGTCATGCCGGTGACCATCGTGGGCGCCGTCGCCATCCCGGCGACAAGCAGCGCTCCGGAGAGGACGATCAGCGAGTCCGTCGCCACTACGGAGAGCAGGGGCAGCGTCATCAGGGCCGCCATCGCGGCGGCGCACAGGAGGTGGCGGCGGCCGAGCGGCCCGCGCGGTGTCACCGCTCCGTAGACGAGGCCCGCGGCGCAGGAACCCGCGGCCTGGAGGGCGAGGACCGCTCCCGCGGCCGCCTTGTGCCCCTGAGCGTCCGCGTAGGCGATCGTGACGACTTCGAGGGAGCCGAAGACCGCTCCGGTGGCGAGGAAGGCGGCGAGGAGGGCGGGCATCCCGCGCGCGCGAAGGGGCGTTTTCGCCTCGGCGGACGTGCTCGTGGATGTGCCCGTGGATGTGCTCGTACGGGGCCGGGGCGGGGGTTCCGTCGTGCGCTGGGCGGCGAAGACGAGCACGCCGGTGACCAGCAGGATCACGCCGGTCAGGGTGCCCGCCTGGGGGAAGAGCGTGCCGCAGAGGAAGGCGGCGAGGACCGGGCCGAGCATGAAGCAGAGCTCGTCGGCGGCCTGCTCGAAGGAGTTGGCGGTGTGCACGGCCCGCGCGTCGTTCTTGAGGAGGTGGGCCCAGCGGGCCCGGGACATGCCTCCGGTGTTGGGGGTCGTGGCCGTGGCGGCGTACGACGCGAAGAGCGTCCAGTCGGGCGCTCCGTAGCGCACGCACAGCAGCAGGGAGAGCGAGCCGAGGGCGGCGACGAGGGTGGCGGGGACGGCGACGCGCGCCTGGCCGTGGCGGTCGACGAGCCGGGCCGTCCAGGGCGCGACGACGGCGGTCGCCGCGAGTCCGGTGGCGGTGACGGCGCCGGCCAGGGCGTACGAACCGCGGGCCCCGGAGATCATGATGACGGCGCTCACGCTGAACATGCCCATGGGCAGGCGCGCGACGAGGTTGCCGATGGTGAAGGCGGTGGCGCCGGGTATCGCGAAGAGGCGGGCGTAAGGGGTGCGGGGGAGGAGGACGCGGGGACGGCGTGGACGGGGCGGGTGTGGACGGGGCGGGTGTGAACGGGGACGGCGTGGGCGGGCCGGGGTGTCGCTGGGCATGGAGCCAGCCTCGCCGGGGGTGATCGGCGGGGTCCAACACCTTCTGGGTGCCGATTCACGCACGTGCGTTGTAGGTTCCTGCGATGACCGCAGAACCAGTCGTACGCGGTGGCGTGCGCCGAGACGTGGACCCCCGGCTGCTGCGCGCCTTCGTGGCGGTCGCGGAAGAGCTGCACTTCACCCGCGCGGCCGCCCGGCTGTACGTCGCCCAGCAGGCGCTGAGCCGCGATGTGCGGCGCCTGGAGCGGGAGTTGGGTACCCAGCTGTTCGCGCGTACGACCCGGCAGGTGACGCTGACCGCCGACGGCGAGCGGCTGCTGCCGCACGTGCGGCGGGTCCTGGCGGCCCAGGACGACCTGGCCGACGCCGTCGCCGGCCCGGCGCGGCCGCTGCTCGTCGACGTGAACAGTCCGGGTCTGGTCTTCGGGAGCGTCCTGGCGCGGGCCCGCGAACTCGCCCCGGAGTGCGAGCTGATGGCCCGCTTCGAGAGCGGACTCACCGGCGCGGCCGCCGAGATGGCCGCCGGGCGGCTCGACGTCTCCTTCGGACGGTTCGCGGGACTCGGCCCCGAGCTGCGGGCCGGACTGTGCCAACAGCCCGTGCGGTACGAGCCGATGGCCGTGCTGCTGCCGACCGGACATCCGCTGGCGGAGCTCGCCGAGGTGCCGCTCGACGCGCTGGCGGGCGAGACCGTGTACGCGGGTGCGGGCAACCCCAGGACCCCCGAATGGACCGACCTCGCACGCCGGCTCTTCGAGGGGCGTGGCATCGGCATCGCGCCACCCGCACCGCTCGCCGTCGGCGTCGAGGAATTCGAACGAGTCATGGCGAAGAGCCGTAATCCGGTCCTGGCGGTGGTGGACTTTCCGGCCATGCCGGGAGCGGAACTGCGGCCGCTGACCGACCCCGTGCCGCTCTCCCCGGTGTCGCTGGTGTGGCGAAAAGGACTTATTCATCCGGGTATCACCGCCTTGCGGACGGCTGCCGTCGCGCTCGCCGCCGAGGAAGGATGGTTGGAGATGCCCGCGAACGCATGGGTTCCTGCCGCAGATTCACTCATCATGATGAGCCGGGCCTGACTGATAAGCACACTCCGGCTCCGGCGCGTACACATGGCTCAAGTGCAGTGGCACAGGGGGAGCGCTCGGCTCGGGTGGGGGCCCGGTCCGGACAGCGGGCATTCGTGGCCGCACGCGCACCCCGAGTCGGTTATGTGGGGGTTTGTACGTGCGCATGGAAACGTGGCGAGAAGCTGCCCGACCAGGAGATACGCACGATCCGAACGAGGTGACCGTTCAGATCGACGGCCTGGGTCGACAGCTGGCGGACCTGTCCGCCGAACCCGGCCGGGAGGGCGAGGCGGACGGCCCGGTCTTCGTCGACGCGACGGGTCGGCGCGGCCGCAGGTACCGCCGGTTCGGAGTGATCGTCGGCCTCGTCTGCGCGGTGTACGCGGCGGTCATCGTCGGCACGCTGTTCTCCGGCAACTCCAGCGCGCCCTGGCTGCCCGTGCCGGGCCCCAGGGACGACAGGCCGGCGGGCACGGTGGACACGCCGCCCGGCCGCTCGGCGGCTCCGGCCGGCCCGCCCGCCCCGGGCCGGGTGTCCCCGCAGACCGACGCGACGGACGACTCCGGCACGGCACCCGAACTCGGCGTCGGCGCCGGGCCCGCCCCCTCCCTGGCCGAGGACGGCGGCGCGACCGGCGCGCGGCCCGGCCCCGACGCCGGAGACCGCGACACCAAGCCCGCCCCCGGCCCGGGCCCGACGGGCGGCGCCCCCGCCCCGGCCCCGACCGGCGGCGCCGCGGGCCCGCCCCCCGCCCCGACCGAACCGGCCTCTCCGCCCGTCGACCCGCCCCCGGCCCCGGGCTCCCCGGCGCCCGGGACCAACGGCGGTGGCACTGCTGGCGGCAGCGGCGGCAGCGGCGGCAGCGGCGGTGAGGTTCCCGTCGCCTACACGCCTCCCGGTGCCGCCCCGGGCGCCGGGTCCTCCTCGGGGGGCGTACAGCGATGAACTCCCGTACCACCGGGGGCTGGTCGGACCGCTTCCGGAACGGCACCGCGGGCGGCCGTCGCGCGCAGAGCCGTCGTACTCGGCCCGCACGTGCCGACCGGGGCTATCGCTCGGGGCGGCACGGCGAGGCACCCGTCGGCACGCCGGGCACGCCCGGCACGCCGGGCACGCCCGGCACGCCCGGCACGCCCGGTACGCCCGGCAGGCCTGGGCCGCCGCCCGCCGCGCCCGCCCCACCCGGTACGCCCGCTGCCCCCGCCCCGCCCGGCGCAACGACCCGCCGCAATCGCCGCTGCCGTCGCCTGCCCCTGCGCTACCTACTGCCCTCCCTGCTTCTCGTCGCGCTGCTCGCGATGCTGATGCTGCGCGGATACGTGCACAGCGAGATCCTGGCCGACCACCGCGTCAGACCGCCCGCGCCCACCGACCACGTGCCGCGCAAGATCCTGGAGGGCGGCCCGGTCATCGACACCCGGGGCGGGCACGAGGCCACCCTGAGCGTGCCCGACCACCGGCTCGTGCTGACCTTCGACGACGGCCCCGACCCGGAGTGGACGCCCAAGATCCTCGACGTCCTCAAGGAGCACCACGCCCACGCCGTCTTCTTCGTCACCGGCACCATGGCCTCGCGCTACCCGGACCTCGTCCGGCGCATGGTGGACGAGGGGCACGAGGTCGGCCTTCACACGTTCAACCACCCCGACCTCTCCTACCAGTCCACCGGCCGCATCGACCGGGAACTGTCGCAGAGCCAGCTGGCCCTCGCGGGCGCGGCAGGCATCCGGACCTCGCTCTTCCGCCCGCCGTACTCGTCCTTCGCAAACGCCATGGACGACACGTCGTACCCGGTCACCAAGTACGTGGGCAGCCGCGGCTACCTCACCGTCGTCAACGACACCGACAGCGAGGACTGGAAGCGCCCCGGTGTCAGGGCGATCGTCCGCGGGGCCACGCCCCGGGGCGGCGCGGGCGCCGTCGTCCTGATGCACGACTCCGGCGGCGACCGCTCCCAGACCGTCGCCGCGCTGGACCGCTTCCTGCCCGAACTGCAGCAGCGGGGCTACGAGTTCACGCATCTCACCGGAGCCCTGGACGCGCCGAGCGCGCATACCCGGGTGACCGGCGTCGAGCTGTGGAAGGGGAAGGCCTGGGTCGTCCTGGTCGGCGCGTCCGAGCACCTCACCGACGCGCTCGTCGTGGCACTCGTCGTCATCGGCGTCCTGGTCTTCACCCGCTTCGGGCTGATGCTGCTGCTCTCGGCGGTGCACGCGCGCCGGGTGCGCGGGCGCGGCTTCCGCTGGGGCCCGCCGGTCACCGAGCCGGTCTCGGTCCTGGTCCCGGCCTTCAACGAGGCCAAGTGCGTCGAGGCGACGGTCCGTTCCCTGACGGCGGGCGACCACCCCGTCGAGGTCATCGTCATCGACGACGGCTCGTCGGACGGCACGGCGCTCCTCGTGGAGGGGCTGTGCCTGCCGGACGTACGCGTCGTACGCCAGCAGAACGCGGGCAAGCCCGCCGCCCTCAACCGCGGCCTGGCCAACGCCCGGCACGACATCATCGTGATGATGGACGGCGACACCGTCTTCGAGCGGTCCACCGTCCGCGAGCTCGTGCAGCCCTTCGGCGACCCGCGCGTGGGCGCCGTCGCGGGCAACGCGAAGGTCGGCAACCGCGACACCCTCATCGGCGCCTGGCAGCACATCGAGTACGTGATGGGCTTCAACCTCGACCGCCGGATGTACGACGTGCTGCGCTGCATGCCGACCATCCCGGGCGCGGTCGGCGCGTTCCGGCGCTCCGCCCTGGAGCGGGTCGGCGGCATGAGCGACGACACGCTCGCCGAGGACACCGACATCACCATGGCGCTGCACCGCGACGGCTGGCGGGTCGTGTACGCCGAGCGGGCGCGCGCCTGGACGGAGGCTCCGGAGTCGGTCCAGCAGCTCTGGTCCCAGCGCTACCGCTGGTCGTACGGCACGATGCAGGCGATCTGGAAGCACCGCGGGGCGGTCGTCGAGTCCGGTCCCTCCGGCCGTTTCGGGCGGGTGGGGCTTCCGCTGGTGTCCCTGTTCATGGTCCTGGCCCCGCTCCTGGCCCCGCTGATCGATGTCTTCCTCCTCTACGGCCTGGTCTTCGGCCCCACCCAGAAGACCGTCGCCGCGTGGCTCGGCGTGCTCGGGGCGCAGGCGGCCTGCGCGGCGTGGGCCTTCCACCTGGACCGCGAACGACCGACCCACCTGATCGCGCTGCCCCTCCAGCAGATCCTCTACCGGCAGTTGATGTACGTCGTGCTGCTGCAGTCCTGGATCACCGCGCTCACCGGCGGCCGCCTCCGCTGGCAGAAGCTGCGGCGTACGGGAGCGGTGGCGGCGCCCGTCTTCATTCCGCGTCAGCGGTCGGGCGGACATGAGCGGAGGCCGGTCGGATGAGTCGTGGCCACGTACCGGCGCGGGGGCCCGTGCCGGTCGCTCCGGCGGCTTCGGCCGTGCCCGGACAGCCGGGTGGTCGCGCGCCGGGTGATCGTGCGCCGGGCGATCGCGTACCGAGTAGTCACGTACCGAGTGATCACGTGCCGGGTGATCGCGTACCGAGTGGTCGCGACCGTTACCTGGACCTCCTCCGCTCCCTCGCGCTCGTCCGCGTCGTCGTCTACCACCTCTTCGGCTGGGCCTGGCTGACGATCCTCTTCCCCTCCATGGGCGTGATGTTCGCGCTGGCGGGCTCGCTGATGGCGCGTTCGCTGAAGCGTCCGGCGCGGGACGTGGTCAAGGGCCGCGTCCGCCGTCTCCTGCCCCCCATGTGGGTGTTCGGCGCGGCGGCGCTCCTCCTGCTCTTCGCGGGCGGCTGGAACGTCTCCGATGACCCCGACCACGGGGGCACCTGGGGCCTGCTGTCGCTGGTCAACTACGTGTTCCCGGTGGGTGCTCCGCCCTTCCCGTGGCACCTGGGCGACGCGAAAGGCCTCCTGGAGGACACCTGGGCGGTCCAGGCGGTGGGCCCGCTCTGGTACATCCGCGCGTATCTGTGGTTCGTCATCGCGTCCCCCCTGCTGCTGCGCGCGTTCCGGAAGCTCCCGTGGGCGACGCTGCTCGCACCGCTGGCGCTGACGGCGGTGGTCGGCACCGGCGTCGTCACGATCCCCGGCGAGACGGGCAACGCTGCCTCGGACTTCGCGGTGTACGGCAGTTGCTGGGTCCTGGGCTTCGCGCACCAGGAGGGCGTGCTGGCGCAGGTGCCCCGCTACCTGGCGGTGTCGGCCTCGGTGCTCGTCATGGCGTTCGGCCTGTGGTGGGCGTCGGGCCATCTGGGCCCGGACGGCTGGGACCTGAACGACATCCCGCTGGCGCAGGCGACGTGGTCGTTCGGCTTCGTGGTCATCCTGCTCCAGTACGCGCCGTCGTGGCGGGAGTTGCCGGGGCGGCTCGCGAAGTGGGACTGGCTGGTCACGCTCTCCAACAACCGCGCGGTCACGATCTACCTCTGGCACAACCTCCTCATCATGGCGACGGTGCCGATCATCGACATGGCGTACGACCTGCCGCTCCTGGAGGACGAACGCTGGAGCGCGGCGCTCGACTCGACGTACATGCTGTGGATGACCGTGCTGGTCTGGCCGTTGATCGGCCTGATGGTGGTGGCCGTGGGCTGGGTCGAGGACCTGGCGGCGCGGCGGAAGCCGAGGCTGTGGCCGACCGGACCGAAGCGGAGGCCGCGCGGGCGGCGCCGGTGACCGGATCAATGCGTTGCGCGACTGTTACGTACGGGCGGGTGATCGCAATGGACTGAAATGCTGCGTTAAAGCCAGGCGTTGACCGCTCCGCACGTGTAGGTCGCAGCGACACCACAGGCACCGATCTTCGCTGGAGCGAACATCACCCCCCGTGAAAACCGCTGCCCTCGACGGGGTTGTCGCCCACTCCGCGCAAATCGTTGCGTTCGCCAACGCGCTAGCGGTGATGGTCCGTAATGATCTCGACGCTCCCTGTATTCAACTCCTAAGCTGACGGCTCTCCCTGCCGCTCGCGACCCCACCATGAGTCGAGCGGCGGACCCACATCTGCCAGGAGATCTCTTTGCTTTACAGGAAGACCGCGCTGCGCGTCGCCGCCCCCGTCGCCGTACTGGCCCTCGCGCTCACCGCCTGCGGTGGCGGCGACGACAAGAAGTCGGACGACAAGAAGGCGGACGCTCCCAAGTCCCAGAACAAGCCGGCGGAGCCCACCACGCTGAAGGCCGGCGAGACCACCACGGGCAAGGTGAAGGAGGGCGACGCGACCGTCACGTACGACGTCGCCGCCCAGAAGGTCGACGTGGGCACGGAGGCCGAGACCAAGAAGCTGGTCTCGGACCCGAAGAAGGCGAAGGGCCTGGTCGTGGCGACCGCCCACATGAAGATCACGCACAAGGGCGGCGCCCCGCTCAAGGACACCCCGGACGTGGCGGAGACGACGGAGATCTACGCGGACGGCACCCGCGGCGGCCTCCTCATCGGCGCCGCCGAGGACGCGCCGGGCTGCGAGGACGAGCTGGAGCTCGAGGGCTGGAAGACGGGCGAGAGCCACGTCCTCTGCGAGACGTACCTGGTGCCTGCGGGTTCGAAGTCCCTTGAGGTCCACTGGGCCGAGAAGGAGGACGGGAAGCCCGTGATCTGGAAGCTTGCGGGGGCGTAACGGAACGGTCGAGCGGGGAGCGGTGGGGCACTGCCCGGCCGCTCCCCGTTTCTGTCCCCATCCCCGTCCCCGTCCCCATCCCCATCCCCATTCCCGTTCCCGTTCCCGTTTCCGTTTCCGTTTCCGCGTCCGGCGACCCCGCCGCTGGCATGGCCCGGCCCTCATGGATAGCTTTGTTCACCCCATTCACTCCAGAGAACCTTTCCCCCACAGGAGCTGACCGTGAATCGCCGCCCCACCTTGCTCGCTGCGGCCGCCATGGCTGCCGCAGCAGTCGTCTCGCTCTCGGCCTGCGGAGGGAGTGACGGAGCCTCCAAGGACAGCGACAAGATCGCGGGCGCGGACTCGGGCGACAAGGCGAGCGGGTCGCCGTCCGCCGAGGCGTCCGACGACGGGGTGGACCGTCCGGAGATCAGGCTGCCCAAGGGCGTGAAGAACGTCTTTGAGGGTGGCACGACCGGGGACCCGAAGAAGGACGCTGTGCTGGCGGACAACGAGCGGTGGGTCGACTCTCTGATCGAGGCGGTCACTGTCCAGGCCAAGGACCATCCGGCGCTGAAGTTCTATGCGGCGGGCGACGGTCTGATCTCGTCGGCGGAGTACATCCAGGGGTTCCAGGAGAAGAAGAAGACCTTCGTCGGGACCATTCGGTACTACGACCGTCAGGTCACCTTCCTCAAGGACGGTGTCGCGGCGGTGTCGTACTGCAAGGACGGCACCAAGACGTACCCCAAGGATCTGAAGACCGGCGTGGTGGACAGGTCGATCGAGCCCTCCGCGAGCGACTACGCCTTCGTCAACACCCGTGTGAAGAAGAACGGCAAGGGTGTGTGGCAGACCGATTCCGTCACGTCCACGACGGCGTCCAAGAAGTGCACGCCGTGAGGGCCCGGAAGCCGTCGTCCAGCTGGATCGCTCCTTGCCTCGCGGTGGCTGTGGCCCTGGTCCCCGCAACGGCCTACGCCGGAGGCGGCGACACCGTCGGCGGTGGCGACGTCGGGCGCGAACAGCAGTCGCAGGGCACCCGCCAAGGCAAGACCCTCGGCGTCCAGACCAGGATCCAGACGACGGTCGAAGGCAGCCCGCACTCCGCGAAGACCGGCACACTCACGCCCGCGAACAGCAACTGGGACCCGCCGGCCTGCTGGTACGAGCCCGCCTACACCCCGAAGCAGATCGAGGCCACGGTCAAGGCGATCCGTCAGGTGAAGGTCTTCGGGGTCGGCGACTTCGTGGGTGGGGTCTTCGACTCGTACTTCAAGGAAGGCCACCCGTACAAGGACTACAACCTCGACAAGCAGGGCGACGGGCAGTTCTGGGCGGCGGCCGTAGACGACAAGCGCAAGGACGAACCCGGCGCCAAGGCCTGCGACAAGCTCCCGTTCTGGGTGCCGAACGGCAAGCCGCCGAAGGAGCCGCTGGCGGTCACGCCCAAAATCCTCGCCGAGTACGCGTACGGCCAACTCCCGGTCCCCGACACCGAGATCGAGATGGCGCCCGAGGGTGAGACGAAGGTCAACCTGCCCACGTGGGTGTGGCTGGACAAGGCCAGGTTCAAGAAGATCTCGGTGACCGCGAGTCTGCCGGGGACGGACCTGTCCGCGACGACCACCGCCGAGCCGGTCTCTCTGAAGATCGAGCCGGGCACGGGGGATGCCGAGACGTACCCTGCCTCCGGCGAGTGCCCCATCGAGAACGGCCGCATCGGTAAGCCCCGGGCCAAGGGCACACCGGCGGACACGGATCCGCCGTGTGGAGTGCGGTACCTGCGGTCGTCGGGCGACGGCCCGTACGAGCTCCAGGCCACCCTCACCTGGAAGGTGAGCTGGACGAGCACGGCGGGAGAGGGCGGAGACCTGCCTGCCGGGGAGTTCGGTGCGGGTCAGGACGTGCTGGTGCGAGAGGTGCAGTCGGTCAACCGGTAGTGAGGTGGCGGGGGCGGACATGGTGCCCTGCCGCCCAGACCATTCAATCGGCGCGAGGGACCGCGCCACATTGAGGTGTGGCTCCACCGTTACGTGAGAGAGCATGAAGACTGATTTTCGGGAGTCGACCATGAACCGCCGCCCCACCTTGCTCGCTGCGGCAGCCATCACCGTTGCAGCGGTCCTGTCGCTCTCTGCGGGAGTAGTGACGGGGAGTCCAAGGGCAAGGTCGCTGCTGCGGAGAGGGGTAACCAGAAAGTGGATGCTCCGTCGAAGGCGTCCGAGGATGGGGGCGACCGGCCGGAGATCAAGCTCCCGAACGACGTGAAGAACGTCTTCGAGGGTGGCAGGACCGGGGATCCGAAGAAGGACGCGGTGCTGGCGGAACGAGCGCTGGGTGAATTCCCTGATCGAGGCGGTGACCGTCGACGCCGAGGACCACCCGGCGTTGAAGTTCTATGCGACGGGCGATGCGCTGATCTCGTCGGCGGAGTACATCCAGGGGTTCCAGGAGAAGAACAAGAGCTTCGTCGGGACCGTTCGGTACTACGACCGCCAAGTCACCTTCCTCAAGGACGGCGTGGCAGCAGTGACGTACTGCAAGGACGGCACCAAGACGTATCCCAAGGACGTCAAGACCGGCAAGGTGGACAGGTCGATCGAGGCTTCCGCGAGCGATTACGCCTTCGTCAACACCCGGGTGACGAGGAACGACAGGGGTGTCTGGCAGACGGATTCCGTCACGTCGACGTCGGGAGCCAAGAAGTGCATGTGAGCGCACGGAAGCCTTCGATGTGCCCGCGCCTGCGTGCCCGAATCCGTACTTGAGTCCCTCTCCGTACGCGCAACGGCCGTACGCGCCTCAAGCACATCACCAGTACCAGCAGCCGCCGTCGGCCTAGGGCATGGGACGTCGGGCTGCCTTCAGCGTTCGTATCAGGGCGTGCAGTGGTGTGGGGGCCGTGATGAGGATCGTCTCGGGGGCGTCGCTTTCGCGGAGGTGGATCGTGGCGGGGGCGGGTGCGGATATGTAGACGCAGTTCGAGGAGTCGGGACTGAACGTGGACTTCTGCCAGTGGGGGGTGGGCAACTCCGGCATGACTGGTGCCTCTCAGGTGTCCTGGGCGATGCGGTGGATGAGGTCGCGGGACTCGGCGGGCCCCAGCGCGTTCTCCTCCATGCGGGCAATCACGAAGCGGTACTTCTCCAACTGTGCTTCGGCGTCGAGGAATTCACAGCCGTGATGTGCGTCCAGCTGGACTGTATCGAGCTGTGGCACGGGCCCACTGAGGTAGTCGATGGGCTGCCCCGTGCCGGGGAAGGACCCCCTGCCGAACGGGAGTACGCGCACGGTGACGTGTTCGAGCTCGCTCATCTCCAGGATGTGGTGGAGCTGGCCCCGTACGGTGGCGGCTCCGCCGTATCCCATGTGCAGGGCGGATTCGTGGATGACCGCCTGGTACGGGGGCGGGGCCTCTCGGTGGAGGATGGCCTGCCGTTTGATGCGGTGGGTGACACGGTGTTCGATCTCGTGCTGCCGCAACGGCGGAACCGCCTCGTTGAAGAGCGCCCGAGCGTGGGCGGTCGTCTGGAGCAGGGCGGGGATGTGGACGACCAGGGCGACTCGCAGCGCCGACGCGTGATGCTCCAGCTCGGCGAGGTCGATCAGGCCCACGGGGAGATGCTCTCGGTAGTCGTCCCACCAGCCGCGGGTCCGGCGGCCCGTCATGGCGGCCAGGGCATCGACGAGGGGCAGGTCGGAGCAGTCGTAGGCACGTGCCGTGGCGCGGACGCGGTCGGCGCTGATGGGTGTTCGGCCGGTCTCGATCATGCTGACACGGGCTTGGTTGACGCCGAGACGGGCGGCTGCCTGCGTTGCGGTCAGGCCGGCCCGCTCGCGGAGCTTGCGCAGCTCGGCTCCGAGGCGGCGCTGACGCAGTGTGGGGCTGCTGGTGGGTGGCAAGTGGCGTCCTCTCGCGGCGCGTTGCGACTTCTCGGTCCCTCACATGAGTGAAGTACGGATACATCTGGGGAGTTTAGTTAGAAGTATCTAACTCTTCGCCCTACGGTGAATCTCGTACCACTCAACTCGCAGAACCGCCTGGCGGAAGCGCACCACATCCGTGGCATTGCCACCGCATGGCGACAACTGCGTCGAGCGGACCGAATCCCCCTCCTCCCAGGAGCCATCCATGGTCACCGTAACCCCACCCGAAGGCTGGTCCTACGCGCTTCACCTGCCTCATGACCCCCGCGCCCCGCGCGTGGCCCGTATGACCCTGCGGGCCGCCCTCGCCGGGCACGGCATGGCCGAACTCGGTGACATTGCCGAGCTGTTGACGTCCGAGCTGGTCACCAATGCCTACCGGCACACCGAAGGGCCCGCCTCGCTGCGGCTGCGGTCCGTGCGGGCCGGCCGGCTTCGAGTGGGGGTGTGGGACACCAGTTCCCACATTCCCGCCCCCTTCGACAAGCCGCCCGGAGCCTTCGGGGGACCGACGGCGCCGCCCGCTCCGGAGGATGCCGGTGGCGGGCGGGGGCTGCATCTCGTGTGCGAGTGCGCCGACTCGTGGGGCGGGTGGCTGCTCGGGCACGAACTCACGGGCCGAGGCGGCAAGTTGTTGTGGTTCGAGCTGGATCGCAGAGGGGTCAGTAGCCGACCGTGAATCGTGCGCGGTGGTGGGCGGGGCGTTCGGCCTCGTCCAGGAGGGCTATCGCGAAGTCCTCCATGGAGATCGCCGAGTTGCCGTCCGCGTCCACCAGCAGCTCGTCCTTGGCGAGGCGGAACTTGCCCGTACGTATGCCGGGTTCGAAGAGGGCCGCAGGGCTCACGTACGTCCAGTCCACGTCCGACTCCGCCGTGCGGACCACGTCGTACTGGGCGTTGGACGCCTCGGCTATGTGGCGCCAGGCCGCGGGGACGTAACGCGGGTCGTCGATCGCGAGGACCCCCTCCGTGCCCGGGACCGTGAGGCTGCCCGCGCCGCCGACCACGAGCAGGCGGATCCCGGTGCCGGCCAGGCCCGCGAGCAGCGACGCGGAGACGGTGGCGTGGTCGCCCTCGCGGCCCGGAGCCGGTCTCGTGGCGTTGACCACCAGGTCCTGTCCCGCGCTCAACTCCCTTACCTCGTACGGGTTCGCCGCGTCGCCCGTGCGGTGTTCGGCGTCCGGGTGCAGCTCAGTGAAGCGGGCGGCGTCGCGGACGACGGCGGTGACCTCGTGGCCCCGGGAGAGGGCTTCGGTGACGATGCGGCTGCCGGTGTTTCCTGCTGCTCCGAAGACGGTGATGCGCATGGGAGTGCTCCTTGGGTTTGCGGTTCTCGGGGTCTTGTATGCGTGAGGGGGGGGCGTCAAGGCGTCAGCTCGACTTGGGCTTCCGGGGGCCGTAGTTCCTGGCCTGGCCGAGGAGCACGCTCGCCAGGACCAGAGCCAGGCCGACGAGCTGCCACACGGTCAGGGTCTGGCCCAGGAGCAGCAGGCCCGCGAGCGTGGCGACCACCGGGTTGGTCAGGCCGAGGAAGGAGAGCGAGGACGCGGGGAGGCGTTCGATGCCGCGGAACCACAGGGCGTACGCGAGGGCCGTGCCGACGATGCCGAGGTAGGCGTATCCGACGATGTTGGAGCCGGTGAAGTGGTCGGGCAGGCCCTCGGCGGTGAGGGCGACGGGGGCCAGGATCAGGCCGCCCGCGGTCAACTGCCAGCCGGTCAGGGCCAGTAGCGAGACGCCCTCGGGGCGGCCCCACCGCTTGCTGAGCACCACGGCGAAGGCCATCAGCGTGGTGGCCGTCAGCATCGCCACGATTCCCGCGAGGTCGACCACCGCGCTGCCGCGCAGGACGAGGAGGGCGACGCCCGCGACTCCGACGAACCCCGCGATCAACGTACGGCGGGTGGGGCGCACCTTCAGGACGCCGACCCCGAAGCCCGCCACGAGCAGGGGCATGACCGCGCTGATCGTCGAGGCGACGCCGCCGGGCAGGTGGTAGGCGCCGAAGAAGACGAGCGGGAAGAAGGCGCCGAAGTTGAGTACGCCGAGCACGGCGGCCTTCCACCACCAGTCGCCGCGTGGCAGTCGCCGGGTGAGGGCGAGGAGGATGAGGCCGGCGGGCAGGGCGCGCAGGGCGGCGGCGAGCAACGGGCGGTCGGGGGGCAGGAGTTCGGTGGTGGTGACGTAGGTGGTGCCCCAGGTGGCGGGGCCGATGGCGGCGAGGGCGGCGATGCCGGCGGCGGCCTTGGCGGAGGGGCGTGGCGCCGGTGTCGATGCCTGCGCCGGGGCCGAGTGGCTCCCGGCGCCGCCGGTCGGGCGGTGAGTGCTGGTGATGGACATGATGCTCCCCCTCGGCGTTCCCCTGAACGCTGTTATTCTCAACGTTGAGATAAATATGAGCCGTGGGTCTGTGAACGTCAAGTATCTGAACGTTGAGAGATTGCGGAAGAGATCCGGCTCCGGTGCAGGAGGAGGAAGCCCATGGCTGGTCAGGAAGCCGCCGATCAGCAAACCGCCGACCAGGAGGCCGTGAAGGCGCGGGGAACCGGCGGGGAGGCCACGGCCCCGGCAGAGACCGATGCCACCGACCCGTCCGCCCCCGCGGACGCCATCGACGAACTGCGCGCGCAATGGCGCCGCGAACGCCCCGACCTGGATCTCTCGCACCTGGACGCGATGGCCCTGGTGGGCCGCATCAAGCGCGCCGACCACCTGCTGAGCAAGGGCATGAAGCGGGTCTTCGCCGAGTACAACCTGGAGTTCCCGGAGTTCGACGTCCTCGCCACGCTCCGCCGGGTCGGCGCCCCGCACGAACTGACCGCGGGCGGCCTGCTCAAGACGGCGATGGTGACCTCCGGAGCCATCACCAACCGCCTCGACAAGTTGGAACGCAAGGGCCTGATCCAACGCCGCCCCGACCCCAACGACCGCCGCGCCATCCGCGTCCGCCTCACCGAGGCGGGCAAGGACCTGGTCGACCGCGCGGTGGTCGACCACGTGGCGAACGAGGAGAACATGCTGGCGGCGCTGACCCCGGAAGAACGTACGGCTCTCGACGGGGCGTTGCGTCGGTTGCTGGTGTCGCTGGGGGACACGCATCTGGGTTGAGGCGGGCGTGCGTTGCTTTCGCGGGGCGTGAACGGCTGGCCGAGCGTTCCTCCTCGTGTGGCACTCAGTGATCAAGGCGGTGCGGGTGGCGATCGATTCGCGCCAACGGTAGGCGTGTGCGGCTGCGATGTCCGTGTATGCCCGATGTGCGGCAGGGCTCGACGTGGCCTCGTTTTTCTCTCATGGATAACTTGGTTCACTCCAGAGAACCTTCGCCCCACAGGAGCTGACCGTGAACCGCCGACCCGCCCTGCTCGCAGCGGCCACCATGACTGCTGCGGCAGTCTTCTCCCTCACTGCCTGCGGAGGAGGAGACGGTGGTTCCGGAGGCAACGACAAGATCGCGGGCGCAGATTCCGGAGACGAGGCGCAGAAGTCCCCGTCGGCCACGGCTTCGCCTGACGGGATCACTCGGCCCAAGATCTCCGTGCCGAAGGACGTCGACCTGGTATTCGCTCCCGAGACGACGGGTGACGCCAAGGCCGACGCGGTGTTGCGCGACAACGCGGAGTACTGGCGAGCCATCGTCGAGTCGATCGAGAAGCAAGACCCTAAGTCGGAGGCTGTGCGGTTCTACAGCAAGGGGTCGGGGCTGCTCGGGACGATCGAGTGGTCCGGCAACTTCATCAAGTCCGATCTGACGCTGGCGGGAACGGTGCGCTTCACCGACCGGAAGGTCAAGTTCAGCAAGGACGGCTCGGCCGGTCTCACCTATTGCTCGGACGAGTCCAAGGGGTTCACGAAGGACCGCAAGACCGGGAAGAAGCACGTCACGCCGGCCGGCAAGGACTCGTACATCCTTTACAACGATCGTCTGCGCAAGAATGCCGACGGCGTGTGGCAGCTCACCAACAGCACCTCGGAGATGGGGAGCGCGCTGTGCCAGCCGTGAGCCGGAAGGGCGTAGTGGTGACGGCGCTCGCGGCCGTTGCCATCACCGCGCAGACAGTATCGCCAGCCTGGGCCGGATGGACGGACCAGACGGACGGCAAGCAGGCGAAGGGCGGCAAGAGCGGCCGCACCATCACCGTCGAGACCAAGATTCAGACGTCGGTCAACGGCAACTCGAACTCGCCCAAGACCGGGAACCTCTCGTCCGCGGACAGCAATTGGGAACCCCCCGCCTGTTGGTACGAGCCCGCGTTCTCCCCTAAGGAGATCGAGGAAACGGTCAAGGCGTGGCGGGGCTTCGGAGGCGGTGTACCGCTCTTCCACGGAGTGGGGGAGTTCGTGGGCGACTTCCTCGACGGCCGTTACAAGAAGGGCCATCCGTACAAGAACTACAACCTCGACAAGCAGGGAAAGGGGATGTTCTGGGCCGCCGCTCCCAACCCGAACCGCAAGGGCGACCCCGAGGCGAGCGCGTGCGACAGGCAGCCCTTCTGGGTCGACGAGGGTGAGACACCCAAGGAACCCCTGGCCGTGACACCGGAGATCCTCGCCGAGTATGCCTACGACGAACTGCCCGTGCCCGGCACCGAGATCGCCATGGCACCCGAGGGGACGACGAAGGTCAATCTCCCGACGTGGGCCTGGCTGGACAAAGCGAGGTTCAAGAAGGTCTCTGTCACGGCGGGCATCCCGAACTCGGGACTCTCCGCGACCACGACCGCCGAACCCGTCTCGCTCTCGATCGACCCGGGAACGGACGACGCCGAGACCTACCCCGCCTCGGGGGAGTGCCCCATCGAGGGCGGCAGGATCGGCGTCCCCCGAACCAAGGGCACCCCGGCGGACACGGAGCCCGCATGCGGGGTGAAGTACCTGAGGTCTTCCGGCGACACCCCGTACAACCTTCGGGCGACCGTCACCTGGAAGATCAGATGGACCAGCACCACGGGCGAACACGGGAAGCTGCCCGACGGCCAGTTCGGCGCGGACCAGCAGGTAGCGGTCGAGGAGGTCCAGTCCGTCAACCGGTGAGCGGGAGCGGGTGTCGGCGGCCTGCGCCGAGGACGTCCGGGCAGCGGCTTGAATTCGCCGGAATCGGCTGGCCCATGGAACACCCGGCTGAAATGTATGACCAGGGGGAGGAACGCGCGTGAGTGACCTGTACATCGATGGTGAAATGCTGAGCCGAGTTCGACGCAACTTGGGGAACATCGAGGACCTTCTCGGCAAACCGATCCGGGCCATGGCTGACATAGACGCCAAAGCGATGGGCACCAAGGACCTGGAACGTCGTATGGAAGACTTTGGCGAAGAATGGGAGTACGGGATCGGGCAGTTGCGAAAGTTCTCGAAGGGGGCGGCGAAGACTCTGGCCCATATTGAGAATACCTTTGAAAAACTGGATCTGGATCTCGCGGCCGCACTCTCGAAGGCGGCGAAGGAGAAGTGAGCTCCCCTACGATCGATGACTTCCCCGCGTTGGAGTTCGTCCCTTGCCCGGGAAACCATGACGAAGTGGAAAAGGTTGCCGGCTCGATTCGTGGAGCGGCAACCGCACTCGGGGAGATCAGAAGGGTCCTGCGCGGCGCTGACGACGGGGAGTGGCGGGGAAAGGCAGCCATCGCCTTCCGAGAGCTGCTGGATGAGGAGTTCCGGCCCAAGGTGGAGGAAGCCTTCGACTCCTTCGACGGGGCAAAAGGTGTCATCCAGGGCTGGGCCGACTATATGAAGGACAAGCAGAAGGTGGCCCGCGGTCTCGAGCGGGAAGCCGCGGAGGCCAAGAGGGCTGCAGATAAGAAAAAGGAGAAGGACGGGAATGGAGGGAAGGGCGGCTCTGATGCCGAGACCAAGGAGACGGAGAGCGGTACCGATGACGACACCGATCCAGTCGAGGAGGTGCGCAAGCGGGCGCGGACTCTCCATGCGAATTATCAGGAGGAAGGGAAAAATGCTGCTGATCGTCTGAAAGATGCCATTGATGTGGCACCGAATGAGCCCGGCTTCTGGGAAAGACTGGGTGACTTCATCGGGGATGTGCTCGACAAGATCGGTGATGCGCTGTCATGGGTGCACGATCAGCTCATCGAGCTACTGGGCACGTTTGCCCCTCTGTTGGATCTCATCGGGGACATCGCGGGGCTGTTGAGTGCCGTCACGGGGCTTCTGGCGCTGATCCCGGGGTTGCAGTTCATGGCTGCTGCCTCGCTCCCCCTGGCCGGAGTTGCGCTGGGGGCTCACTATCTATCCGCAGTCGGCACAACGGGGAGTTTCGGTAAGGCATTGCTGACCAAGGACGTCATCATGGATGCCGTGGGATTCGGGGTCGGCAAGTTGGGCGCAAAGATGGGGGACAGTGTTCTCGCGGCGGCTCAACTCTCGGGAGCGCCCATGCGGACGGTCCCCCAACTCATCGGTCCTGCTCAGGAACTTCCCTACGGAATATTTCAACTTGCCAAGAGTACGCCCAGCGCTTCCTATGTCATGGGCCAGGATGAGTTCATCTCGCGTGCTGCCAGTTTCCATATGACCTGGGCTGGGCACGCATTGACGGCCGAAGGCGGCGGTGACACCGTCGAAACCGTCAGTAAAATCTTCAAGTGGGACTTCGGCGCGCTGACGCAGAAGCCAATGGTGTCCAATTGACTGTTGTGAGCGATGAAGTGGCGGGAATTGAGCCCGGCCGGATCGAACTGTTTGTTCCCCCCGACTGGTTCGACCTGTTGGCCGACGGGGCCGACAAGGAAGCCACTCGGGCCCGTTGCGCCGAGATGATCCGCCTGACCTACCCGAACACCCCGGCGCGTCGCAGGGAGGAGTTCGTCGACGGCTTGATGAAGTGCCATGAGTGCTACCTCGCCGACGGTGCTCTCATGTATGGCGTGATCACGGCACCGCTCCCCAGCACGGGCGCCCAGGCCGTATGGCAAGTGCAAGCAGGGGTTGTCGCTGTGCCGCAGGCCCCTGACGAGGTGGACCTCGGTGAGCTGATGTCGAGGGTGTTCGACGCGCAGTTGAAGGGCCAAGTCGCCTATGTGGAACGGTTCACCACAGAGATGGGGATCGGCATCGGGTTTCTGTCACAGCCGCCCGTTCCCGTTCCGGAGGACTGGGAGGAGGAGGTCCCCGCAGATCTCAGGACCGGTCTGGCGGGTGCGCTGGCCTGCCCACCCGAGGGAGGCAAGGGCCTGCTGGTCATAGGGACCTGCTTGGATCCACACCAAGTTCGTGAGCTCGCCGGCCTGGTGGCGATCATTGCAGGCAATTCGGACTTCTTGCCCGCCGCACCACCGACCCCGAGTGACCAGTAGGACGACAGAGGGACCGACATGACGAATACCACCCACGCGGACCCCTCCCCACGAGGTTCGTTGTTCCGTGCGGCGCCGCTTCCGGAGGGACCCGGCCCGGCCGGGGCGTGGCCGGAGCGGGCGGGCCTTCTGGGGGCGCAGTCGGAGGCGCTCAGGAAGCTGATGCGTGAGGATCTCTCGCGCGGCCGTGGACTGGCCTTTCTGCTGTGTGCGGGGCTGGTGACCCTCGTAGCCGTCCTCGTGCCGGTGCTGTTGGCCGACGCGGCCTCGAGTGACAGTGACGACTTCGCCGTTTCAGTCGCGGGCTGCGTGCTGTTGGTGATCGTTGCGCTTCCGGCCCTGCTGGTCCTGCGTGCGTTGCGGGCCCGAGGGCGGCGGCGTCGGCGCCTGCTGGGTGAATGGGCCGCTGCGGATCGGGGGCACGACTCCGAGATTCCGTCGGGCTACGGATCGCAGGGCTCCCCGCACTCCCGCTTCTTCAATGCGGCGGCCGTCCTAGTGGTGGCTTTCGTCCTGGCTGTCGTGGTGCTGGCGAACGTGTCCGATGCTGACGCACTGGTGATGCTGCCGGGGCTGGCGGTGGGAGCCTCCTTCGCTTGGGCGACGGTGCGAAAGTACGCCGACCGGTACAGCTGGGCAGCACGGGAGAACGGGATGCGAGGGCGCGCGCGCCGACGGCATCAGCACCGGAACCAGATGTCCGGAGGGGTGGAGGTCCAACGGGCCGGGGTTCGCCCCCTGTTGCTCTACCTCGCGCTGTGTGCGCCCGTCACCATCGTTGCGGTGGTCTTCATCATTGCCCGGCCGAAGAACGTACTCGGTCTTGTCCTCGTAGGCCTCATCGCCCTGGCCGTATTGGTCGTCGGCCTCCCGATGACCGCACTCAGGCGGAGCCGGGACCGCAAGCAGCTCGTTCGGGCCGTCAGCGATCTGACGGCTTCGTTCCCACCTGGAGCAGTCGTGCACCCCGTCCGGTACGGCCTGGGTGAACCCTCTGGACAGCAGGTGGCCGGCGGCCCCGCGGCCTGGGACTGCGGTCCCTCGCGGGCCGGTGTTCTGGCGATCGGCGCGGGGCCGCTACAGCTTCGCGGGGTGGACGGGAGCTCCCTCGACCTCCCGCTCACTGAGCTTGTGGGTGTGGCATGGATCGCCAACACGGTGAGCTGGCTCGATCCGACTGTCGACCTCCTTCTCCACTCAGGCGAGGCGGTCGAGCTGCGCACGGCCCAAGCGCGGCAGATCGCCGAGGCGCTCTCCGGCGCGGGGGTGCGAGCCGTCTCCGCCTAGGCCGTGTCTTCAATGTGGGTTCGCGGGATGATGGGTCCGTGAGTCGTCGTTATGAACTGACTGATGAAGAGTGGGAGTTGCTGTGCCCGCTTCTTCCAAACGGATCGTTCGGCCGTCCGCGCGCGGATGACCGAACGGTGCTGAACGGCATCGTGTGGAAGATCCGGGCCGGTGCCGCCTGGCGGGACGTGCCCGCCCGGTACGGGTCATGGCAGTCGCTCTACACACGTTTCCGCAGGTGGGCACTGGATGGCACCTTCACGCGGATGCTCACCGCGGTTCAGGGCGACCGGCAGGCAGGAGCAGACGTGGACTGGCTGGTCGCCGTCGACTCGACGCTCGTGCGGGCCCACCAGCATGCGGCCGGCGCGAAAAAGGGGACCGGCCGGGGGACGAACCGGCAGATCACGCCCTCGGCCGATCCCGAGGAGGACTGACCACCAAGATCCACCTCGCCTGCGACGGCCGGGGGCGGCCCTTGGCGTTCACCCTGACCGGCGGCAACCGCAACGACTGCACCCAATTCGAGCACGTGATGGCCCGCATCCGCGTTCGGGGCCCCGGCCCGGGCCGGCCCCGCACCCGCCCCGACCGCGTCGTCGCCGACAAGGGCTACTCCTCCCGCTCGATCCGCGCCTATCTGCGCAGACGCGGCATCAAACACACCATCCCCGAGCGCATCGACCAGCTCAACGGACGCATCAGACGCGGTGAACGCCCCTGCGGCTTCGACAAGAACCACTACCGGCGCCGCAACGTCGTCGAGCGCTGCTTCAACCACCTCAAGCACTACCGCGCCATCGCCACCCGCTACGACAAGACCGCCACCTCATACGAAGCCGTCATCACCCTCGCCGCCACACTGCTCTGGCTTCGACCACTTTGAAGACACGACCTAGGTCGTCATCTGCGCCGGGCCCTGGGGCCCCGTTTGCAGCGGGACCGGTGACGGAGCCGTCTCCGCCCCCTCACCACCCCACCCCACCCCAAGTGAGAGCAACGTTCCCCCATGGTCACCGGAGGCCACGAGGTGGAAATGCGGGGTGCCTAGCTTCGGGAGGCGTGGGGTCGTCGTTGTGGGGCGGCCGGGGCGAGCTCTGGAGGCGTGTGATGTGGATCGAGCGGTGGGAACCGGAGGATGAGAGGTTCTGGAAGGAGGAGGGCGGGGAGCGGGTCGCGCGGCGGAATCTGGTGTTCTCCGTGCTGTCCGAGCACATCGGGTTCTCCGTGTGGAGCCTGTGGTCGGTGATGGTCCTGTTCATGGGGCCGGAGTACGGGATCGACGCCGCGGGGAAGTTCTTCCTCGTGTCGATGGCGACCCTCGTCGGGGCCGTCGTCCGCGTCCCCTACACCTTCGCCGTGGCGCGGTTCGGCGGGCGCAACTGGACCGTCATCGCCGCCTCCCTGCTGCTCCTGCCGACCGTCGCCGCCTTCGTCGTCATGGAGCCGGGGACGTCGTACGGCACCTTCATGGTGTGTGCGCTGCTCACCGGCATCGGCGGCGGCAACTTCGCCTCCAGCATGACCAACATCAACTCCTTCTTCCCGCTGCGGCAGAAGGGGTGGGCCCTCGGGCTCAACGCCGGGGGCGGCAACATCGGCGTGCCCGTGGTGCAGCTCGTGGGGCTCGCCGTCATCGGGGCGGGCGGCGGGCCGCGCCTGGTGCTCGGCATCTACATCCCGCTCGTCCTCGTCTCCGCCGTCTGCGCCTTCCTCTTCATGGACAGCATCTCGTCCGTCCGCAACGACACGGGGGCGGTCAGCGCGGCGGTCCGGGACCCGCACACGTGGATCATGTCGTTCCTGTACGTGGGGACGTTCGGGTCGTTCATCGGGTACGGCTTCGCCTTCGGGCTTGTGCTGCAGACCCAGTTCGGGCGTACGCCGCTGGAGGCCGCCCAGCTCACCTTCGTCGGGCCACTGCTCGGCTCGCTGATCCGGCCCGTCGGCGGGCGGCTGGCCGACCGGTTCGGCGGGGCGCGCATCACGCTGGGCAATTTCGTCGGGATGGGCGCCGCGACCGGCGTGGTCGTCGTCGCGTCCGTGCGGGAGTCCCTGCCGCTGTTCGTCGGCGCGTTCGTCGCGCTGTTCGTGCTCACCGGGCTCGGCAACGGATCGACGTACAAGATGATCCCCGGGATCTTCCAGGCGAAGGCCGAGGCCAAGGGGCTCGTGGGGGAGGCGGCCGCGGCGTACGGGCGGCGGCTCTCCGGGGCGGCGATGGGGCTGATCGGGGCCGTCGGCGGGCTCGGCGGGCTCGGCATCAACCTCGCCCTGCGGCAGTCCTTCCGTACGGTCGGCTCCGGCACGGGGGCCTACGTCGCCTTCCTCCTCTTCTACGGGGTGTGCTCCCTCGTCACCTGGGCCGTATACCTTCGGGGAGCGGCCGCCCGTACGGCCGGTGCGACCGACACGGAGGAGAAGCCGCAGCTCAGCTACGCCGAGGTGTGACATGACACGGCCGAGATGTGACGTAACACGGCGGACATCGGAGCGAACCGGGGCTGTCACGCGCCGTTGACAGGCTCGGTCGTCCGCCGCCCACGAGTGCCCGCGAGCCACGAGCGCCCACGAGCCACGAGCGGAACGGAAGCCACGAGCAGGACGAGAGTCACGAGCGGGACGAGACGAGACAGATCTATGCACGACACCTCAGCGAACGACTCAGCGAGCGACCTCACAGCGAGCGACTCAGCGAATGACTCAGCGAGCGGCCTCACAGTGAACGCTCCGGCGAGCGACGCCCCACCCCTGGCCGGTTTCACCGTCGGCGTGACCGCGGCCCGGCGCGCCGACGAGCTCGGCACGCTGCTCAAGCGGCGCGGCGCCACCGTCCTGCACGCCCCCGCCCTGCGCATCGTGCAGCTCGCCGACGACAGCGAACTCCTCAATGCCACCATAGAGTTGATCGACCACGCGCCGGACGTCGTGGTCGCCACCACCGCCATCGGGTTCCGCGGCTGGGTCGAGGCCGCCGACGGCTGGGGGTACGGGGAGGCCCTGATCCAGTGTCTGCGCGGGGTCGAACTGCTCGCCCGCGGGCCGAAGGTGAAGGGCGCCGTGCGGGCCGCGGGGCTCACCGAGGACTGGTCGCCGTTGTCCGAGTCCATGGCGGAGGTCCTCGACCGGCTGCTCGGCGAGGGCGTCGCGGGGCGGCGCGTCGCCCTGCAACTGCACGGGGAACCGCTGCCCGGCTTCGTCGAGGCGCTGCGGGCCGGGGGAGCGGAGGTCGTCCTGGTGCCCGTCTACCGGTGGCTGCCGCCGGAGGACCTCACCCCCGTGGACCGGCTCCTCGACGCGACCGTCGGGCGCGGCGTCGACGCGCTCACGTTCACCAGCGCGCCCGCCGCCGCGTCGCTGCTCGCCCGCGCCGAGGAGCGGGGCATGACGGCCGAGCTGCTCGCCGCCCTGCGCCACGACGTGCTCGTCGCCTGCGTGGGACCGGTCACCGCGCTGCCGCTGCAGTCCCTCGGCGTGGACACCGTGCAGCCCGAACGTTTCCGGCTCGGCCCGCTCGTCCAGGTGCTGTGCAAGGAACTCCCGTCCCGGGCGCGGGTGTTGCCCATCGGCGGGCACCGCGTGGAGATCCGCGGGCACGCGGTCCTGGTCGACGACGAGCTGTGCGCCGTGCCGCCCGCGGGCATGGCGCTGCTTGGCGCCCTCGCCCGGCGGCCCGGCTGGGTGGTGGCCCGCGCGGAGCTGCTGCGCGCGCTGCCGGGCGCGGGGCGCGACGAGCACGCGGTGGAGTCCGCGATGGCCCGCCTGCGCACGGCGCTCGGGGAGCCGAAGCTGATCCAGACGGTCGTCAAGCGGGGCTACCGGCTCGCGATCGACCCGGCGACCGGGTCGAAGTACGCGCAGTGAGCGCGAAGGCCGAAGTACGCGAAGTGCGTGCAGTGAGCGCGAAGTGCGTGCGATGAGCGCCGAGTACGCGGGTTCGTGCCGCGGAGGGGAACGCTTCTGCGGGCAACCTGGTACGCCGGGTTCCGGACCTGCCCGGGGAAGGGCACTGTAGGGGTACGCAACGGCATTCCCTCACCGGTGACCCCCAAGGCGGTGACAGACGCATGGCGTTGGGCCCGGCCCCGGCCCCGTACGAGCTGCGATTCGACTCCGGGCGGAGCTGCCTGGACCTCGTGGCGACGAACCATCCCGTGGAACGGCTCTACTCCGTGGAGAGACTGCGCGGCTGGCTCGCGGGCGCCGGCCTCGTCCCGCCGGGCGCCCCGCTGCCCGGCGCGGGGCCGCACTGGCTCGCGGCCTTCCGTGAACTGCGCGGCCATGTGGCCCAGTTGGTGTACGGCGAGATCGAGAACGGGCCCGCTGTCACCGCCGCCGCGCTCGACCGCGTCAACGCGCTGGCGGCCGCCGCGCCCCCGGCCCCCTGCGCGGTGCGCGCCCCCGACGGCACCCTGGTCCGCGTGCTGCGCGGCGACCCCGGCTGTCCGGGGCTCCTGGCCGCGGTCGCCCGGGACGCCGTCGACCTGCTCACCGACCCGGTGGCCCGCGCCCTGCTCCGCCAGTGCGAGGGCGACACCTGCCCCCTCGTCTATCTCGACACCTCCCGCGGCCGCCGTCGCCGCTGGTGCTCCAGCGAGGTGTGCGGCAACCGCGAACGGGTGGCCAGACACCGCCGAAGGGCCGCGCTCGCCCGTACGTGACCCCGTACGTGACCCCGTACGTGAGCCCCGTACGTGGTCCCCGTACGTGAGCAGGGCCCCGGACGGGACAGGCGAGGCGGACGGGACACGCGAGGCGGGCGGGACAGGCGGGGCGGGGCGACCTCGCGACCAGGAACGTACACGGGCGTTGAACGCCCGTCGCCCCTCGTACGTACCTCCGACGTGAGACCCGCCCGACCGCGCCAAAGCGCGGACACCGGAGGTGCGCGTGCGCAAGGATTCCGCCGTGGCCGATGAGCGCCCACAGCCGCACCGGCATCGCCTCGGCCGGCCCCCGGGCCCGGACGAGGAGCTGATGCGCGCCCTCTACCGCGAGCACGCGGGGCCCCTCCTCGCCTATGTGCTCCGGCTGGTGGCGGGTGACCGCCAGCGCGCCGAGGACGTCGTGCAGGAGACGCTCATCCGTGCCTGGAAGAACGCCGGTCAGCTCAACAGGGCGACCGGTTCGGTACGCCCCTGGCTGGTGACGGTCGCACGGCGCATCGTCATCGACGGCCACCGCAGCCGGCAGGCCCGGCCGCAGGAGGTCGACCCGTCGCCACTGGAGGTCATTCCCGCGGAGGACGAGATCGACAGGGCGCTGTGGCTGATGACTCTCTCGGACGCACTGGAGGACCTGACTCCCGCGCACCGGGAGGTACTTGTCGAAACCTATTTCAAAGGGCGTACGGTCAATGAGGCGGCCCAGACGCTGGGTATACCCAGCGGGACGGTGCGTTCACGGGTGTTCTACGCACTTCGCTCGATGAAGCTGGCGCTGGAGGAGCGGGGGGTGACGACATGACCGGGGCCCACGGCCACCACGACGCGCGCCGGGACGACGAACTCCATGAGACCGTCGGCGCCTACGCCCTCGGGATCCTGGACCAGGCGGACGCCACCCGGTTCGAGGAGCACCTCGCCGGGTGCGGCGCCTGCAGGCACCAGCTGGAGGAGTTCTCCGGCATGGAACCGATGCTGGCGGCGCTCGCGGCGGGCCCGCCCGGCGTACCGGCGCCCGCCGAGCCGCTCGGCACCCGGCCCGGCCCCCGCCTCGCCGAACGCCTCGCCGACGAGGTGGCGGGCCACCGGGAGCGCCGGCGCAGGCGCGGCCTGTACCTGGTCGCGGCGGCGGCCGTACTGATCGTCGGCGGCCCGCTCACCGTTCTCGCGCTGACCGGCGACGGCGGCGGCTCGAAGGACGCGGTGGCCGATCCGCACCCCACCAGCCCCGCCGAGGACGCCTTCTTCCACCACATGTCGCGAAAATCGCGCGGCACGGACCCGTCGACGAAGGTCAGCGCCACGGTCGGCACGGAGGAGAAGGCGTGGGGCACGCACGCCGTCCTGGAGCTGAAGAACGTCAAGGGGCCGCTCAAGTGCTCGCTGATCGCGGTCGGCAAGGACGGCGAGAAGGAGACGGTCACCAGCTGGTCGGTGCCCGAGTGGGGGTACGGCATCAAGGACAGTCCGAACAAATGGGCGCGCGGCCCGCTGTACGTCCACGGGGGCGCCGCCATGGACCGCAACGACATCGACCACTTCGAGGTGACCACGTTCGACGGCAAGCGCCTGGTCGAGGTGGCGGTGTAGCGGGCGACAAGTGCACAGGAGGGGCCCCTTTCGCCTAAGGTGGACGGCTGCTCGGTACGGGCAGCAGCACGGTGCGAAAGGGGCCTCGGTGGCCGACGTCAACGCAGTAATGCCGTCAGGCACACGCGACCGCGAGATCAGCGTCGAACAGGACCATCTCGACCAGGTCTACCGGCGCCTCGAGGAGAAGATCCACGAGGCCGAGTTCCTGATGAACGACGCCGCCAAGCGCTCCCAGGTGGGCACGCCGGGCGCGCTCGCCGAGCGCGACGCGCAGGTCTTCCGGGCGGGTGTCCATCTCAACCGGCTCAACAACGAGTTCGAGGACTTCCTCTTCGGCCGCATCGACCTGCTCCAGGGCAAGGACGGCAAGAAGGGCCCCGACGGCGCCTACACGGCGGTGGAGCCCGCCGAGGGCGCCGTCCGCGAGGACGAGAGCGGCAAGTACGCGGACATCGCGGAGACGCTGCACATCGGCCGGATCGGCGTCCTCGACGCGGACTACTCGCCGCTGGTCATCGACTGGCGTGCGCCCGCCGCCGCGCCCTTCTACCGCTCGACCCCCGTCGACCCCGGCCGCGTCGTGCGCCGCCGCGTCATCCGCTCCAAGGGCCGCACGGTCCTCGGCGTCGAGGACGACCTGATGCGCCCGGAGCTCACCGCCCGCCTCGACGGCGAGGAGCTCCCGGTGGTCGGCGACGGCGCCCTGATGGCCGCGCTCGGCCAGGCCCGCAGCCACTCGATGCGGGACATCGTGGCGTCGATCCAGGCCGAGCAGGACATGGTGATCCGGGCGCCCGCCGCTTCGGTGACGTACGTGGAGGGCGGCCCCGGCACCGGCAAGACGGCGGTGGCCCTGCACCGCGCCGCGTACCTGCTCTACCAGGACCGCCGCCGGTACGCGGGCGGCATCCTCATCGTCTCCCCGACCCCGCTCCTGGTCGCCTACACGGAGGGCGTCCTGCCGTCCCTCGGCGAGGAGGGCCAGGTCGCGATCCGCGCGGTCGGCTCCCTGGTCGACGGGGTGGAGGCCGATGTGTACGACTCTCCGGCGGTGGCCCGCGTCAAGGGTTCGTCCCGGATGCTGAAGGTGCTGAGGAAGGCGGCGCGCGGCGCGCTGGAGAGCGGGTCGGTACCGGCCCCGCGGGGGCGCTCGCGCGAGTCCGAGGGGCAGCTGTCCTTCGGCGACGTGAGCGATGCGGGCGATGAGGGCGACGAGGGTGACGACACGGACGAGGCCGGTACGGGGCGGACGCAGGCCCACGGCACCCCCACCCGCCTGCGCGTCGTCGCCTTCGGGCGCCGCCTGGAACTCGACGCGGGGCAGCTGAACCGTATCCGCGGCAACGCCCTCGGCGGCACCGCCCCCGTCAACCTCCTGCGCCCGCGCGCCCGCAAGCTCCTCCTGGACGCCCTGTGGTCCCAGTCCGGCGCGGCGGGCCGCCACACGGACCCCGAACTCGCCGCCGAACTCCGCTCCTCCTTCGACGACGACGTCTCGTCCGAGGACGACTTCATCCGCTTCCTGGACGCCTGGTGGCCGGAGCTCACCCCGCGCGGGGTGCTCGCCGCGATGGGCGACGAGCGGCGCCTCGGCCGCTGGGCCCGCCGCGTCCTGAACCCCGGCGAGGTCCGCAAGGTCGCCCGCTCCCTCAAGCGCGACGCCCTGTCCGTGCACGACGTGGCGCTCCTCGACGAGCTCCAGGCGATCCTCGGCACCCCGCACCGGCCCAGGAAGAAGCGCGAACTCGACCCCCTCGACCTGCTCACCGGCCTGGAAGAGCTGATGCCGCAGCGCGAGGAGTCCCAGCGCGAGCGCGCCGAGCGCCTCGCGGCGGAGCGCACCGAGTACGCCCACGTCATCGTCGACGAGGCGCAGGACCTCACCCCCATGCAGTGGCGGATGGTGGGCCGCCGCGGCCGGCACGCCACCTGGACGGTCGTCGGCGACCCGGCCCAGTCGTCCTGGTCGGATCCGGACGAGGCGGCCGAGGCCCGCGACGAGGCGCTCGGCACCCGCCCGCGCCGCCGCTTCACGCTCACCGTCAACTACCGCAACCCGGCCGAGATCGCGGAGGTGGCCGCCAGGGTCCTGGCCCTGGCGATGCCGGGCGCCGAGTCCCCGTCGGCGGTGCGTTCGACCGGGGTGGAGCCGCGTTTCTGCGTCGTACGGGACGGGGACCTCGGCGCGTCCGTGCGCGAGGAGGCGGCCCGGCTCCTGGAGCGGGTCGACGGCACGGTCGGCGTCGTGGTGGCGATGAACCGGCGCGAACAGGCGGCCCGCTGGCTCGCGGGGCTCGGGGGGCGCGTGGTGGCGCTCGGCAGTCTGGAGGCCAAGGGCCTGGAGTACGACGCGACGCTCGTCGTCTCGCCCGCGGAGATCGCCGACGAGTCCCCGGCGGGCCTGCGGGTCCTGTACGTGGCGCTGACGCGGGCGACGCAGCAGCTCACGGTCCTGTCGGGGGAGCGGGACGACCCGGACGCGAACGGGGTCGCGGATCTGCTCAGGGACTGATCCCGGAGCGGCTCCGATGCCGGGTCGTGGAGTCGCCGCGAGATTGACCGGAGCGGCTTTACGGGACGGGAATTGCCTTACGGGGATCGTTTGTTACCTTGGATGTGGCACCGGCCCGATCCAAGCCCCCGGGCCCAACCTTCGTCGCTACGAGCGACCACTTGCCGCGAGGCGAGCATGGCGGGTCGGTGTCATGAACGTATGAGAGAGGCCCACGTCACCGAGTGACGTGGGCCTCTTTCTGTTTCGTTCAACTTCTCGTATGGTGGAAACAGGTTTCCGAAAACGCAGCGCACTGGCCGGTGAACACAACGTTCTCAATCCGGGGCGACTACCACGTACTCGGCGGTAGGTGCGACCATCGGACGGCAAGAGCTACAAGGTGAAAGCAGAGGAAGTCGGCCATGGCAACGGCGCCCAGCGTCTCCTACTCGATGACGGTCCGGCTGGAGGTGCCCGCGAGCGGAACAGCGGTCTCCCAGCTCACCACGGCCGTCGAGTCTTCCGGGGGCTCGGTCACCGGCCTCGACGTCACGGCCTCCGGCCACGAGATGCTGCGGATCGACGTGACGATCGCGGCGTCCTCCACCACGCACGCCGACGAGATCGTCGAGCAGCTGCGCACCATCGAGGGTGTCACCCTCGGCAAGGTCTCCGACCGTACGTTCCTGATGCACCTCGGCGGCAAGATCGAGATGCAGTCCAAGCACCCCATCAGGAACCGTGACGACCTCTCCATGATCTACACCCCGGGCGTCGCCCGGGTCTGCATGGCGATCGCCGAGAACCCCGAGGACGCGCGCCGCCTCACCATCAAGCGCAATTCCGTTGCGGTCGTAACGGACGGCTCGGCCGTGCTCGGTCTCGGCAACATCGGCCCGAAGGCCGCGCTGCCGGTCATGGAGGGCAAGGCGGCCCTCTTCAAGCGCTTCGCGGGCATCGACGCCTGGCCGCTCTGCCTGGACACCCAGGACACCGACGCCATCGTCGAGATCGTCAAGGCCATCGCCCCCGGCTTCGCGGGCATCAACCTGGAGGACATCTCGGCGCCCCGCTGCTTCGAGATCGAGGCCCGGCTGCGCGAGGCCCTCGACATCCCGGTCTTCCACGACGACCAGCACGGCACGGCCATCGTCGTCCTCGCCGCCCTCACCAACGCCCTGCGCGTGGTCGGCAAGAACATCGGCGACGTGCGCGTGGTCATGTCGGGCGCCGGCGCGGCCGGCACGGCCATCCTCAAGCTGCTGCTCGCCGCCGGTGTGAAGAACGCCGTGGTGGCCGACATCCACGGCGTCGTGCACGCCGACCGCGAGGACCTGGTCTCCCACGAGGCCGACTCGCCGCTGCGCTGGATCGCCGACAACACCAACCCCGAGGGCCTCACCGGCACGCTCAAGGAGGCCGTCGTCGGCGCCGACGTCTTCATCGGCGTGTCGGCCCCGAACGTGCTGAACGGCGACGACGTCGCCGCCATGGCCGAGGGCGCCATCGTGTTCGCGCTCGCGAACCCGGACCCCGAGGTCGACCCGGCCATCGCGCGCCAGACGGCGGAAGTTGTGGCCACCGGACGCTCGGACTTCCCGAACCAGATCAACAACGTGCTGGTCTTCCCCGGCGTCTTCCGCGGCCTCCTGGACGCCCAGTCGCGTACGGTCAACACCGAGATGATGCTGGCCGCCGCGGGCGCCCTCGCGGACGTCGTCGCCGAGGACGAGCTGAACCGGAACTACATCATCCCCAGCGTCTTCAACGACAAGGTCGCGGGCGCCGTGGCCGGTGCCGTGCGCACCGCCGCGAAGGCCGCGGGAGCCGCTGTGACGGGTGCCACGGCCTAGCGGCACGGCGCGTCGCTGAACCCGGGCCCGAAAGGCCCCTCTAGGGTGGCTTGGCAGCAAGCCCCCGGCCCCCCGCCATTCAGGGGCGGCGGACGCTTTTCGTGTGCCCCCCAAGGGCGCCGGATTGGCTTTCCCGCCGCAGGTGGGGGCAGGATGCGTAATCGGGCGCGAGGGTCTGACGTCAGACCCGGGTCCGGGGACTGTCCGAGGACCCTGGCAGCATCGTCTTCGCTGTGCCCATCATGCGGCCCTGCCGCGTGGCACGCCTCAACGGCAAAAGAACACGGGAGTACAAACATGAACCGCAGTGAGCTGGTGGCCGCGCTGGCCGACCGCGCAGAGGTGACCCGCAAGGACGCCGACGCCGTGCTGGCCGCGTTCGCCGAGACCGTCGGCGAGATCGTTGCCAAGGGCGACGAGAAGGTCACCATCCCCGGCTTCCTGACCTTCGAGCGCACCCACCGTGCCGCTCGCACCGCCCGCAACCCGCAGACCGGTGAGCCGATCAACATCCCGGCCGGTTACAGCGTCAAGGTTTCGGCTGGTTCCAAGCTGAAGGAAGCGGCGAAGGGAAAGTAACCCTTTAGCAGCTGAAAGGGGCGCCACCCGGTTCGGGTGGCGCCCCTTTCGTACACCGCTGAAAGATGGCCTCAAACGCCGGCCGGGCTGGAAACTAGAGCGCCGCCCTGCCCGGGAGCTCGACCTTCGCGCCGAGCTCCTGGAGCTTCTCCATGAAGTTCTCGTAGCCGCGGTTGATCAGGTCGATGCCGTGGACGCGGGACGTGCCCTGCGCCGCGAGGGCCGCGATGAGGTACGAGAAGCCGCCGCGCAGGTCGGGGATGACCAGATCGGCGCCCTGCAGCTTCGTGGGGCCGCTGACGACCGCCGAGTGCAGGAAGTTGCGCTGGCCGAAGCGGCAGTCGGAGCCGCCCAGGCACTCGCGGTAGAGCTGGATGTGCGCGCCCATCTGGTTGAGCGCGGAGGTGAAGCCGAGGCGCGACTCGTAGACCGTCTCGTGGACGATGGACAGGCCCGCGGCCTGCGTCAGGGCCACGACGAGCGGCTGCTGCCAGTCGGTCTGGAAACCGGGGTGCACGTCCGTCTCCAGGGCGATCGCGTTGAGCGAGCCGCCCGGGTGCCAGAAGCGGATGCCCTCGTCGTCGATCTCGAAGGCACCGCCCACCTTCCGGTAGGTGTTCAGGAACGTCATCATCGAGCGCTGCTGGGCGCCGCGGACGTAGACGTTGCCTTCGGTCGCCAGGGCCGCGGAAGCCCACGAGGCGGCCTCCAGGCGGTCCGAGAGGGCGTGGTGGGTGTAGCCGCCGAGGCTGTCGACACCGGTGACCCTTATGGTCCTGTCGGTGTCCATGGCGATGATCGCGCCCATTTTCTGCAGGACGCAGATCAGGTCCTCGATCTCCGGCTCGACCGCGGCGTTCGAGAGCTCGGTCACACCCTCCGCGAGGACGGCGGTGAGCAGCACCTGCTCGGTGGCGCCGACGGAGGGGTACGGCAGCTTGATCTTCGTGCCGCGGAGCCGCTGCGGGGCCTCCAGGTACTGGCCGCCCTCGCGCTTCTCGATGGTCGCGCCGAACTGGCGGAGCACCTCGAAGTGGAAGTCGATCGGCCGGCCGCCGATGTCGCAGCCGCCGAGGCCGGGGATGAAGGCGTGGCCCAGCCGGTGCAGCAGGGGGCCGCAGAAGAGGATCGGAATGCGCGACGAGCCCGCGTGGGCGTCGATGTCGGCGACATTCGCGCTCTCGACGTGCGACGGGTCCATGATGAGCTCGCCCGGCTCCTCACCGGGGCGGACCGTCACGCCGTGCAGCTGCAGCAGGCCGCGTACGACGCGGACGTCCCGGATGTCGGGGACGTTGCGCAGCCGGCTCGGGGCGCTGCCGAGCAGCGCGGCGACCATGGCCTTTGGCACGAGGTTCTTCGCGCCGCGGACACGGATCTCGCCCTCCAGCGGGGTTCCGCCATGGACAAGCAGTACGTCTTCGGTGCCGGTGACGGTCATGAATCTCGCGTTCCGATTGGATGGACAGGGGACCAAAGGGCCAAGCGTAATGGCCGTGTACCCCCCTTCCGTAAGGCCAAGGGCGCCTGGAACGGGTCATGAGTTCGCCACAACACGAACCGTGCGGAACCGGACACTCCGGGTCACTGCCCTTTCCATGCGCTCCACCTGCCCCTCCGGCCCCTGAGCTGCATTCACTCCGGTATGCCCATTGGCTCCCCGCGCAGGGCAAAGATGCGGGATCATGTGCACCATGACCGAGGTGTCCTCGCTCACAGGGCGGCTGCTCGTGGCCACACCGGCCCTGGCGGACCCCAACTTCGACCGCGCGGTGGTGCTGCTCCTCGACCACGACGAGGAGGGCTCGCTCGGCGTGGTCCTGAACCGTCCGACCCCGGTGGGCGTGGGCGACATCCTGGAGGGCTGGGGAGACCTGGCGGGCGCGCCCGGCGTCGTCTTCCAGGGCGGGCCCGTCTCGCTGGACTCGGCGCTCGGGATCGCGGTGATCCCGGGCGACGAGGGGGCCGCGCAGGGCGCCCGCTCGCGCGCGGGACGGGAGGACCCGGTCGGTTTCCGGCGCGTGCACGGCGCGATCGGCCTCGTCGACCTGGAGGCCCCGCCGGAGCTCCTCGCCGCGGCCCTCGGCTCCTTGCGGATCTTCGCGGGCTATTCGGGCTGGGGCCCGGGCCAGCTGGAGGACGAGCTGGTGGACGGCGCCTGGTACGTGGTCGAGTCCGAGCCCGGCGACGTCTCGTCCCCGGACCCGGAGCGGCTGTGGCGCGCGGTGCTCAGGCGTCAGCGCAGCGAGCTCGCGATGGTCGCCACCTATCCGGACGACCCGTCGCTGAACTGATCGGCCTCCCGCAGGTACCGCTCGGCGAGCGGGTGGGCGTCGCGCGTGGGGACGGCCAGGTGCACGGCGACGGGCGGGGCGTTCTTCAGGCGTACGCGGCGCAGCGCGGGGTGGGAGTGTCTGCGGGCCACTGGTTCGGGGGCCACGCCGATCCCGTGCCCCGCCGCGACCGCCTCCAGCCACTCGTCGAAGTTGTCGGCGGTGCAGGCGAGCCGGGGGCGGCGGTCCGGGGGCCACAGGTCGGGGCGGGTCGTGCCGGTGACGGTGTTCACGACCAGGGGGAACTCCGCCAGCTCCGACCAGTCCACGACGCGGCGGCCCGCGAGCTCCGCCGCGCCGCGCGCGACGACCGCGATGCGCGGCTCGTGCAGCAGCAGCCGTGAGCGGACCGCGGTGCCGGGCGGGGGGTCGCCCCGGACGACCGCGACGTCGCACGCGCCCGACGCGAGCCCGGCCAGGGGCGCGTCGCGCCGCACCAGACGCACGCCCGCGCCGGTCGCCGCCTTGAACGCGGCGGTGAGGCCGACGCAGGCCTCGGGCAGTACGGAGGTGAAGCCGAGCCGGAGCAGGGGCGGCTCGGCGCGGGTCGCGCGCAGGGTGGCGTCCAGGCGGGTCAGCAGCGGGGTGAGGTCGTCGCGCAGCCGGCGGCCCGCGTCGGTGAGGGTGACGCGGCGCGTGGTGCGCTCCAGGAGCCGGGTGCCGACGGCCTCCTCCAGGGCGCGCACCGTCCGGGTGAGCGCGGGCTGGCCGATGCGGAGCCGGTCGGCGGCGTGCGTGAAGCTCAGCTCGTCGGCGACGGCGGCGAATCCCCGCAGATGCCGCAGCTCGACGGCGTCGAGGAGTGGCGCCGGGGCGCGTTCGTGATCCATGCCGCCCCAGCATAAATGGGCGCCGGAGGCATTTCCCCCGCGATACGGAGGCTCCCTACGTTTCCCCTCTCCGGTTCCTGTTCCTGCCGGTCAAGAGGCGTGACGCAAGAGGCACGACGTACGAGGGAGATGAGTGGCGTGCGCAAGGTGTGGCTGCTGATGTTGGGGGCCTTCACATTGGGGCTCGATGCCTATGTGATGGCCGGACTGCTGCCGGTCGTCGCCGGGGACCTGGGGACGACCGTGTCCCTCGCGGGGCAGATGGTCACCGTCTTCACCCTCGCCTACGCGGTGAGCGCGCCTCTCGTCGCGGGGCTGGCCTCGGGCGTACGCCCCCGCGCGCTCATCATCGGCGCGCTCGGCGTCTTCACGCTCGGCAACGCCCTGACCGCCCTCGCGCCGGGCCTCGCCGTGCTGCTCCTGTCCCGGGCCGTCGCGGGAGCGGGGGCCGGCGTCTACTCCGCGCTGTCCACCGCGGCAGCCGCCGCCCTCGTGCCCGGGGAGCGCCGCGGCCGTGCGCTCGCCCTGGTGATGGGCGGCATGAGCTCGGGCACGGTGCTCGGGGTGCCGATCGGCGTGCTGCTCGCCGAGCACGCCGGGTGGCGCGCCACGATGTGGGGCGTGACCGGACTCGGGGCGCTCGCGCTCGCCGGACTCGCCGCGTGGCTGCCGGACGTGCCCGCCGACCCGCCGGTGCCCGCGCGGGCCAGGCTCGCCGCGCTCACCGACCGGGGCGTCCTCCCCGTCGTCGGCGTCTCCTTCCTCGGGGCGATCGCGAGCCTCGGCCTGTACACCTATCTCGCGCCGGTCCTGGACTCCGCGGGCGGCGTGGGCGAGGGCGGCGTCGCCCCCTACCTCTGGGCCTGGGGCATCGGCGGGGTCATCGGCAGCGTCCTCGCGGGACCACTCGTGGACCGTACGGGCAAGGCGGTCGCCCTGGTCGGCGGGCTCATGGCGGCCCTGGTCCTCGCCGTCGGCGCGCTCCCGCTGCTCGGCGCCGCCGCCTTCCCCGCGCTCGTCCTGTGGGGCGCCGCGGGCTGGGCGCTCCAAGTCCCGCAGCAGCACCGCCTCCTGGCCCTGCGCGCCGAGCGCGGCACGGTCGCCCTCGCGCTCAACAACTCGGCGCTCTATCTGGGCAGCGCGGTCGGGTCGGCGGTGGCCGGGCTCGCCCTCTCCGCGGGCCTCGCGCCGCGCGATCTGCCGTGGGCGGCGGCCGCGGTGGCGGGGGCGGGACTCGTGCTGCACCTGTGCGCAACGCGGGGCGGGCGCGCCGGGCGCGGGCCGGGGCATCGTGAGCCTGCCGCTGCCGGGGCGCGGCGCGCGTGAGTACCCTTGACCCTTATGAGCACTCTAGAGCCCGAGCCCGAGCGCGGGGCAGGTACGGGGACCCTCGTAGAGCCGACGCCGCAGGTGTCGCACGGTGACGGCGACCACGAGCGCTATGCGCACTATGTCCAGAAGGACAAGATCATGGCGAGCGCGCTCGACGGCACGCCCGTCGTCGCGCTCTGCGGCAAGGTGTGGGTCCCCGGCCGCGATCCGAAGAAGTACCCCGTCTGTCCCATGTGCAAGGAGATCTACGAGTCCATGAACGCCGGCGGCGACAAGGACAAGGGCGGCAAGGACGGCAACAAGTAGTCCCTTTCGACACCCTGTGAGACCTCTTCGCCCAAGGGGCGTTGCGCGTGCCGCAACGCCCCTTTTGCGTTGTGCAATCGCGTGACAGCCTACGGTTCCATGACCTTTGAGCACCTCATCCCGGCGCCCGCACGCGCCGAGGCCACGCAGAGCTCCTCCTTCGTCATCGACGCCTCCACCACCCTCCACGGCGGCCCCGGCACCGAGTCCACCGAGCGGTGGCTGCGCGCCGCCCTCGGCCCCGCGCTCGGCCTGCCGCTCACCGGCGGCGCCGAGGGCGCGGCCAACTCCCTCTCCCTGCGCGTCGACGACTCCCTGGAGCCGGAGGCGTACAGGCTCACCGTCGACAGCGACCGCGTCGAGATCCGGGGCGGCGCGAGCGCCGGTGTCTTCTGGGGCGCCCAGACGCTGCGCCAGCTCCTCGGCCCCGACGCGTACCGCCGCTCGCAACTGCGGCCCGGCGCCGAGCACTCCGTCCCGGCGGGCGTCATCGAGGATGCCCCCCGCTTCGGATGGCGCGGCATGATGCTCGACGTGTCGCGGCACTTCATGCCGAAGGACGGGGTCCTGCGCTACCTCGACCTGCTCGCCGCGCACAAGCTCAACGTCTTCCACTTCCACCTCACCGACGACCAGGGCTGGCGCGTGGAGATCAAGCGCCACCCGAAGCTCACCGAGGTCGGCTCGTGGCGGGCCCGCTCCAAGTGGGGCCACCGCGCGTCCCCGCTCTGGGAGGAGCGCCCGCACGGCGGGTACTACACGCAGGACGACATCCGCGAGATCGTCGCGTACGCCGACTCCCTGCACATCGCCGTCGTTCCGGAGATCGACCTGCCGGGCCACTCGCAGGCCGCCATCAGCGCGTATCCGCACCTCGGCAACGCCGACGTCATCGACACCGAGGCGCTCACCGTCTGGGACACCTGGGGCGTCAGCCCGAACGTGCTCGCCCCGACCGAGGACGTACTCCGGTTCTACGAAGGGGTCTTCGAGGAGATCCTCGACCTCTTCCCCTCCACCTTCATCCATGTGGGCGGCGACGAGTGCCCCAAGGACCAGTGGAAGGCGTCGGCCACCGCGCAGGCCCGCATCAAGGAGCTGGGCGTCGAGGGCGAGGACGGCCTGCAGAGCTGGTTCATCCGGCACTTCGACAGCTGGCTCACCGCCCGCGGCCGCCGCCTCATCGGCTGGGACGAGATCCTGGAGGGCGGCCTCGCCGAGGGCGCGACCGTGGCGTCCTGGCGCGGCTACCGGGGCGGTGTCGCCGCGGCCAAATCCGGCCACGACGTCGTCATGTGCCCCGAGCAGCAGGTGTACTTCGACCACCGCCAGCACGGCGGCCCCGACGAGCCGATGCCCATCGGGTTCATCCGCACCCTGGAGGACGTCTACCGCTTCGAGCCCATTCCGGCCGAGCTCACCGAGGAGGAGGCGGCCCACGTCCTGGGCACCCAGGCCAACGTCTGGACCGAGGTGATGGAGCACCAAGGGCGCGTCGACTACCAGGTGTTCCCGCGCCTCGCCGCGTTCTGCGAGGTGGCGTGGCGCCAGCTGCCCGCACCGGCCGAGCGGGACTTCGCGGAGTTCGAGCGCCGAATGACCACGCATTACGCGCGACTTGACGCCCTGGGCGTCGACTACCGCCCGCCGAGCGGTCCTTTGCCGCGACAGCAGCGACCGGGCGTGCTCGGACGCCCGATCGAAGGGGCGCCCCCGAACGTGTGAGACACCCCCCGGGTGGGTGCTTCCGGCGGCCCGCGCCACGAGCGCGGGCCGCCGGCGAGGCCGTGGGTCGCCCGGCGGGCGAAGCCGCCCGAGCAGCGGCGGACCGGGGCAATTCCCGCCCACCGGTGAGGGCCTGCGAAACCGGCACATCCCCCCGGACTACGGACGAATGCCTCCTAGCGGACCCCCGCGTCGGGGCCCGGCGAAGATGTGCCAGAGTTGCCACGTCCGGGTTGTGAGCACGTACCGTACGGCGGAACAGGCGTAACGGTGACACGTCGCGAAACGGCGAGCACTTCACATACACGTCGTACGTGGAGCAGGCGGCCGGACATCGGGAAGGGGCAGCCGGTTTTGAGCACGCACGCACCGCAGGCGGCACAGACACCGCATTCGGTGAAGCTGCCCGCCACGCTGGACGAGGCCGTGGCGGCGCTCACCGCCATGCCCGCCGCCGTGCCCGTCGCCGGCGGCACGGACCTGATGGCCTCGGTCAACTCGGGACAGCTGCGCCCCACCGCCCTCGTCGGCCTCGGCCGCATCAGCGAGATCCGCGGCTGGCAGTACCAGGACGGCCACGCCCTGCTCGGCGCCGGTCTCACGCACGCGCGCATGGGCCGCCCCGACTTCGCCGCGCTGATCCCTGCCCTGGCCGCCGCCGCGCGCGCCGCGGGACCGCCCCAGATCCGCAACGCGGGCACCCTCGGCGGCAACATCGCGTCGGCCGCGCCCACCGGTGACGCGCTGCCCGTCCTCGCCGCCCTCGAAGCCGTCCTGATCATCGCGGGACCCGGCGGCGCGCGCCGCGAGATCCCCGTCTCGCACCTCCTCGCCGGCCGGGAGATGCTCCGTCCCGGCGAGCTCATCGGATTCGTGCGGGTGCCGCTCCTGCACGCCCCCCAGGTCTTCCTCAAGGCGACCGGACGCACCGGCCCCGGCCGGGCGACGGCCTCCGTCGCGCTGGTCCTCGACCCGGCACGGCGCGGCGTGCGCTGCGCGGTCGGCGCCATCGCGCCGATGCCGCTGCGGCCCCTGGAGGCCGAGGAGTGGGTCGCCTCCCTCATCGACTGGGACGGCGGGCGGGGCAGCCTCGTCCCGGAGGCGGTCACCGCCTTCGGCGAGTACGTGGCCTCCGCCTGCATCCCCGAGCAGCCCCCGGCGGCCGACGGCACCGAACGCCCGCTGTCGCCCGCCGTACTGCACCTGCGGCGCACCGTAGCCGCGCTGGCCCGACGAGCACTGGGGAGGGCGCTGTCGTGAGCGACGACCAGAACACCCACAACGGCGGCGGCTGGCAGCCGCATCCGCAGGGCGAGTACGACTCCGACGCCACGGCGTTCGTGCAGCTCCCCGAAGGGATGCTGGACGCCCCGCTCGCCGCGCCGGGACACGGCTACGTGCCGCCGCAGATAACGGTCAGCCCCACCACCGCGGACGCCACCGACCCGGCGGCCACCGGCGCGTGGGTCATGCCGCCCGAGGTGACGGGTACGCCCGGCGGCGGACACGCGGTGCGCTGGCCCCAGGCGGGCACGGCCGCCCCCGAGCAGAGCCACGGGGCGGAGAGCCACGGGTACGACCCGCGGGCGACCGGCCAGTGGGACTTCGCCGAGGCGGAAGCGGCGCAGCCGCCGATGTACGGGCAGGGGTACGAGCAGGGGCAGGGGCAGGGGTACGAGCAGGGCGAGGCGTACGAGCGGGGTCAGGCGTACGAGCAGGACTACGGCCACCAGTACGGGCAGCAGGCGCAGCAGCACGAGCCGCAGCAGCACGAGCTGCATCAGAATGATCCGCAGTCGCACGAGCCGCAGCACTCCGACGTCACCGGCCAGTGGTCGATCCCGGTCGCTGAGGGTGATCTTCCGGACGAGTCGGGTGAGTTCACCGCCTCGTCGCTCGCTTCCCAGTGGGGCGGCACGCCTCCCGCTACCCTGCCGGGCGGCGCGCCCGCGCCGTGGGCGACGGCTGCGGGGGCCGGTGCGCCCTGGGGGGCGCAGGCGCAGGAAGCCCTGCATACGGCTCCGGCGGCTCCGGCGGTTCCGGAGGTGCTTCAGGCCGCGCACGACGCGCAGCACGCCACCCAGCACGCCACGCACGACACGCTGCAGGCGCCTGCGGAGACCCCTTCACCGGAGTCCTCCGAGCCGGAAAGCCGGTTCGAGAAGACGCAGTTGCTGCGGGCGATCCGGATTCCTTCCGAGGACGCGCCCGCCGCCGAGCCGGTCCAGGAGCCGGTCCACGAGGCGATCCAGGAGCCCGTGGAGGAGCCCGTCGCGGAGGCTGAGCCTTCGGACGAGCCTGCCGAGGCAGTCGAGGTCGAAGCGGCCCCCGAGACCGCAGAGGTCGAAGAGACCGATGGGGCCGATGAGGCTCCCGGGGTGACCGAGACCGCTGAGGCTGCCGAGGCCGCCGAGGTCCCCGAGACCGCCGACGCCGAGCCGGTCGTCGCCGACACCGACACCGACACCGTCACCGCCGAACCCGGCGACCCCGCCCCCACCACCCTCACCCCCCTCCACGACGACCACCCCCTCGTCTCCTACGTCCTGCGTGTGAACGGCACCGACCGTCCCGTCACCGACGCCTGGATCGGCGAGTCCCTGCTCTACGTCCTGCGGGAGCGGCTCGGTCTCGCGGGCGCCAAGGACGGCTGTTCGCAGGGCGAGTGCGGGGCCTGCAACGTCCAGGTGGACGGCAGGCTCGTCGCGTCCTGCCTGGTCCCGGCCGCGACCACCGCGGGCAGCGAGGTCCGTACCGTCGAAGGCCTTGCCGCCGACGGCGAGCCCTCCGACGTGCAGCGCGCGCTCGCCGCGTGCGGCGCGGTGCAGTGCGGCTTCTGCGTACCGGGCATGGCCATGACCGTGCACGACCTCCTTGAGGGCAATCCCGCCCCCAGCGACCTGGAGGCCCGCCGCGCGCTGTGCGGCAACCTCTGCCGCTGCTCCGGCTACCGCGGCGTGCTCGACGCCGTGCGCGAGGTGGTCGCCGAGCGCGAGGCGTCCGCGACCGCGGCCGAGCCCGCCGAGCCTGCCGCGCATGAGGAGCACGGCGCCACGGCCCGCATCCCGCACCAGGCGGGCCCGTACGACGCACCAGGACCCGAAGGACCGCAGGGCCCCTACGGCGGCCAGGACGGAGGCCACGCGTGAGCACCGAAGCCACCACCGCGACCACGCCCGCCGCCCTTGAGGGGACCGAGCCGCCGCACGGTGTCGGCTCGTCGCTGCCGTCCGCGGAGTCCCGGGTGAAGACCGAGGGCACCTTCCCCTATGCGGCCGACCTGTGGGCCGAGGGCCTGCTGTGGGCGGCGGTGCTGCGTTCCCCGCACGCGCACGCCCGCATCGTCTCCATCGACACCAGCCACGCCCTCGACATGCCGGGGGTGCGCGCGGTCGTCACGCACGAGGACGTCCCTGGCGAGGCGTTCCACGGTCGCCGGACGGCCGACCGGCCGGTCTTTGCCTCCGATGTCGTACGCCACCACGGCGAGGCCATCGCCGCCGTCGCCGCCGACCACCCCGACACCGCGCGGATGGCCGCCGCCGCCGTCATCGTCGAGTACGAGATCCTCGAACCGGTCACCGACCCGGAGAAGGCCTTCGAGGCCGAACCCCTGCACCCCGACGGCAACTTGATCCGTCACATCCCGCTGCGGCACGGCGACCCGGAGGCGGCGGGCGAGATCGTCGTCGAGGGCCTGTACCGCATCGGGCGTCAGGACCCGGCGCCGATCGGCGCGGAGGCTGGCCTCGCGGTGCCGCGCCCGGACGGGGGCGTGGAGCTGTACATCGCCTCCACCGACCCGCACGCCGACCGCGACCGGGCCGCCGCCTGCTACGGCATCGCCCCGGAGCACGTGAAGGTCGTCGTCACGGGCGTGCCGGGCGCGACCGCCGACCGCGAGGACGCGAGCTTCCAACTTCCCCTTGGTCTCCTCGCGTTGCGGACCGGCTGCCCGGTCAAGCTCACCGCGACCCGCGAGGAGTCCTTCCTCGGCCACGCCCACCGCCACCCCACGCTCCTGCGCTACCGCCACCACGCGGACGCCGAGGGACGCCTGGTCAAGGTGGAGGCGCAGCTCCTGCTCGACGCGGGCGCGTACGCGGACACGTCGTCGGAGGCGCTCGCCGCGGCCGTCTCCTTCGCCTGTGGCCCGTACGTCGTGCCGAACGCCTTCATCGAGGGCTGGGCGGTCCGTACGAACAACCCCCCGTCCGGGCACGTCCGGGGCGAGGGCGCCCTCCAGGTGTGCGCCGCGTACGAGGCCCAGATGGACAAGATCGCCAAGAAGCTGGGGGTCGACCCCGCGGAGCTGCGGCTGCGCAACGCCATGGCGACCGGCGACATCCTGCCCACCGGCCAGACGGTGACCTGCCCGGCCCCGGTGGCCGAACTCCTCGCCGCCGTACGGGACTTCCCACTGCCCGACCTGCCCAAGGACACCCCCGAGGACGAGTGGCTGCTGCCCGGCGGCCCGGAGGGCGCGGGTGATCCGGCCGCGGTGCGCCGTGGCGTCGGCTACGGCCTCGGCATGGTCCAGCTCCTCGGCGCCGAGGGCACCGACGAGGTCTCCACGGCCACGGTGAAGGTGCACGGCGGCACGGCGACGGTGATCTGCGCGGCCGTCGAGACCGGCCAGGGCTTCACTACGCTGGCCCGCCAGATCGTCCAGGAGACGCTCGGCATCGACGACGTGCGGGTCGCCCCCGTCGACACCGACCAGCCGCCGGCGGGCCCGAGCTGCCGGGGCCGCCACACCTGGGTGTCGGGCGGCGCGGTCGAGCGGGCCGCGAAGATGGTCCGCACCCAGCTCCTCCAGCCCCTCGCCCACAAGTTCGGCATGTCCACGGAGCTGCTCCAGATCACCGACGGCAAGATCACCTCGTACGACGGCGTGCTCTCCACGACCGTGACCGAGGCCCTGGAGGGCAAGGAGCTCTGGGCCACGGCCCAGTGCCGCCCCCACCCGACCGAGCCGCTCGACGAGGCCGGGCAGGGCGACGCCTTCGTCGGCATGGCGTTCTGCGCGATCCGCGCGGTCGTGGACGTCGACATCGAGATCGGTTCCGTGCGGGTCGTGGAACTGGCCGTCGCCCAGGACGTGGGCCGCGTCCTCAACCCCGCCCAGCTGCGGGCCCGCATCGAGGCGGGCGTCACCCAGGGCGTGGGCGCGGCGCTCACGGAGAACCTCCGCACCCCGCGCGGCATCGTCCGCCACCCCGACCTGACCGGTTACGCGCTGCCGACGGCCCTGGACACCCCCGACATCCGCATCGTGAAGCTGGTCGAGGAGCGGGACGTCGTGGCCCCCTTCGGCGCGAAGGCGGCCGGTGCGGCCCCGGTCGTGGCGTCCCCCGCGGCCATCGCCTCGGCGGTCCGCGCGGCGACGGGCCGCCCGGTCAACCGCCTCCCGATCCGCCCGCAGGCGGCCGTCGCGACGTGACGCGGGCGGCTCCTGCTCCGGCCCCCGCTCCCGGCCCTCGAATGAGACCGGGAGCAGGGGAGGCGACGGCGCCTAGCGGCGCGTACTCGTCGCCGACACCTCGCTCGCCCCGGCCGCGTCCGCCGCACGGCCACCGGAGCCGGTACCGGTACCGGACCCGCCTGTGCCGGTCGGCGCCTCGAAGGACTCCAGGGCTTCCAGTACGTCCTGGACGCGGCTGATCTCGGAGTCGATGTCCTCGCGGCGCCGCGTCACCACGGCGAGCTCCTGCACGGCCCCTTGCAGGGCCTTGTATGCCTGGTCCGCCTTCCGCCGGACTTCGGCGGCCTCTGCGTGCGCCTCCTTGAGCATGACCTCCTTCTCCTGCTCGACCGCCGCGAGCAGCTGCTCGGCCTTCTTCAGCGCGGCGTCCCGGATCGCCGCGGCCTCCTTCTCGGCAGGCGCCGGAGACGGCCGCTCGATGTCGACGTCCCGGTCGCGGAGGAGGTCGTCGAGGACACGCCCGGCGCTGGTCACGCCGCGTCGGCTCGCCTTCTCCAGCCAGTCCAGTGCCTTCCCGCGTGTCCCGCGGGCCAGGTGCTCCATGCCCAGTTCGTACGCGGAGAGGCCGATCTCCACTCGCTCGGCCTCAAGTGCGAGCGCGTCGAGCTCGTGGGCGGACGCACGGTCGAGGTCGGCCATGACCGCGTCGAAGCCCGCGGTGAGATCCGACGGCGTCGGGGCCTCGTGGTCGTGCAGTTCACGGTTGCGCTTCACTTGCCCACCTCCTGGCGCTCGACGGGGGTCGCCGGCCGGTAGGAGTCCAAGCAGGGTGTGCGGTTCAGTCCGTCCAGCGCCCGCCGCAGGAGCCCTTTGATCCCATCCCCTGTGATGCCCATCATCTCGGCGGCCTCGCCGACCGTGAGGTCGTCGACGAAGCGGAGATGGAGCGCCTCGCGCTGGCGCTGGGTCAGCGTGGCGAGCGCCTTCTCCAGGTCCACCCTGCGATCGGCGTCGTGCTGACCGTCGGGCCCGGTGTCCATGCAGTGGGCCAGCGTCGTCAGGTCTTCGCCCTCCATGGGGGCCGGGAGTCTGCCGCGCCGCTCGCAGAAGTCCCGCGCCTTGTTGTTGGCGATGGCGAAGAGCACGCCCACCGGTTTCTCCCACGGGCCGCGGCGGTGCAGCCCCACGAAGTACGCCTTCCACGCCTCCTGGCAGACGTCCTGCGCCTGTTCGGCGTCCCCGATGCGGCGGGCCACGAACGTCAGGAGCTTGGGCTGCTGCCTGTCGTAGAAGGCGCGGGCACCGGCCGCCCCGTCCTCGGCCGGCCCGCCGCCGCTCATTCGCGGTCCAGGTCGAGGGACCACTGGTCGCCGCGCATCTCCTGGCGCACCCGCGCGGGGCCGCCGCCCGCCGAGAACGCCTTGGCGACCTCGGCCATCGCCCGGCGCCGCTCCCTGGCCTGGGCGACCCGGCCACGGACCACCGTCGCGCAGAGCCCCGCCAGCGCGGCCACCGCGGCAGCGGCCTCGCCGGGGCCCACCGATTCCAGCACCTGGAACCACCATCCTCGTCTCACGCCCAACTCCGTCACCCTGTACGTCCCCCGGCGCGCCGGAAACGGGTACTACCCGTACGGGTTTCTTTTCACGGACGCGCGGCGCGAAGAGGCGCACGGCCCGCCGGAACCGGAGTTCCGACGGGCCGCACGAGAGGGGCCGGGCGCAGGGCTACTTGCCGCGGTACGCGTCGTACACGGACAGCGTCGACTTGTTGCCGTCCTTGTCCGTGATCCTGGCGCGGAGGGCGATGCCCTTGTCCTTCGCCGGGTTCCGCACGGCGACCTTTCCGTCCCGGACCTGGGTCTTGTGCCAGGTCCGGCCGTCGTCGTAGGAGACGGACACGGCAAGGGACTTGAGGTTGCCGGGGCCCGCCGCCGAGCCCTGGACCTTCACCGGGAACGTCTGGGTGGCGTTTGCGGGGGCGCGGCCCGAGAGGTCCAGTTCCGGGGCGAAGCGGGCGGTGGAGGCGGGCAGTCGGCTCTGGCCCGGGCCCGTGTTCCTGGAGCGGAACGTCCAGCTCGCGTCGACCCGCGACGAGGTCCCGGCCACCTTCGGGTCGCGCCGCACGGACGTCGTCAGGCGGTACTCGGCGTCCGCCGCCGGGACCGTGAAGGTCTCGGAGCCGGTCACCGGGTCGCTGTTCTCGGCGATCTTCGTGCCGTCGCGGTACAGGGCGGACTTCGCCGAGGAGTACGCGCTCCAGCCCGGGTGGCCCTTGCCGTCGGCGACGACGGGGAGGCGGCCGCCGATCCTGTCGCCCTCGCGGAAGAGGCCCGTGTCCTTGCCGAGGGCGGGGCCGAAGACGCCGGTGTTGAACGTCCTGGCGTAGGTGCGGCCCGCCTTGAAGGTCGCAGGAGGCATCGAGTAGGAGCCCTCCAGGACCGGGTCGCCGTCCGCGTCCTCGTCGCCGAACTGCTGGAAGTCGACGCCCCACCGGGTGCCGTCGAGCGCGGAGACGTGCACGGTCTGGGTGCGCGGCAGCTTCCGCGCGGGAAGGATCGGTGAGATGCCGCCGGCCAGCGGCAGGTATCCGGCGACGCTCAGGGAGCCCGAGCGGCCGGGCGACGAGGCGCCCATGCCGACCTTCAGGGTGGCGAAGTCGCCGCGCTTCAGGTGCCGCGTGTAGCCGGTCGCGAGCTTCTTCACGCTGCCGCCGACGAGCATGTCGTAGCGGGTGTCCGCGCCCTTCAGCCAGGTGCCGAGCCACTGCTGGCCGAGGCCTTGGGGCACCTCCGGGCCGAGGTGGGCGGTGCGCATGCTCTGGAAGGAGGTGACGTTGAGGGCGCCGAGCTCGTACCCCGCGTAGGTGTAACGGCCGTCCATGAAGCCCAGCTCGGCGGCCGGGTCGGGGCCTGTGATGTCGACCGGCTTCGTCGTGCGGGCGTCGACGGTCACCGTCATGTCCTTGTCGACGGCCAGCTTCGGCCCTGCGAGCCAGTCGACGCCCTTGTCGCCGTCCTCGGGGTCGACGTAGATCGCCGAATCGAGCAGGTAACTTCCCTTGGCGACACGGGCCTTGAAGGTTCCCGCCGATCCGTCCGGAAAGAGGTTGAGGCCCTTGTCGGCCCCGGTGATGGCCGAGAACGACGAGGAATGGTTCCGCGCGGGCCTCCCGTCGCGGCCGATGAACTTCAGCGTCACGTCGTACCGCTCGATCTCGCGCTCGATCACGGCGGCGGCGCGCACGGACTGCTTCCCGCCGTTGGCCACGACGTACGCGGAGTACGCGCCGTCGACCGTGCCGCCCAGCTTGGAGTCGGCGGTCAGGTCCACGGAGGCGGTGCCGCCCGCCGGGACGGTGACCTTCTTCGCGCCGAGCGTGAAGAAGCCTACCGGTGCCGGACGGCCCTTGGGGTCGGTGGCGGTCGCCGTCAGGTCGAGGGTGACGTCGTCCTTGCCGAGGTTGCGGTACGTCACCTTCTTGGTGACCGGCTTGTCGTCGGTGTGCGGCCACTGCTGCGTACCGAAGCTCACCGACACCGGGTCGGCGATGACGGTCTGCTTGATGGCCTTGTCGACGGCGATCCGGCCCGAACCCTGCTGGAACGCCGTGTACGCGCCGCCCTTGGTGGAGCCGGTGAGGGCGCCCTTGAGTTCGGGCTGCTTCCAGTCGGGGTGCTGCTGCTTGAGCAGGGCGGCGGCGCCGGCGACGTGCGGGGTCGCCATCGACGTACCGGAGATCGTCAGATAGCCCTCCGGGTTCTGGCCGACCTCCTTCTCGATGACGGAGCCGGGCGCAGCGGCGGCCGTGATGTCCACGCCGGGCGCGGTCACGTCGGGCTTGACGGCGCCGTCGCCGACGCGCGGGCCCTGGCTGGAGAAGTCCGCCAGCTTGTCGTTGTCGTCGACCGCGCCGACGGTCAGGGCGGCGTCCGCGCTGCCGGGCGAGCCGACGGAGCCGGGCCTGCCGTCGTTGCCCGCCGAGACGGCGAAGAGGATGCCCTTGTCCTTGGAGAGCCTGTCGACGGCGGCTTCGAGGGGGTCGACACCGGGGGCGTCGCCGCCGCCGAGGCTGAGGTTGACGACGTCGGCGCCCTCGGCCGCCGCCCACTCCATGCCCGCGACGATCCCGGAGTCGTCGCCGAGTCCGTCGTCGTCGAGGACCTTGCCGTTGAGGAGCTCGGCGCCGGGTGCGACGCCCTTGAGCTTGCCGCCGGACCTGGCGCCGGTGCCCGCCGCGGTGGACGCGACGTGGGTGCCGTGGCCGACGCGGTCCTTCGTGTCGGGGGAGGCGGAGAAGTTCTTCTCGGCGACGACCTGGTCCTTGAGGTCCTGGTGGGTGGAGTCGACGCCCGTGTCCAGCACGGCGATCCTGACGCCCTTGCCGTCGTGACCCGCGTCCCACGCCTTGTCGGCGCCGATCTGCTTGACGCTCTTGTCGAGGGTGGCCTTGCGGGTGCCGTCGAGCCAGACGCGGTCGACGTCCTTCTGACCGGAGCCACCGGTCAGGGCCTTCCACAGGTCGGCCGCGTCCTGCGTCGGGGTGGTGACGGCGTCGGCGTTCAGGGTCTTGAGGGACCGGCGGACGGTGGTGTCACCGGCGGCGCGGACGTCGGCCCTGGCGCGGGCGGCGGTGCCCTTGTAGCCGATGATCAGCTTGAGGCCCTTCCGCTGGGCCGTACGGTTGCGCTTCTTGTTCAACTCCGTGACGTCGAACAGCCGTTGGTCGATCCGGCCGTCGGCTATCAGACGCTGCGCGTCCGCGGGGAGTACGAGGGTGTGGCCGCTCGGGGAGCGGTGCGTACGGACGGGCACGCTCTCGCGGCCCTTCGCCGGGGCGAAGCCCGTGACGCGTCCTTTGGTGTCGACGGTGACGTGGTCGCCGGTGACGAGGGTGAGCCGGTGGTGCGTCCGGCCCTGTGCGGTGGCGTCGGAGCCGCTGGAGCCGGGGCGTAACGGCCCGGTCCGCTGGGCCGCCGCGGGGCCTGTCATGCCCGCCGTGAGGGCCATGGCGGCGGCCGTGGCGACGGTCGCCGCGCAGGCTCTCTTCACGTGGTCGCGCAAGTTTCCTCCCTGGAACCGTGTGGAACGTGTGGAGCGGGTGGACTCGTGGGGCAGAGCCCTGTTCCGGGAGTATGTTGGCGCAACTGGTCATGAATAGAGCTTTGTTACAAGAATCGAACCCGAAGTGCGGTGCGCTGTACGGCGATTGGGGCCGGGTGGGTTATCGGATGCCGTCGCCGTCCGCGAAGTCCCCGCCGTGGTGTCGCATGTGTCGTCGGCCGACTCACCGTACTGGCGCGGGGCATGCGAGAGGGGTGGTCCTCGTGAGGACCACCCCTTCGGTTCGCGTCTTTCGGCAAGAGGCCGTGGCGGGATTCGAACCCGCGTTACTGGATTTGCAGTCCAGCCCCTGAGCCTCTCGGGCACACGGCCAAGTCGTCGACCTGACTTCTCGAACGTAGCGGGGGCCCCGCGGCGGCCTCAAGCGATCAGGAGGTGCCGCAACGGGACTGCCATACGGCGTTCATGAAGCATGTGGCGCACCACGGCCCTCGACGAGCCGACGATCACCGGCGAGCGCCCGCAGCATGGGGGGCTGACTCACTGGGGGGCGTGGCAGTCCATTTCCGGCCGGAAGCCCGCCTTCGGCCTCCCCTTCGCGCGCGGCTTGTGCTGCACTGGCCCGACGTGATCCGTACACGGCAATGGGGTGGGCGCGATGCCTCTTGAGGGCGAGTACGAGCCGAGTCCGGCGCAGTGGGTGCGCGAACAGGTCGAGCAGTACGAGAGTTCGGGTGGCACCCGGGGCACCACGCTCTGGGACACGGGCCTGCCGGTCGTCATCGTCACGATGCGCGGCGCGAAGAGCGGCAGGATCCGCAAGATTCCGCTGATGCGCGTGGAGCACGAGGGGCGGTACGCGGCGGTGGCCTCGAAGGGCGGCTTCCCGCGCCACCCGGTCTGGTACTTCAACCTCAGGGCCGACCCGAAGGTGGATCTTCAGGACGGCCCCGAACGCCGGGGCATGGTGGCCCGTGAGGTCACCGGGGACGAGAAGGCCCAGTGGTGGCAGCGCGCGGTCGCCGCGTATCCGCCGTACGCCGAGTACCAGGAGAAGACCCGGCGCGTGATCCCGGTCTTCGTACTCGAACCCGAGCACCCGGCCGCCGGGCCGCCGAAAACCCCGGCGCCGACGGGGGACTGAGCTGAGACGCACGACGGGCTGCTGTCTCCGGCGCGTGTCATTTCCTCAGGTCGAAACCTGAAGATCGTTGTTCGCGAGCCTTTTTGGAATACCGGTTCTGCAGGGGGAGTTCGTAAGGAGTGCCCCGTGCAGGGTCGCGTGCCTCTCCGGGCGCCGGCCGACCGTTCCCCAGGGGCGAGCGAAAGACAGGTGAGAGATGAAGTCCGTCATCCGGGCGGCTGCCGGCGGTCCCGAGGTCCTGCGGCTCGTCGAGCGGCCGGTTCCCGAGCCGGGCCCGGGCGAGGTACGCGTGCGTGTGCACGTCTCGGGCGTCAATCCGACCGACTGGCGCAGCCGCAGACGCGCGCTGCCGCCGGGCATGGACGAGCAGGTGCCCCACCAGGACGGTGCCGGTGTGATCGTCGCCGTCGGACCGCGGGTCGACCCGGCTCGGGTCGGACAGCGGGTGTGGCTCTGGGAGGCCGCGTGGGAACGGCCCTGGGGAACGGCACAGCAGTACACGCTCGTCCTCGACCAGCATGCCGTTGCCCTGCCCGATCACGCTCCGTTCGAGCTCGGCGCGGCCTTGGGCATCCCGGCCCTGACCGCTCACCGCGCGCTGACCGTTCATGACGGCGGACCGGGGCGCATTGCGCCCGGCTCCCTGCGGGACGCGACCGTGCTGGTGGCAGGCGGCGCCGGCGCGGTCGGCAACGCGGCCATTCAGCTCGCCCGCTGGGCCGGGGCGCGTGTGGTCACTACGGTCAGCAGCCCCGCAAAGGCCGCGCTGGCGCGCGCGGCCGGTGCCCACGAGGTGGTCAACTACCGCACGCACGATGCGGCAGCCGAGATCCTGGCGTTCGCCCCCGAGGGCGTCGACATCGTCGTGGAGGTCGCACCGGGCATCAACGCCGCTCTCGATATCGCGGTGGCCGCGCCGGGAGCTGTGGTGGCCTACTACGCGGGTGGCGAGGGCGAGCGGCTATCCGTCCCGGTGCTCTCCTCGCTGCCGGCGAACCTGCGCTGGCAGAGCGTCTTCGTCTACTCCGTGCCGCCCGCGGCGAAGCAGCAGGCGCTCACCGACGTCACGGCAGCCGTGAGCGCGGGCGCGCTGCGGGTGGGCGAGGGGGCCGGACTGCCGTTGCACCGCTTCACGCTGGAGCGCACCGCTGACGCCCACGCCGCGCTCGAACAGGGCGTTGTAGGGAAGGTTCTGCTCGATATCCCGTGAGGGCCGCATCCCGTGACTCCCAGTTGCCGATGGTCTTCCGTCGGCTCTTCAGGGCTTCCCTGCGAGGTCGCCCAAGACGGCCTGGTCGCCGAAAGTCGCCGAACAGACCGAGCCCCGGGCAACGCAGGCGTCAGGACGGGGTGAGGACGCAGAACTCGTTGCCCTCCGGGTCTGCGAGGCAGGTCCACGGGGCGTCGCCCTGGCCGAAGTCGATGCCGGTGGCGCCCAGTTGCCGCAGCCGGGTCGCCTCCGCCTCGTGGTCGCCGCCACGGTAGGGGCGGAGGTCGAGGTGGATGCGCGGGCGGGCCGACCTGTCCCACTCGGTCTTCAGTCCCGGCGTACGGAGGAATTCGAGATAGGGCCCGACACCGGCGGCCGAGCGCAGCCGTGCGTGGTCGTCGGTCACCTCGTGCAGGGTCCAGTCCGTTGCCTCGTCCCAGAAACGGGCCATGGCGCGCGGGTCGGCGCAGTCGACCACCACGGCGGCCATCGGGCCGGTGTCCCGGTAGAGCTCGCGGGGTTCCAGCACGCAGAACTCGTTGCCCTCCGGGTCGGCCAGGACCTGCCACGGGACGTCGCCCTGGCCCACGTCGACGGGCGTCGCGCCGAGGTCCCGGAGGCGTGCGACCAGGTCCGCCTGATGGGCGGTGGAGGTCGTGGCCAGGTCGACGTGCACGTGGTTCTTGGCCGTCTTGGGCTGTGGGTCGGTGACGACGTCGATGACGACGGCGGTGGGGTCGGGGTAGGTGAAGCCCTCGGGTTCGAGGTTGGTCACGCCGGGGCCCTCGCTGTCGACGCCCCAGCCGAGCGCCTGAGCCCAGAAACGGCCGAGTGCCGCGTCGTTCCGGGCCTTGAGGTGAATTTGAACGAGTCGCGTCGTCATGGCGACGATCCTAGGTCCATGATCCTTCCTCTGGTTCGAGTCCGGTGTAGTCGGCCAGCTGGGCCTGGGCCTGTGTCGTTGATGGTTGCCGGGGCCGCCCGGTTTTTTGCGGAGTGTGGCGGTTCCGGGCCGGGAGTAAAGGGCGCTCCCTGCGGTCGCGTCGGCTGCGCCGATTCCGCTGCGCTCCACCCTTGACTCCCGTCCCTCCACCGCACGTTGACTTTGACCCGGACGGCCAGGGGTGGGGCCGACGGGGTGCGCTGCTCGGGTCATCGGCTGTCGCTGCCGGGTGCGGACCGGTCCATCGTGGGCGGATGCCACGGTTTGCGCCTCGGCCAGCCGCGCGGCCCAGCCGCTCGGGTCATCGGCTCTCGCTGCCGGGTGCGGTCCGGCCCATCGTCGGTGGCCGTCACCGTTGCGGCTCGGTCAGCCGCTCGGCTCATCGAGTCACATCTCCGGGGGGGGGGACCGGGTATCAACTTTTTGAAAGTTGCGAAGGGGGTCGCCGTGCGCCCCCCAGGTCACGCCCCGCGCGCCCCCGCAGACCCCGCCCACCACGAGGTGTTGGGCGATCGGGCTCGCACAACTGGCGGCGCATGGAGCATGACGGGGGGCGCGCGACACACCCCTTCGCAACTTTGGAAAAGTTGATGACCCGGAGCCCAGGGTGCCAGTGACTTGCGGCCGCGCACGGCGCACGGCGCCCGGCGCATTCGCCATAACGGGGGGCGCGCGACGGGTCCCTTCGCAACTTTCAAAAAGTTGATGACCCATACCCCCTCCCCCCCGAGTGAAGGGTCCGTGGTCCGGTCCGGGTGCCTGCCGGCGTGCACCGGCCGTGGCGCCTGCCCACGATGGACCGATCCGCACCCGGCAGCGAAAGCCGATGACCCGAGCGCGCAGCCGGGCGCCTGACCGCGCTCGGACTATGGCAGAGACACACGATGGGCCGGTCCGCACCCGGCCGCGAGAGGGGATGGCCCGAGCGGCGTGGCCGCGCGGCTGGCCGAGCCCGAACCGTGACGTCTGCCCACGATGGACCGGTCCGCACCCGGCAGTGAAAGGGGATGACCCTCCTAGGCCAGCCCGCCGCCCCACCCCTGGCCGTCCGGGTCAAAGTCAACGTGCGGTGGAGGGACGGGAGTCAAGGGTGGAGCGGAGCGGAATCGGCGCAGCCGACGCCCGCAGGGCGCCCTTTACTCCCGGCCCGGAACCGCCACACTCCGCAAAAATCCGGGCGGCCCCGGGAACCATCAACGTCCCCGGCCCACCGAAGGCCCCGCCCGTCAGAGCGTCAGCTGCGGTGCGTCGACCTCCGCCCAGATCGTCTTACAGGGACTGAGCGGCAACGCCCCCAAATCCGTACCCCACCGCGCCGCCAACGCCTCGACAAGGAGCAGCCCCCTGCCCGACTCCGCCGCGGGCGACGGATGCCGGGGGTGCAACGGCGGGCTCCGGTCGGCCCGCGCGTCCGTCACCTCGATACGGAGCGTGTTCGCTGCGCTGAGCGTCAGGGCCAGGCGGAAGCTCCGGCCAGGTACGTGGCCGTGCAGCACCGCGTTGTTCGCCAGCTCCGCGACGATCTGCTCCGCCGTCTCGGACGGGTGCTCCCAGCTGTGCAGTTGCTCCCTCGTCAGGAGCCGGGCGAGTCGGGCACCTCTCCGCGTCGCCGAGAGCAGGATCGTGAACTGGTGCGTGGGGGTGAGGGCTTGGGCCCGGGTGGTTTCTTGGTTCACGTCACTCAGCGTGGCGGGGTGTGCGTAGCGTGGATAGCGGTGCGCGCCCTGCGTACCGCTTTTGTCCCGCGCTTGTCCCGGCCTGTCCTGGCTGTCCCGGGTGACGTACGGGTACGAGTGCGCGTTGGGCTTGGACGGTACGTCGGAGGTGGGCGCGGTGGAGCGTAACGACGGTGTGGATGAACCCGGTTGGGATGTCGACCCCGAGGATGAGATCAGTGCCGTCGTGGAGATGGTCGGCCAGCACTTGAAGCTGCGGCGGGAGACGGCGGGCCTGCGGGTCGCCGAGTTCGCGGAGGCCATCGGGTACGGGGAGGACTTGATCCGCAAGATCGAGCGCGGGGCGCGGATCCCTCGCCCCGAATACCTGGACAGGGTCGACGAAGCGCTGGGTGCGGGTGGGCTCGTCTCGGCGCTGAAGAAGGAGATGCGGGAGGCTCGGTACCCGAAGAAGGTACGAGAGCTGGCGAAGTTGGAGGAGCGGGCCGTTGAGTTGGGGATGTACAGCAACCACAACATCCACGGCCTGTTGCAGACGGAGGAGTACGCACGAGCGCTGCTAGGGACGCGGCGCCCCGCGTACACGGATGGCGTGCTGGAGCGCTTGGTGGCGGCACGTATGGCGCGGCGGTCGGTCTTCGAGCAGTTGCCTGCACCTGAGTTCAGCTTCGTCCAGGAAGAGGTGACATTGCGGCGCCCTGTCGGGGGAACAATGGTCCTGCGCCGCCAGCTCGAACGCCTTCTGGAAGTGGGGGAGTTGCGGAACGTTGAGATTCAGGTGATGCCGACGTCCTGTGGCGATCATCCCGGGACGGGCGGCCGAATCCAGGTGCTGAAGTTCGGGGACGGTACGGCGATGGGGCGCACTGACGACGAGTTTGCAGGTCGTCCGGTTTCTGATCCGAGGCAGATCCGTATCCTCGAACTACGGTATGGCATCATCCGGGCCCGGGCTCTCACGCCACGGGAGTCACGGGCCTTTATTGAGCAAGTGCTGGGAGAGACATGATCCGCAGGGCTTCCACCGGGGACTCCGCCGGGCTGGAGTGGCGCAAGAGCAGCTACAGCGACAGCAGCAACGGCGAGGACTGCGTCGAGATAGCCACCACCCCCCGCACCATCCACATCCGCGACTCCAAAACCCCCCGAGCCCCCCACCTCACCCTCGCCCCCTCCACCTGGTCCGCCTTCCTCACGCACGCCTCACAGAGCTCAGAGGCGTAAGACCAAGGGACGAGCAAGACCCCGCCCCGGGACAGGGGTGAAGGAGGGCGACGCCTCTTACGCTGGCGGGCATGACCGACACCGACGGCGTCCTGCGGAAGCCTTACCGCGCACTGAGCATCGGCATCGTCTCCGTAGTACTGCTGATCGCCTTCGAGGCGACGGCCGTGGGGACGGCGATGCCCGTGGCGGCCCGCGAGCTGGACGGCGTCTCCCTGTACGCCTTCGCGTTCTCCGGGTACTTCACGACCAGCCTCTTCGGCATGGTGCTCAGCGGCCAGTGGGCCGACCGGCGAGGACCGCTGGGACCGGTCGCCACCGGCATCTCGCTGTTCGCGGCGGGGCTGCTGCTGAGTGGGACCGCCGGGTCGATGTGGCTGTTCATCGCGGGGCGGGCCGTGCAGGGGCTCGGCGGCGGCCTGGTCATCGTCGGGCTGTACGTGATCGTCAGCCGCGCCTACCCCGAGCACCTGCGGCCGTCGATCATGGCGGCGTTCGCGGCGAGCTGGGTCGTGCCGTCCGTGGTGGGGCCGCTGATCGCGGGGACGGTCACCGAGCACCTCGGCTGGCGCTGGGTCTTCGTCGGCATCCCGGTCCTCGTGGCCGTGCCGCTCGCCCTCGCGCTGCCCGCGATACGGCGGACGGCGTCCGGGCCCGTCGACCCGGACGCGCCGGTCGCCGCGTTCGACCGGCGGCGCATCCGGCTCGCGCTCGGGATCTCGCTGGGGGCGGGACTCCTCCAGTACGCGGGGCAGGACCTGCGCTGGCTCTCGCTGCTGCCCGCCGCGGCCGGCGCCGCCGTCCTCGTGCCCGCCGTCCTCGGGCTGCTGCCCAAGGGGACGTACCGGGCCGCGCGCGGGCTGCCGTCCGTGGTGCTGCTGCGCGGCGTCGCGGCGGGCTCGTTCATCGCGGCCGAATCCTTCGTACCGCTGATGCTCGTCACCCAGCGCGGTCTTAGCCCCACCATGGCGGGACTGTCGCTGGCGGTGGGCGGGGCGACCTGGGCGCTCGGATCGTACGTCCAGGCGCGGCCGGGCATGGAGCCGTACCGGTCGCGGCTCGTGGCCCTTGGGATGGTGCTCGTCGCGGCCGCGATACTCGCCGCGCCGACCGTCCTGATCGAGGCCGTGCCCGTATGGGTCGTGGGTGTCGCGTGGGGCTTCGGATGCTTCGGGATGGGCGTGGTCATCGCCTCGACCAGTGTGCTGCTGCTCCGGCTCTCCGCGCCCGCGGACGCCGGGTCGAACTCGGCAGCGCTGCAGATCTCCGACGGCCTCTCGAACGTCGTCCTGCTCGCCGCGGGCGGCGCGGCGTTCGCGGCGCTCGGCGGCGGTTCGGTGGGCGGCGCCGCCCACGGGGCGGGGGAGAGCGCGGGCTCGCATCCGGCGGCCTTCGTCGCCGTCTTCCTGCCGATGGCGGCGGTCGCCCTGGCCGGGGCGTGGGTGGGGACGAGGCTGCACGGGGGGCAGGTCCCGGAGGTGTCCGTGACGGAGGAGGCGGGGGTGCGGGAGACGCCGGGGGTGGCGGATGTGACGGCGGTCGCGCTGACGGACGTACGGCCCGACAGCGTGGGGTGAGCCCCAGCCGCCCCGTCCCGCCACCTCTGTGTGCGACCCGTCGCCCCGCCCCCGGCACCTCCGGGCGAGACCCGTCGCCCCGCCCCCGGCATCTCCGTGTGAGACCCGTCCCACCCACCCCCGGCACCGCCTCGCCGCCAGTGGAACGCCCCCGCATCACCGGTAAGGTGGCCCGGTTGTCATACGTGCCGCCGACCTGCGAACCCGGAGACCGTGACTACTACCAGCGCCGCCGCCAACTCCTCCCACCACCTCTCGCCCGCGTTCCCCGGGCGTGCGCCATGGGGCACCGCCAACAAGCTGCGTGCCTGGCAGCAGGGTGCGATGGACCGGTACATCCAGGAGCAGCCGCGAGACTTCCTCGCCGTCGCCACCCCCGGCGCCGGCAAGACGACGTTCGCGCTCACGCTCGCGTCCTGGCTGCTGCACCACCACGTCGTCCAGCAGGTCACCGTGGTCGCGCCCACCGAGCACCTGAAGAAGCAGTGGGCCGAGGCCGCCGCCCGTATAGGCATCAAACTGGACCCCGAGTACAGCGCGGGACCGCTCAGCAAGGAGTACCACGGCGTCGCCGTGACGTACGCGGGCGTCGGCGTACGCCCGATGCTGCACCGCAACCGCTCCGAGCAGCGCAAGACCCTCGTCATCCTCGACGAGATCCACCACGCCGGTGACTCGAAGTCCTGGGGCGAGGCGTGCCTGGAGGCCTTCGAGCCCGCCACGCGGCGGCTCGCGCTCACCGGTACGCCGTTCCGGTCCGACACGAACCCCATCCCCTTCGTGCAGTACGAGGAGGGCAACGACGGTATCCGGCGCTCCTCCGCCGACTACACCTACGGCTACGGCAGCGCGCTCGGCGACGGCGTCGTGCGGCCCGTCATCTTCCTCTCGTACTCCGGCAACATGCGCTGGCGCACCAAGGCGGGCGACGAGATCGCCGCGCGGCTCGGCGAGCCCATGACCAAGGACGCCGTCTCGCAGGCCTGGCGCACCGCCCTCGACCCCCGCGGCGAGTGGATGCCGAACGTCCTCAAGGCCGCCGACAAGCGGCTCAGCGAGGTCAGGAAGGCAATCCCCGACGCGGGCGGCCTCGTCATCGCCTCCGACCAGGACTCCGCACGCGCCTACGCCAAGCTGATCCGCGAGATCACCGGGACCAAGGCCACCGTCGTCCTCTCCGACGACACCGGCGCCTCCCAGCGCATCGACGACTTCGCCGCGAGCACCGACCGGTGGATGGTCGCCGTCCGCATGGTGTCCGAAGGCGTCGACGTGCCGCGCCTCGCCGTGGGCGTGTACGCGACCACGATCTCCACGCCGCTCTTCTTCGCGCAGGCCGTCGGCCGTTTCGTACGGTCCAGGCGGCGCGGTGAGACCGCCTCCGTCTTCCTGCCGACCGTCCCCGACCTCCTCACCTTCGCCAACGAGATGGAGGTCGAGCGCGACCACGTCCTCGACAAGCCGAAGAAGGAGGGCGAGGAGGACCCCTACGCCGAGTCCGAGGCGGAGATGGACGAGGCGAACAAGGAGCAGGACGAGGACACCGGCGAGCAGGAACAGTTCTCCTTCGAGGCCCTGGAGTCCGAGGCCGTCTTCGACCGGGTGCTGTTCGACGGCGCCGAGTTCGGCATGCAGGCGCATCCCGGGAGCGAGGAGGAGCAGGACTACCTCGGCATCCCCGGGCTCCTCGAACCCGACCAGGTGCAGATGCTGCTCCAGAAGCGGCAGGCCCGGCAGATCGCCCACAGCAAGAAGAAGCCGGACGACGAGGCCGACCTCCTCGAACTGCCCGCCGAGCGGCGCCCGGTGGTCTCCCACAAGGAACTCCTCGGGCTCAGGAAGCAGCTCAACACGATGGTCGGCGCGTACGTCCACCAGAGCGGGAAGCCGCACGGCGTGATCCACACCGAGCTGCGGCGCACGTGCGGCGGGCCGCCGAGCGCGGAGGCCACCGCCGGGCAGCTGCGCCAGCGCATCGAGAAGGTCCAGGAGTGGGCCACCCGCATGAAGTGACGCCCGTCGGTTCATGAAGTGACGTTCGAGTAAGGAGCCGGAGGTTCCGAGTGGGGAGGTCGTGTGCGGAGGTCGTGCGCACGCCCTGCCGGGCGGCCGCCGCGTAACGGGGCAATGGGGGGCGCTAGGGGCGCCACGGTGCCCGGATTCTGGACGAAGTCTTCCGCTGAGCGGGACGGCCTCGCTAATGTCCCCGCAAAGCACACGCCCCGTGGCAGCGCCGCCGCGGAGCGCAGCCGGTGTTCCGACCGGCGGCCTCTGACGCGCGTCGCCCACGGGACCGGCGACGCAACCGCCGCGTAGGGGGGCCGCCGACCCTCACCTAAGGAGTGGGCGTCGTGACCGCGGAGACTTCCCAGACGCTCGACCGAGGACTGCGCGTCCTCAAGCTGCTGGCCGACACCGACCACGGACTCACCGTCACCGAGCTGTCCACCAAGCTCGGCGTGAACCGCACCGTGGTCTACCGCCTGCTCGCCACGCTCGAACAGCACGCCCTCGTACGACGGGACCTGGGCGGCCGCGCCCGCGTCGGACTCGGCGTGCTCAGGCTCGGCCGCCAGGTGCATCCGCTGGTGCGCGAGGCCGCACTGCCCGCGCTGCGCTCGCTGGCCGAGGACATCGGGGCGACGGCACACCTCACCCTCGTCGACGGCACGGAGGCCCTCGCGGTCGCGGTCGTCGAACCCACCTGGACGGACTACCACGTCGCCTACCGCACCGGCTTCCGCCACCCGCTGGACCGCGGCGCCGCGGGCCGCGCGATACTCGCCGCCCGCCAGAACCTGATCACCGACCCCGGTTACGCGCTCACCCACGGCGAGCTGGAGGCGGGTGCGAGCGGCGCGGCGGCTCCCCTGGTCGGGGTGACCGGCCTTGAAGGCAGCGTGGGTGTGGTGATGCTGGCGGATTCGGTGCCGGAGAGGGTGGGGCCGCGGGTGGTGGACGCGGCGCGGGAAGTCGCCGACGCGTTGCGCTGAGGCCGCGCGGGCAGTTGGTCGCGCGGGCAGCTGGTCGCACGGGGCTCGGTCCGTCGCCGGCTGCGCCGAGCTCGTCCTCAAACGCCGGACGGGCTTGAACCCTCTCCCTCAAAGGCCGGACGGGCTTGAACCCTCTCCCTCAAAGGCGGGACGGGCTTGAACCCTCTCCCCTCACGTAGATTGATCCAGTGTTCTCGTTCTCTCGGTTTACGCGCCCCCAGGCCCTCGCCGTCTGCGCCCTCCCCGTCGCGGCCCTGCTCGCCGTCACCGCGTTCGCGCCGCTGCCGTTCGCCGTGGCCCAGCCCGGCAGTACGGCGAACGTGCTGGGGGAACACGAGGGGAAGCCGGTCCTCACGGTCTCCGGCGTCCCCACGCGCAGGACGAGCGGCGAGCTGCGCATGACGACGATCGTGGCGACGGGGCCCCAGACGGACAACTATCTGGGCGACGTCATCGACGGGTGGTTCCGTACGGACCGTGCGGTGATGCCCAAGGACTCCGTGTACCCCGTCGGCGACGACGTGAAGGAAGTCGAGAAGCACAACCTCGGCGACATGAAGAAGTCGCAGGACGAGGCCACGGAAGCGGCGCTGCGGTATCTGAAGGCGAACGGCGTCGCCGACACCGACAAGGTGAGGGTCAAGGCCGACCTCGGCAAGATCGGCGGGCCCAGCGCGGGTCTGTTCCTCTCGCTCGGGATCATCGACAAGCTGGACGGCGACGGCAGCGGCGGCGACCTCACGGGCGGTCGCAAGATCGCGGGCACCGGCACGATCGAGGCCGACGGCGAGGTCGGCCCGGTCGGCGGCGTGGCCCTGAAGACGCAGGCCGCGCGGCGCGACGGCGCGAGCGTCTTCCTGGTCCCCGAGGACGAGTGCGCGGACGCTCAGGCGGAGCTGCCGAAGGGCCTGCGCCTGGTGCCGATCACGACACTGAAGGGTACGGTCGAATCGCTGCGGGCCCTGGAGAAGGGCGGGAAGGTCCCGAGCTGCTGACGAGGCGGAGCCCCAACTCGACGAGGGTCCAGCCCAGTTGAGTGCGGAGTCTTGGCCGGGGGTCTCGTGCGGGGGCGGCTCGGTGTAACTCCGCGGCGCGGGCGTTGTGCAGGATCAGGTGGATGTCGGGGTGCATGGCCGGGCTCTCCTAATCGGTCGGACGGGTCGGGAAGAGGGCGGAGTGGACGCGAACTTTCATCGCGTCCGCGGTGCCTTCCTGCGGCGCCAACAGGCGGTAGGACTCCATGAGTTCGTGGACCTTGTCGCGCAGCTCCAAGGCTTGGTCGGGGGTCAGGTCCAGGCTGAAGTCGCTCAGGTCCGAGGCCTCCACCCACCCCTGTGACCACTCGTGCCGCGTGGCGATCCAGGTGGACACCTCCTGCGCGCGCAGCGTCGCGTATTCGTGCAGGAGGATGCTCAGTGCCCCGCGCACCTCCGGGGTCCGGTCGTTCATGAGGTCCGCGTCGGTGTGGATGCCCTGCTGGGCGGGGCGCCACCAGCGCTCTCGCCCCTTGCCGCGCTCGGGGTCGTCCTCCACGAACCCGTACTCCGCGAGCTGGCGCAGGTGGTAGCTGGTGGCCCCGCTCGACTCGCCCAGGCGGGCGGCGAGTTGGGAGGCGGTCGCCGGGCCGTCGCGGCTCAGTGAGGTGAGCAACCGCATCCGCAGCGGGTGCGCGAGCCCGCGCAGTGTGCGTGGGTCGAGCTCGCGGACTTTGTGGGGCTTCGGCTGTTCCGTCATGTCCCCACCATAGAGACGCAAAGACTCCGTTGCAACGGTTTCTTTGCAACGGAGTCTTTGTAAGTGAGGCCGGTCTACTCCTTGACGAAGCCCTCCTGGATCAGCCAGTCCTTCGCCACCTCGTGCGGGTCCTGACCCTCCACGTCCACCTTGGAGTTGAGGTCCCGGGCCACCTTGTTGTTCAGCTTCTTCGTGATGGGGTCCAGGATCTGCGCCATCTCCGGGTGCTTCTCGAGGGACTTGCTGTTGATCTCCGGTGCCGCGTTGTAGTTGGGGAAGAAGTGCCGGTCGTCGTCCATCGTCGTCAGGTTCATCGCCTTGATGCGGCCGTCGGTCGTGAAGACCTCGCCGTACGTGCACGACCCCTTGGACGCCTGCGTGTAGATGATCCCGGTGTCCATCTTGGTGATGCTGGACGAGGGGACCTTCATCCCGTACGCCTTCTGCATGCCCGGCAGGCCGTCCTCCCGGGAGGCGAACTCGCTCTCCACGCACAGCGAGACGGCCTTCGGGTCGGACTTGGAGAGGGCGGCCACGTCGGAGAGCGTCCTGGTCTTGTACTTCGCCGCGTTCTTCTCGTTCATGGCCAGCGCGTACGTGTTGTTGAGCGCGGCCGGCGTGAGCCAGGTGACACCGTTCGCGCGGTCCGCGTCCCGCACCGCCTGCCACTGCTTCTGCGGGTCGGTGATCGGCTTGGTGTTGCCCTGGTACGTGATCCAGGCGGTGCCCGTGTACTCGTACATGGCGTCCGCGTCACCGCCCTTGACGGCCTCGCGGGCGCCGATCGAACCCTGGATGCCGGTGCGGTCGAGCACGTCCGCACCGGCCGCCTCGAACGCGATGCCCATGATCGCGCCGAGGATCAGCTGCTCGGTGAACTCCTTGGACGTGACGGTGAGATCGGCGCCCTTCAGGGGCAGGCCCCGGCCGATGGAGCCGGGCTTGACGTCGTCCACCATCGGACTGCCGCTGGTGAGCCCGCACCCCGCGAGCAGCGCGCCGCCCAGGGCAAGGGCGAGGGCCTTCCGTGCCGTCCTCATGAGCTCACCTCCAACCCGCGCGGACGCAGGAGCAGTTCGGCCAGCGAGGCCAGCCAGTCGACGAGCAGGGCCAGCGCGATCGTCAGGATCGAGCCGAGCATGAGGACCGGCATGCGCTGGTTGGTCATGCCCGTCGTGATCAGGTCGCCGAGGCCGCCGCCCCCGCCGAACGTGGCGAGGGTCGCCGTGCCGACGTTGAGGACGAGCGCCGTGCGCACGCCCGCGAGGATCAGCGGTACGGCGAGGGGGAGTTCGACCTTGCCGAGGACGCCGAGCGGCGACATGCCGATGCCGCGGGCCGCTTCGAGGAGGGTCGGGTCGTTCGCCTTCAGGCCCGCGATGGTGTTGGAGAGGACCGGCAGGACGGCGTAGATGATGATGCCGATCAGGGCGGCCTTCTCGCCGATGCCGAGCCGGATCACCAGGAGCGCGAGGAGGCCGATGGCGGGAGTGGCCTGGCCGATGTTGGCCAGGGCCATCGCGACCGGGGCGCCTTTGCGCAGCTTCTTGCGGGTCAGCAGGATGCCGAGCGGGATGGCGATGATGAGGACGAAGAAGGTCGAGATCGCCGTGAGCTCGATGTGCTGGCGCAGCCTGAGCCAGACGTTCCCGTTCGCCAGCGCGTTCTTGGAGATCGAGTCGAGGTCGGTCTGCTGGAACCACCACCAGGTGGCGAGCAGGACCACCGCGAGGACGGCGGGCAGGAAGGTCAGCTTCTGCCAGGTGACCTTGCGCGGCTGCCTGGGGGCGAGCACCGTGGGAGGCGCTTCGAGTTCGGCCTCTCCCTCGTCACGGAAGGCGAGGCCCTTGACCTCGTGCTCGCCCTCGGGGCGCCGCTCCTCCTTGGGGGAGGGCTTGTGGTCCGGGATCCGGGGCGTGCCCCCGGCGGCGCCGCTCACGCCTGCGCCTCCCCGCCGCGGCCCTCCTGCTCGAAGTGGGTCAGCCGGGACCGTTGCTCCTCCAGTTCGTGCTGGTGCTCCACGGCTTCGAGGCGGTCGGCCTCCAGCATCTCGTGGACGGAGTTCATCAGCGTCTCCATGTCGACGACGCCCGTGTACTCGCCGCGCCGCCCGGTGACCGCGACCCGGCCCGCGTTGTCGGTGAGGACGGCTTCGAGCGCGTCCCGCAGGGTGGCGTCGCGGGTCACGGTGTCGTGGACGAGGGTGCCCGCGCGGGCCAGCGAGCCCTTGGCGCGCATGAGGTCGCCGCGCCGCAGCCACTTGTAGGGGCGGCGGCGCTTGTCGAGCAGGAGCAGTTCGTTGGTGCCGCTGCCGCGGAGCTTGTCGAAGATGTCCTGCAGCGGGTCGTCGACAGTCACCGTCGGGATGTCGGCGATCTCCACGTCCCGTACGCGGGTGAGGTTGAGGCGTTTGAGGGCCGCGCCCGCGCCGACGAAGCCGGAGACGAAGTCGTCGGCGGGGTTGGTGAGGATGGCCTCGGGGGTGTCGAACTGCGCGATGTGCGAGCGCTCCCGCAGGACCGCGATGCGGTCGCCGAGCTTGATGGCCTCGTCGAAGTCGTGCGTGACGAAGACGATGGTCTTGTGCAGCTCGTGCTGGAGCCGGATCAGCTCGTCCTGGAGGTGGTCGCGGGTGATCGGGTCGACCGCGCCGAACGGTTCGTCCATGAGCAGCACGGGCGGGTCGGCCGCCAACGCCCGTGCCACGCCGACGCGTTGCTGCTGGCCGCCGGAGAGCTGGCGGGGGTAGCGGTGGTGGAACTCGGCCGGGTCGAGCCCGACGAGGTCGAGCATCTCCTCGACCCGCGACTTGATCCTCGACTTCCCCCAGCCGACCATCTTCGGCACGAGGGCGATGTTCTGGGCGACGGTCATGTGCGGGAAGAGCCCGGAGGACTGGATCGCGTAGCCGACCTTGCGGCGCAGCTTCACCGGATCGATGTCGGTGACGTCCTCGCCGTCGATGCGGATGCGGCCGCTGGTCGGCTCGATGAGCCGGTTGATCATCTTCAGGGTGGTCGACTTGCCGCAGCCGGAGGGCCCCACGAAGATCACGATCTCGCCGGCCTTGATCTCCATGTTGACGCTGTCCACGGCGGGGTCGCTGCTGCCCGCGTAGCGCTTGGTGAGGTTCTCCAGCTCGATGGTCGCCCCGGAGGTGGTGGCGGACCGCCCGGCCCTCGCGCCCTCGGCCGTCGCGCCCCCGTGCGGCGCGCTCCCGCTGGTGGTGGTGTCAGACACGGATCCCCCTCGAAATGGTCAACCGGCCGATCAGGACGTACGCGGCGTCGAAGAGCAGCGCCAGGACGATGATCCCGAGCGTGCCCGCGAGTACCTGGTTGAGCGCGTTCTTGGAGCCGAGCGAGCCGATTCCGCGGAAGATCTCGTTGCCGAGCCCGGGACCGGACGCGTACGCGGCGATCGCGGCGATGCCCATCAGCATCTGCGTGGAGACGCGGATGCCGGTCAGGATCGGCGGCCAGGCGATGGGCAGCTCCACCCGGAAGAGCCGGGCGAGCCGGGACATCCCGATGCCCTTCGCGGCGTCGACCAGCGAGGGGTCGACGCCGCGCAGGCCGACGATGGCGTTGCGCACGATCGGAAGGAGCCCGTACAGGGTCAGCGCGATGACGGTCGGCGCGACGCCGAGCCCGACGACCGGGATCAGCAGGCCGATCATGGCCAGGGACGGCACGGTGAGGATGGTGGAGGTAAGGGTCGTGGCGAGATTGCCCGCCCACTCGCTGCGATACGTGAGGACGCCGATCAGTACGCCGATGAGGGTGGCGACGACCATGCACTGGAAGACGGCGCTCGCGTGCTGGAACGCGTCCGTCAGCAGTTGCTGGTGGCGGTTGCCGAGGTAGTCCCAGAAATTCACTGAAGTGCTCACCTCGCCTTTCCGAAGGTACTCACAGGTCGGTGACGTGACTCGGGTCGGTGACTCAGGGGTCTTCGGACGCCTGCTCCACCAGCGGGATGATCCGCAGCGGAACGGGGTTTTCCATGACGATCGCCGTGGAAGCCCGGACGATGCCATCAAAGCCGACGACCCGGTCGATCACACGTTGGAGATCCGCGTTGGACCGGGCCACGAGGCGGCAGAGCATATCGCCGTGGCCGGTAATCGTATGTAGTTCGAGCACCTCGGCGACGGTCGCCAAATGCGCCCGTACATCGGCCCCCTGGCCCTGTTTGATCTCCAGGGTCGCGAAGGCCGTGACGGGGTAGCCGAGCGCCGCGGGGTCGACCTCGGGGCCGAAGCCGCGGATGACTCCATTGGACTGAAGCCGGTCCATCCGCGCCTGCACCGTGCCGCGCGCCACCCCGAGCCTGCGCGACGCCTCCAGGACCCCGATACGGGGCTCGCGCGCCAGGAGCACGATGAGCCGGCCGTCCAGATGATCGATCGACATGACGCCTCCGTGATGGTCATGATGTACAGATAGCCCGTTCATACTGGCCAGTGACTGTGCAGATTGACCACTGAAAACGCGAACTATTGCGCACCTTGCTGTTCGGCGGGAGCCTCAGGTCATGACTGAGACCACCACCCACACCACCCCGGACACCGCGCGCGAGGCCGACCCCTTCCCGGTCAAGGGAATGGACGCGGTCGTCTTCGCCGTGGGCAACGCCAAGCAGGCCGCGCACTACTACTCCACCGCCTTCGGTATGAAGCTGGTCGCCTACTCCGGACCGGAGAACGGCAGCCGCGAGACCGCGAGTTACGTGCTCACGAACGGCGGTGCGCGCTTCGTCTTCACCTCCGTCATCAAGCCCTCCACGGACTGGGGACACTTCCTCACCTCCCATGTGGCCGAGCACGGCGACGGCGTCGTCGACCTCGCCATCGAGGTTCCGGACGCGCGCGCCGCGTACGCCTACGCCGTCGAGAACGGGGCCCGTGGGATCACGGAGCCGTACGAGGTCAAGGACGAGAACGGCACGGTGGTGCTCGCCGCCATCGCCACGTACGGCAAGACCCGCCACACGCTGGTGCAGCGCACCGACTACGACGGGCCGTACCTGCCCGGTTTCGTGGCCGCGAACCCGATCGTCGAGCCGCCGGCCAAGCGCACCTTCCAGGCCATCGACCACTGCGTGGGCAACGTCGAGCTCGGCAAGATGAACGAGTGGGTCGGCTTCTACAACAAGGTCATGGGCTTCACGAACATGAAGGAGTTCGTGGGCGACGACATCGCGACCGAGTACAGCGCGCTGATGTCGAAGGTGGTCGCGGACGGCACCCTCAAGGTGAAGTTCCCCATCAACGAGCCGGCCATCGCCAAGAAGAAGTCCCAGATCGACGAGTACCTGGAGTTCTACGGCGGCGCGGGCGTCCAGCACATCGCGCTCGCCACGAACGACATCGTCGAGACCGTGCGCACGATGCGCGCGGCGGGCGTGCAGTTCCTGGACACCCCCGACTCGTACTACGACACGCTCGGCGAGTGGGCCGGTGAGACCCGGGTCCCCGTCGACACCCTGCGCGAGCTGAAGATCCTCGTCGACCGCGACGAGGACGGCTACCTGCTGCAGATCTTCACCAAGCCGGTGCAGGACCGGCCGACCGTGTTCTTCGAGATGATCGAGCGGCACGGGTCGATGGGCTTCGGCAAGGGGAACTTCAAGGCGCTGTTCGAGGCGATCGAGCGGGAGCAGGAGAAGCGGGGCAATCTCTGAGCGGCGCGATCCCTGAGCGAGGTTGATCGCGGGCTGCGCCCGGCTCGTCCTCAATCGCCGGACGGGCTTTGACCTCCGTCGCCGGACAGGCTCCCCCCTGTCCGGCGATCGGTGTTTGTTAGGGCGTGGGCTTCGTGAACTCCTCGATCAGGACGGGGTACTGCTCGGCGCCGTGGCCCGCGGCTATCGCCCGGTCGGCCATCGCCTTGAACAAGCGGGGGAGTTCGGCGTTGACACCGACCGCCTCGCTCTCCTCGATCAGGTGCGCCATCGAGCGCGCGTCGGTCTCCAGGGCGGACACCTCGGCCGGGAAGGAGCCCCTGTCGATCTGCTCGGCGTAGCCGGGCAGCCACGCGGCCACCCCGGTGGCGATCTGCTGGGCGAACGGCGCGTACGCCGCGGCGTCGACACTGGCCGTGCCGAGCAGGGCGGTGCCCTGGAGCCAGGCGTTCAGGACGCTCCACATCATGGCCAGCCCCGCCACGTCGTACAGGGCCGCGAGGCCGTGGTCGGCGCCGAGGTGGACGGCGGTGCCGAGCGCGTCCAGCGTCGGCTTGTGCGCGGCGAAGTCCGGCTCGGGTCCGCTGTGCAGGATCACCGCTTCGGCGGTCCCGATCCCCGAGGGGACGGCCATGATGGCGCCGTCCAGATACCGGGCGCCGCGTCGCTCGGCCCACCGGGCGGCTTCCCGGGCCTGGGCCGAGTCACCCGAGGTGAGATTGATCAACGTCCTGCCGTTCAGGTCGACGTCGCCCGGGTCGAGCAGCGCGTGCAGGGCGTCGTAGTCGGTGAGACAGACGATCGTCAGGGGTGCCGCCGCGAGGGCTGCGCCGACGTCGGGGGCCAGCCGGGCTCCCCTGGCGACCAGTTGGCCGGCCTTGGCGGGTGTGCGGTTCCATACGGTGGTCGGGTGGCCGGCCTTCAGGAAGGCGCCGGCGAGCGCCCGGCCCATGAGTCCGAGTCCGATGACGGCAACGGGTGTATCGGTCTTGTTGGTCATGACAGGATCGTCAACGTTGATGCCGGTATGAAGGTCAAGCGAGGTTGCGATGCGCATCGGGGAACTCAGTCGCCGCACGGGTGTCAACGCCCACCAGCTGCGCTACTACGAGGCCCACGGCCTGCTGGAGGCGGAGCGCCGGGCGAACGGCTACCGCGAGTACGACGAGAGCGCCGTGCAGCGGGTGAGGCAGATCCGGCATCTGCTCGGCGCCGGACTCTCCTCCGAGGACATCGCGTACGTGCTGCCCTGCGCGGTGGGGGACGCCCCCGAACTGCCCGGCTGTCCCGAGCTGTTGGCTGCCATGCGCGACCGGCTGCGGCGCCTCGACGAGCAGATGAACAAGCTCGCCCAGTCCCGCGACGCCCTCGCCGTCTACATCGGCGCGGCCGAGCGGATGGGCGGAGACAATTACCCGCCGTTCGAGGATGCCGGGCTGGCGCCCGCGCTCTAGGATCTGTCGTCAAACTCGCGTCGTTCGCCCGGAGGGCGGCCTCGCGGCGTCTGGTGCGTGCGATCGCAAGGCGGAGGGTCATCCCGGTACTGGGCGTACCGGGATGAGCCCGACAACGCGGCGAGCGTGCGTGCCAGGCGTCGCGAGGCAGACGGGAGTTTGACGACAGGGCCTAGGGTGCGGGCATGGCCAGGATCAATGACGTCGGTGGCATGCAGGGCTTCGGGCCGCTCGACACCACCGACGACACGGAGCCCTTCCGCGCCGACTGGGAAGCACGCGTCTTCGCGCTCAACAGTGCGCTCGTGCGCGAAGGCGTCTACAACCTCGACGAGTTCAGGGACGCCGTCGAGACGATGCCGCCCGCCGAGTACCTGGCGGCCTCGTACTACGAGCGCTGGTTCCACGCCATCCGCACGCTCCTGGAACGCAAGGGCGTACTCGAACCCGGCGCCCTCGATGAGTGACCGCTTCGGACCCGGCGCCCGCGTCCGCACCGTGGCACACGACCCGCCCCACCACACCCGCCTGCCGCGCTACGCCCGCGGCAAGCACGGCGTGGTCGTCGAGCCCGAGGGCGCCCACCCGCTGGCCGACGTGCGCTCGCAGGGGCGGGCCGACGCGCCCGTCGAGCAGGTCTACGCCGTGCGCTTCGCCGCCCGGGACCTGTGGGGCGAGGGCGACCATCACGTCGTGCTCGACCTGTGGGAAAGCTATCTGGAGCCGGAGGACGACACCCCATGAGCGGTACGCATACGGACGCGCGGATCTCCCGCCAAGTACGGCGCCTGGAAACCCTGTTGGAGGAGCGCGGCATCGTCCTCGGCGCCGCCCTCGACGAGATGCTGGACGCGTTCCTCAGCGGCGCGACCCCGCTGAACGGGGCCCGGGTCGTCGCGCGGGCCTGGACCGACCCGGCGTACAAGGAGCGGCTGCTCGCCGACGGCACCGCCGCTGTCGCCGAACTCGGCTACGTTGCCGGGGGAGTCCAGCCCCAGCGGCTGCGCGTCGTCGAGAACACCGGGGCCACGCACAACGTCGTCGTGTGCACCCTCTGCTCCTGCTACCCGGTCCGGCTGCTCGGCCCCTCGCCCAGCTGGTACAAGAGCGAGGCCTACCGCTCGCGCGTGGTGCGCGAACCCCGCGCCGTACTGGCGGAGTTCGGCCTGCGCGTACCGGACGGCACGGACATCACCGTCTGGGACTCCAGCGCGGAGACCCGCTATCTGGTCCTGCCGCGCCGCCCCGCGGACAGCGACGCGCTGACCGAGGAGCAGCTGGCGGCGCGGGTCACGCGCAACGGTCTGATCGGAACGGCCGCAGTCTAGATGTATTGGCCCCCTTAGGGCGCCTGCGTGCGCCATTCGTGGTCGGGCAGGAAGGTCACGTCGTACTGCTCGGGGACGCGTCCGAACTTCTGGGGTTCGGGGATGAGCGGCCGGTGCGGCAGGCCGTGCCGCTCGGTGGGCGCGCCGAGCGTCTCGAAGAACCGCTCGAAGGTGGTGCCGGGCCCCGCGGCGACGCCGACGACCTGGCTGTGGTGGCGCTCCATGCGGTAGGCGTGCCGGCAGTTCTTGGGCACGAAGCCGAAGTCGCCGGGTGTGAGCAGCTTCTCCTGCTGTACGCCCTCGGTGTCCTCGACGAAGAGCCGGACCGCGCCCTGGGTGATGTAGAAGACCTCGTGGGTGTCGGCGTGCACGTGGGCCGGTATGAGGTCGCCCCTGGGGCCCTCGACGGTGAAGAAGTTGAAGGTGTTCTCGGTCTGCTCGCCGCCCGCGTAGACGGTGATGAGGTCGCCGAAGAGATGGGCACGGTCGCCCTCGCCCTTCTCGATGAAGTAGGGCTTGCCCGGCTCCGGGGGGATGCGGGAGGCGCGGCGGTAGCGGGTGGCGTACTCGATGGTCATGGGGCTCCTCCATTAATGTCAGGTACCCTGACATTAATGACCGACAAGCCCGCCCACCGCAACCTCCCGCAACTCCTCGGCGAAGCCCGCCGCTGGTTCGAGGAGGGACTCCTCGCCGCCATGGATGCCGCGGGCGCCACCCCCGTGTCCCCGACGCAGGTCCAGCTCTTCGCCGTCCTCGACGACGAGGGCACCACCGTCTCCGAACTGGCCCGCCGCATGGGCGTCACCCGCCAGACCGCCCACCAGGCCGTGCACGGCCTCGTCGGCGCCGGGCTCCTGGAACAGGCCCCCGACCCCGCCTCCGCCCGGCAGCGCCTGATCCGGCGCACGGCGGACGGCGAACGCGCCCATCGCGAGGCCACGGCCGTCCTGACCCGAATGGAGGAAACCCTGGCCGACCGCATCGGCACGGCCCTCCTCCACACCCTGCGCACCGCCCTGGAAACCCCATGGGGCCCACCACCCGAGCCCGCTCAAGGGGCGCGGGGAACTGCGCGACAAGCCCGATAGGGCCAGCAGAACTCGACGCACAGCAACCCCACCAAGGGGCGCGGGGAACTGCGCGACAAGCCACAACGAACCCGCACCCGAATCACCCCAGCACCCCACCCCACTCCACCTCACTCGCCCCCTGACACCGCCCGCCGCTGCGCCTGCCCCCGCCGCACCTGCCGAGGCGCGGACACCCCCGGCCCCCGCCCACCCGCGCCCCGCGCGACAGGCGCGACAGGCGCGACCGGCGCGACCGGTTCCGGCGCATACACCTCCTCCGGCCCACCCTCCGCCGGCTCCCCCAGCTCCTCCAGCGCCGCCTTCGCCACACGCACACCCAACGGCGAGAAGAACGGATTGATCCGCAGCGCCTCGCCCAGGTGGCGCCGGGCCGCGCCCTCCCAGCCCAACTCCCGCTCGATCCGCCCCCGGTGGAAGGCGAACAGCGCGCTGCGCGGCCCCTTGTCCATCGCCTTCGTGACCAGCTTCAGGCCCTTCTCGCTCTCCCCGGACCGGTGCAGCGCCCAGCCCAGCGCGTCCGCCGCCTCCGGACTGCCGTGCCGCTTGTACTCCGCGGTGAGCCGCTTCACCGCCGCGTCCGCGTCGCCGTGGTCCGCTTCGAAGAGGCCCAGGATCCGCTCGTTGTTGACGCCGCCCGCCTCCTCCTGCTTCACGTGCACCCGCAGCGCCTCGTACTGCGCCCGCGCCGCCGGCTTCAGCTTCAACGCCGCGTACAGCTCGCCCAGTTCGAGGTCGTACTCGGGCAGCGGCTGCCTGGCGATCGCCGAGCGGTAGGCCTGCATCGCCTCCGCGTAGCGGCCCAGCGCGGCCAGGGCGCGGCCCCGGCCCGCCATCGCGGGGTGGTGGTCGGCGTCGGCGGCGAGCGCCGCGTCGTCGTAGCGCAGCGCCTGGGCCGGTTCGCCCCGCTCCCACGCGAGCTCCGCGACCCGGTGCAGGCAGGCCGCCTTCTCCGCCGGGGCCTCGGCGAGCGCCGCCGCGTCGGCAAGCGCGGCGTTCGCGTCCTCGCGCCAGCCGCGGTTGCGGTAGACCTGTCCGGTCCGGGCCCGCACGGCGGAGCCCGACCCCAACTCCCGCAGGGCTTCAAGGGCCTTGCCGACACCCTTCGCATCACCGAGCCCGGTGTACGCGTCGATCAGCGCGGGGTACGAGGTCCACCGCTTCGGCGCCTGCCTCGCGGCGAGCTCACCCCACTTCTTGGCGGCGCGGAAGTCGTGCCGCGCATTCGCGAGCGCGGCGAGCCCCGTCAGGGCCTCCGGGTTCCGCTCGGGCTTCGTGCGGAGCGACGTGTTCAGTGCCGTCTCGGCCTTCGGGAAGTTCGCGACGTCGGACGTGCGCACACCCCGCGCCACGTACGCCGAGCCAAGCACCGCCCAGGAGTGGTCGTCACCGGGGTGTGCCCGCAGATGCGCCTCGCGTTCGCCGATGAGCGCCGCCAGATCCGGCAGCGCGGCGGGCACCCCCGCCCCGACGGCCGCCATCGCCCGCCCGGCGGGCCCAAGGGCGGGCGGCGCCGCCTCCTCCCTGTCCGGGGGCAGCAGCACGAGCACGCCGCCGAGCACCACGCTCCCCGCGACGGAGGCGATGAGCACACGCTTCACCGAAGGCTTCATGACGTTCACTGTGCGTCAATACGAAGAGCACATCCCGGCATGTGGAACGGCGCCGCACACGGGTTCACACCGATGGCCCCGGGTGCAAGGCTGTGATCATGAGCCGCACCCTGATCGAACTCCTCCAGGAGGGACTGCCGGCCGAGGCGGTCCTCGCCGACCCGGACGTCACCTCCGCGTACGCGCACGACATGGCGAGCTTCTGCGACGCGGGCGCACCGGCCGTGGTGGTCCTGCCGCGCACCGTCGAGCAGGTCCAGCACGTCATGCGCACCGCCACCGAACTGCGCGTCCCGGTGGTCCCGCAGGGCGCCCGCACCGGCCTGTCCGGGGCCGCGAACGCGAGCGAGGGCTGCGTCGTCCTGTCCCTCGTCAAGATGGACCGCATCCTGGAGATCAGCCCCGTCGACCGCATCGCGGTCGTCGAACCGGGCGTCGTCAACGCCACGCTCTCCCGCGCCGTCGGCGAACACGGCCTGTACTACCCGCCGGATCCCTCAAGTTGGGAGATGTGCACCATCGGCGGGAACATCGGCACGGCCGCCGGGGGCCTGTGCTGCGTGAAGTACGGGGTGACCGCCGAGTACGTCCTCGGCCTCGACGTCGTCCTCGCCGACGGGCGGCTCATGAGCACCGGACGGCGCACTGCCAAGGGCGTCGCGGGGTACGACCTCACCCGGCTCTTCGTCGGCTCCGAGGGCAGCCTCGGCATCGTCGTCCGCGCCGTCCTCGCGCTCAAGCCCGAGCCGCCCCGACAGCTGGTGCTCGCCGCCGAGTTCCCCTCGACGCAGGCCGCGTGCGACGCCGTCTGCACGATCATGGAGGGCGGCCACGTCCCGTCGCTCCTCGAACTGATGGACCGTACGACGGTGAAGGCCGTCAACGACCTGGCCCACATGGGCCTGCCGGAGACGACCGAGGCGCTGCTGCTCGCCGCCTTCGACACCGCCGACCCCGTCTCCGACCTGGCCGCCGTCGGCGCGCTCTGCGAGGCCGCCGGGGCCAGCCAGGTCGTTCCGGCCGAGGATGCCGCCGAGTCGGAACTCCTGCTCCAGGCGCGGCGGTTGTCCCTCAGCGCGCTCGAAGCCGTCAAGGGCAGCACGATGATCGACGACGTGTGCGTGCCGCGCTCGCGCCTCGCGGACATGCTCGACGGCGTCGAGCGCATCGCCGAGAAGTACGGCCTGACCATCGGGGTCTGCGCGCACGCGGGCGACGGCAACACGCATCCCACCGTCTGCTTCGACGCGGCGGACCCCGACGAGAGCAGGCGCGCCCGCGAGTCCTTCGACGAGATCATGGCGCTGGGTCTCGAACTCGGCGGCACCATCACCGGCGAGCACGGCGTCGGGATCCTGAAGAAGGAGTGGCTGGCGCGCGAGCTCGGCCCCGTGGGCGTGGAGATGCAGCGGGCCATCAAGGCGGCCTTCGACCCGCACGCACTCCTCAACCCGGGCAAGCTGTTCTGATCACGCTCCGCGTTCGCCCCCGTGGCGGCGGGGCTCACTCACCGTCCTTTGACTCGTCCGAGGGCCACGGGTCGCGCAGCCACAGCTCGTCGGAGCGGCCCGATGCGGGTGCGAGCAGCTCGGCGAGGCCGTCGTCGATACCGAGCTGCTCGGCCTCAGAACCCGGCGGGACCACCCTCAGCGTCCGCTCCAGCCACGCGGACACGGCGGTGGCCGGCGCCTCCAGGAGGGCGTCGCCGTCCGGCGAGCTCAGCGCCATCAGGACGACGCTGCGGCCCTCGACCTTCGTCGGCCAGACCCGCACGTCGCCGTGGCCGCACGGCCTGAACACCCCCTCCACCAGGAGCTCGCGGGCGAACGTCCAGTTCACCGGGTGCTCGGAGCCGATGTGGAAGGTGATGTGGACGGCGTAGGGGTCGTCGGTGCGGTAGGCGAGGCGGGCCGGGACGGGGATGGCCCGTTCCGGCGAGAGGACGAGTTTGAGCTCCAGTTCGCGTTCCACCACGGAGTGCATGTCGATGCCCTTCCAATCCCTGTAGGGGCCCTGGGAGCGGACCCGTACGAGTGGAGAGCGCGGGATCCCCGGAGCATTACGCGGGTTCGGAGAACTTTTCTCCGGACGGCGTCGCCGGGGTGTGCGCACGGGGGCGTGGACAGCGCGGGGGATGTGTGGGGACCGTGCCCGGAAAGTGGTCCGTAGGGCGGGAGCCGCCCGGTGGCACACGGAGGTCTGATAGATGTGTAGCCCCCAGAAGACCCCCGAGCAGATACGGGACGACGGACATGAGCGCCCCAACTCCGGCCCCAGGCGACGAACGGCCGCGCGAAGGCTATTACCCCGACCCGTCCATTCCCGGATATGTCCGGTACTGGAACGGTGCCGCCTGGGTGCCCGGTACGAGCCGCCCCGCCCCGTCCGACGGCGAGCCGCTGCCGGCCCCGCCCGGCGCGGGCGCCGACGCGGGTGCGACGCCGCCCGCCGTGGAGGAGACGGGCCCGCACTTCTTCGACGAGGAGCCGCAGGCCGGTCAGGCGGACCCGACCGGCCCCACCGGCCACACCGACCAGGCCGGGCAGCACGGCGCGCGGCCCGAGCCCGCGTCCGCGTGGGGAGCCGACGCGGGACGGCAGGCCGGTCTCGGCGGCGAGCAGGAGCACAAGGTGTCCTGGGGCCACCCGGGTCAGTCCGACCCACGCGTGCCCAGCGAGGCGGCGCCCCCCGCGAAGGCCCCCGGCGGCCCCGAGAGCCCGGGAAGCGTCCGGCCGGAGAAGGGCTCCGAGGCCCCGAAGGCGTCCGACACCCCCCGCACGCCCGAGCCGCCGCACGACGAGAGCAACCCCGGCACGGTCACCATCCGCGCCGTCGAGCCGGGCGCGTCCAAGCCGACCGCGGGGGAGGGCACGGTGACGTTCCGCCGGCCGACGGGGCCGGTGCGGCCCGCCGTGTCGCCCGGCACCGACGGCACCATGTCGATCCGCGCGATCCGCCCCAAGTCCGCGCAGCGGGGCGGCCGGACCGCGGCCGCCGACCAGCCCGCCGTACCGCAGCAGCCCCAGCCGCAGGCTCAAGCCCAGCCCCAGCCGCAGCCCGAGCCCCAGGCTCAAGCTCAGCCGCAGCCCTCCGTGCCGCAGCAGGGCGGCGTCCCCGGACCCGTCACCTCCGGCCCCGGCGGCGGCTCGCCCTCCTGGGCCCAGCAGGTGCACCAGCTCGCGCAGCCCGCGCCGGGCGCCCCGCAGCAGGGCGAGGGAGAGCCCGTCCTGCCGTGGAAGCCGGTCGCGGAGGACCCGTTCGCCGCGCTCGCCCGGACCCAGGCCGCAGCCCGCCCCGCCGGACTCGGCAGGCGACTGGCCGCCCGCCTGATCGACACCGTCGTCCTCGCCGCCGTCACCGGCGCCGTCGCGCTGCCCCTGGGCACCAAGGCCGCCGATCACGTCGACAGCAAGATCGACGCGGCGAAGCTCTCCGGCGAGAAGACCACGGTCTGGCTGCTCGACGGCACCACCGCCGGCTACCTCGGCATCGTCCTCGCCGTCCTGCTGCTCTTCGGCGTCGTCTACGAGGCGCTGCCCACCGCCAAATGGGGCCGCACCCTCGGCAAGAAGGTGTGCGGCATCCAGGTGCGCGACATCGAGGAGCACGAGAGCCCGGCCTTCGGGGCGGCGCTGCGGCGCTGGCTGGTGTACAGCGTGCCGGGCCTGCTGGTGATCGGGGTCGTGGGCGTGCTGTGGTGCGTCTTCGACCGGCCGTGGCGCCAGTGCTGGCACGACAAGGCGGCGAACACCTTCGTCGCGGGGTGAGAGCCCGTCTTTGAGCGGGGCGGCGGCCGGGTAACCCGGTCGGCCGCTCGCCGGATGCGGAGCGGGGGCCGTCGCGGTCGACTCGGGCCATGAGCACCGAACCGCCGCAATACCCGCCGCCGGACGACGACCCGTTCAGGAAACAGCCGCCGCACCAGCCCCCGGAGAGCGGCGGTTCCCCCTACGACCCGCCGCCCCCGGGCGGTGGCGCGCCCTACGGAACTCCGCCGCCCGGTGGCGGCTCGCCCTACGGCGCCCCGCCGCCGCCCTACGGCGGCGACCTGTACGGCGGTGGACCCGGTGGCCACAACGGGCAGGATCCCCTCGCCGGAATGCCCCCGCTCGCCGACAGCGGCAAGCGGGTGCTCGCCCGCATCATCGACATGATTCTGGTGGGCATCGTCGTCTGGCTGCTGTCGTGGGCGTTCGGCACCGCGGAGTACGACATCGACCCGGACAACGTGAACACGGGCAAGTCGTTCGGCCAGTCCCTGCTGGCCGCCGTGCTCTACATCGCGTACGACACCTTCATGATCTCAAGGACCGGGCAGACGCTCGGCAAGAAGTGGCTGGGGATGCGGGTGGCGAACCTCAACGACGGTGCCACGCCGGGCATGCAGACCGCGCTCGCCCGCGCGGCCGTCCTGTGGCTGCCGTTCGCGTTCTGCTGCGCCTGTATCTGGACGGCCATCTGCGGCGGCTGGAGCTTCTTCGACAAGCCCTACAAACAGGGCCTGCACGACAAGGCCGCCAAAACGGTGGTGGTCAGCGTCTGAAGCGTACGGAACTCCCCGGTCACCCGGGGCAGGTGGCGCCCGGTTGCGGCGGCGGCACCCTCATCCGGCGGGCTCGTGACTCACGGGCCCGCCGGTTCGCGTACCGAGTCGGCGAGCACCGGGCGCTGCGCGGGGACGCGCTCGGAGCGTTCCGCCGCCGGGGCGGCCACGGGCACGGAGCGGGCGACGGGCGCCGCGGGCTGTTTGGGCAACGGCACCGTCATGGCGACCAGTAAACCGAGGCCGAGCGCGGCCAGGGCTATCACCGCGATGCCGACTCCCGTACCGGTCTGGGAGAGCAGCAGCATCGCGAGGGTCGAGAAGACGACGGTCACCGAACCGTAGGTGATCTGTGCGGTGGTCGGACGTGGCATGGGACGAGGCATGACGTGATCCGTCCTCGGCGTGATCCCCCCACGTCTTGTGAACCATGGGGGCGGATGCGGATGTGGGAAGGACTTTGCGAATCAAAGGGGGCCCGACGGCGGCGACTTGGGATGTATCGCCTCGCGCGGTGACGCACCGTCGATTGACTCTATTCGGCACCATGCCCGACGGGAACGGCTGGTAAGCGTGACCTAACCCACGGTGCCGGAGCACAGGGGGCGCACGGGTTCATGACGTCCATCAGGTGGACGGTGCGGCGCACCCGTGGGGCTGATCCGTGACGGGGTGCTCCGTGTCCGGATAGCGGTGCCCGGCGTCTGCATAGTGCACTTGGCCTGTCCAAGTCAAGGTCTGTCTTTTCTCCCGTACTTCCGGTCGAATGTCGTCACTTGTGACGCGTACATCGCGCGCGGACCTCCTCCGACCGGGATCTCGGTCCGCCTTATTCGCGCGGACGCGGGGGAGGACAGCATCAAGTGACAGTCAGAACACGGACGTTCAGAGCCACCGCGGTGGCCGTGGCGGTGGCCGCGGCCGCCGCGACGTACTCGGCCACGGCGGCTTCGGCCGAGGACGGCGCCTCGGGCGGGGCGCCGGCCATCGACCGGCAGGACCCGTCGCGGCCCAAGGCACAGGTCGACCACGACCTGGACGGCCCGTTCAGCAAGCAGCAGGCCCAGCAGCGCAAGGCCGCCCTGCAGCAGGTCGTCGCCGGCGACGCCAAGGTCCAGAAGAAGGGCGGCTCCCAGGTCGTCAAGCTCGACGACAAGAAGTACGTCGAGCTCGGCCGGGAGAAGACCGACAAGATCTTCACGATCCTGGTGGAGTTCGGGAACAAGGTCGACGACACGACCATGTACGACCCGGACGGCCCCGAGGGCCCGGAGCAGCCGGTCAAGAAGTACGGCGGCAAGGCCGGCCCGGCGCACAACAAGATAGCCAAGCCGGACCGTGCCAAGGACAACAGCACGGCCTGGCAGAAGGACTACAACAAGAAGCACTTCCAGGACCTGTACTTCGGCAAGGGCAAGGACGCCAAGGGCAAGGCCAAGCACTCGCTGAAGACCTACTACGAGAAGACCTCATCGGGCCGTTACTCGGTCGACGGCGAGGTCTCCGACTGGGTCAAGGTCGACTACAACGAGGCCCGCTACGGCTCGAACTACTGCGGCGACACCAACTGCCCGAACGTCTGGGACGCGGTCAAGGACGGCGTGAGCGCCTGGGCCAAGGACCAGAAGGCCAAGGGCCGCACGGACGCGCAGATCAAGGCGGACCTGGCCAAGTACGACCTCTGGGACCGCTACGACTTCGACGGCGACGGCGACTTCAACGAGCCCGACGGCTACATCGACCACTTCCAGCTCGTGCACGCGGGCGAGGACGAGTCGGCCGGCGGCGGCGCCCAGGGCGAGAACGCCCTGTGGGCGCACCGCTGGTACGCGTACGGCAACGACGCGGGCAAGACCGGCCCGGGCGACAACAAGGCCGGCGGCACCCAGATCGGCGACACGGGCATCTGGGTCGGCGACTACACGATGCAGCCGGAGAACGGCGGCCTCGGCGTCTTCGCCCACGAGTACGGCCACGACCTGGGCCTGCCCGACCTGTACGACACCTCGGGCAAGGGCGACAACTCCGTCGGCTTCTGGTCGCTGATGTCGGCGGGATCCTGGCTCGGCACCGGCAAGGAAGCCATCGGCGACATGCCGGGCGACATGACCGCCTGGGACAAGTTCCAGCTGGGCTGGCTCGACTACGCCAAGGCCAGGGCCGCGACGACGTCCGAGCACAAGCTGGGCGTCTCGGAGTACAACACCCGCCACCGCCAGGCGCTCGTCGTCGACCTGCCGAAGAAGGCCGTCACCACCAACGTCGCCAAGCCCGCCGAGGGCGCCAAGCAGTGGTGGAGCGACCAGGGTGACAACCTCAAGAACACCCTGACGCGCTCCGTCGACCTGACCGGCAAGTCCAAGGCCGAGCTCTCGCTGCAGGGTTGGTGGGACATCGAGGCCAACTACGACTATCTCTACACCGAGGTCTCGACGGACAACGGCGCCAACTGGACGCCGGTGGACGGCACCGCGGACGGCAAGCCGATCACCCGTGACGCCGGCGACAAGCCCGCGTTGACCGGTTCCTCGGCCACGTACAAGAAGCTGGTCTTCCCGCTCGACGCCTACGCGGGCAAGAAGATCGACCTCCGCTTCCGCTACGCCACGGACGGCGGTGCGGGCGGCAAGGGCTTCGCGGCCGACGCGCTCGCGGTCACCGCGGACGGCGCCAAGCTGTTCGAGGACGGCGCCGAGGGCGACGACAACGGCTGGACGGCGAAGGGCTTCTCGCGCATCGGCGAGTCCTTCACCAAGAAGTACGACCAGTACTACCTCGCCGAGAACCGTCAGTACGTCTCGTACGACAAGACCCTTGAGGTCGGCCCGTACAACTTCGGTTCCAAGGTCCGCCCCGGCTGGGTCGAGCACTACCCGTACCAGACCGGCCTGATGGTCTGGCAGTGGGACACCTCGCAGAAGGACAACAACACCAGCGCCCACCCCGGCTCGGGTCTGATCCTTCCGGTCGACGCCCACGCCAAGCCGCTGAAGTGGAAGGACGGCACGGTTCTGCGCAACAAGATCCAGCCGTTCGACGCGCCCTTCAGCACGTACGCGACGGACGCGTTCACGCTCCACAACGCGGACGTCGCGCTGAAGATCAAGTCTCAAAAGGGCGTCCCGGTCTTCGACGACCACAAGGGCACCTACTGGTACAAGGAGAACCCCACCGGAAGTGTGAAGGTCACTGACACCAACACTCGGATCAAGATCATCAAGCAGCCGAAGGATGGCTCCTCGATCACGGTCCAGGTGGGCCCCTCCACGAAGTAATTAGCGTTTTCGCAGGTCAAGCCATGATCGGCCGTCGCCCTCTAGCGGGCGGCGGCCGATCGTGTTTAGGTGCGTGCTGTGGATTTCTTATTGACGCGGGGCCCGGACCGGGGTCTCGTGCGACGTCTCACGGGGGTGTGACCCAGCATGTCCGCAGGAGGTTTCTGCAAGCTGCCGAACGGCAGCGTGGTGGTGGCGCTGACCCTGCCGAGCCCGTCGCCGGGCGGCGGCACGGTCAGGATGATCGTGCACGCCGTGAACCGGGCGAGGGCGCTGACGCGGCTGCGGAATCTCGGCATGCGGGCGGTGTACCTGCGCGGTAACGCGGAGCCACCGACTCCCGACGAGGTGACGGCGGTGCTCCACCATCCGGACGGCCTCATATGGCGTGCGGCGCCGGACACGCTGAACGAGCTGTGGCATCCGATCAGGGCGCTGCGGAGACAGGGCCGCGGCGCGGTGCCGTTCTGACGGCTCTACTGCGTCTGCGGGCCCGTCGTGGCTGGTCGCGCAGTTCCCCGCGCCCCTGGGCGGCGCCTCCGGTCGGGCGGCGATGAGGGCCACCCCAGGGGCGCGGGGAACTGCGCGACCAGCCCCCACCGGGCCGCACCCGTAGAGATACCGGCGAAGGGCCCGTCCAGGGGCCATGGCGCTACACGACCGGCTTGCCGGAAAGCTCCACCCCGGCCGAGTCCAGCTCGGCGATCGCCGCCTCCGTGGTCGCCCCGCCGACCCCCGCGGTGAGATCCAGCAGGACAGTGGTCCGGAATCCCTCACGCACCGCATCCAGCGCGGTGGCCCGCACGCAGTGGTCCGTGGCGATGCCCACCACGTCGACCGCGGTGATCTCCCGCTCCCGCAGCCACTGCGCCAAGGAGAGCCCGTTCTCGTCGACGCCCTCGAAGCCGCTGTACGCCGCTGTGTAGGCCCCCTTCGAGAACACCGCGTCGATCGCGCCGGAGGCGACCGCGGGCGCGAAGTTCGGGTGGAAGCCGACGCCCTCCGTGCCGGCCACGCAGTGCGGCGGCCAGGAGTCCACGTAGTCGGGGTGGTCGCCGAAGTGGGCGCCGGGGTCGATGTGGTGATCGCGGGTGGCCACCACGTGGCGGTAGCCCGCCGGGGCCTGGCCGATCAGCTCGGTGATGCCGGCGGCCACATCCGCGCCGCCGGCCACCGCGAGGCTGCCGCCTTCGCAGAAGTCGTTCTGCACGTCTACGACGATCAGTGCGCGGCGCATGAGGGGTGTCCTTCGGCTCGGCAGGCGGGGGCAGCGGGGACTCGGCCGGATGAACCGAGCGTAGAGACTTGACGTCCGTTGCGGGAGGGGGCATGTGCCCGGCGGCCCGGTGCGCGCCCCGCTCCCTCGCCGGATGTCAGACGTACTCCGTCGGGATGACCGCCTCGCCGCGCGACAGCTGCGTCGCGGAGAGGGGCAGCCCGCCGCGCGCGGCGGCGTGCCGGTCGCGGACGGTGTCCAGCGGCTCGCGGGCCACCACCTCGCCGCCCTTGACCAGCTCGACCAGGAGCTGGCGGTCGGCCAGCGCCGTCGGCACCGGCCCGGTGCCGACGACCTCGGCCTCGGCCACCCCGTACGCGTCGTTCCTGCGCGCCGCCCACTTGCGGCCGCCGAGCGAGGACTTGGCGCCGAGCGACTTCTTCGCCACCGGCTCCAGCGGGGCCTTCGGGTCCGCCGAGTGGGCGCGGGCCACCAGTTTGTAGACCATCGAGCAGGTGGGGTGCCCCGAGCCGGTGACGAGCTGGGTGCCCACGCCGTACGCGTCCACGGGCGCCGCGGCGAGCGAGGCGATGGCGTACTCGTCGAGGTCGGAGGTGACGACGATCTTCGTCTTGGTCGCGCCGAGCTCGTCCAGTTGCTGACGCACCCGGTGGGCGACGAGCAGCAGGTCGCCGGAGTCGATGCGGACGGCGCCGAGCTCGGGCCCGGCGACCTCGACGGCGGTGCGGACCGCCTCGGTCACGTCGTACGTGTCGACGAGCAGCGTGGTGCCGGGGCCGAGCGAGTCGACCTGGGCCTGGAAGGCGTCGCGTTCGTTGTCGTGCAGCAGGGTGAAGGCGTGGGCGCTGGTGCCGACGGTCGGGATGTCGTAGCGGAAGCCCGCGGCCAGGTCGGAGGTGGTCGCGAAGCCGCCGACGTACGCGGCGCGGGACGCGGCCACGGCGGCCAGCTCGTGGGTGCGGCGGGCGCCCATCTCGATCAGCGGGCGGTCGCCTGCGGCGGAGGACATCCGGGAGGCGGCGGCCGCGATGGCCGAGTCGTGGTTGAGGATGGAGAGGATCACGGTCTCCAGGAGCACGCACTCGGCGAAGGAGCCCTCGACCCGCAGGATCGGCGAGCCGGGGAAGTAGACCTCGCCCTCGGGGTAGCCCCAGATGTCGCCGCTGAAGCGGTATCCGGCCAGCCATTCGAGGGTCGCCTCGTCGACGATGCCGCGCTCGCGCAGGAAGCCGAGGACGTCGGCGTCGAAGCGGAAGTTCTCCACGGCGTCCAGGACCCGGCCGGTGCCGGCCACCACGCCGTAGCGCCGGCCCTCGGGGAGTCTGCGGGTGAAGACCTCGAAGACCGAACGCCGGTCGCCGGTCCCCGCCTTCAGCGCGGCCTGCAACATCGTCAGCTCGTACTGGTCCGTGAAGAGCGCTGTCGAGGGAACGTCCACCGGCAGGCCAAGGTCCGCTGTGTTCATACGAAGGATGCTACCCCCTATCTCGTCACTCTGACGATTTCACGAGGCGCGCGGCAGGCCGTTTGTGCGAGGCGCTCCGCGGGGTGGCAGCATGGGCGGGGTGAGTACGGCTCCCGCAGAAATCACCCGCCCGGATTCGGACGAAGAGGCACTCGTCGTCCCCGAGCCGGACGTCCCCTGGATCACGCTCGTGCACAACGACCCGGTCAATCTGATGAGTTACGTGACGTATGTCTTCCAGACGTACTTCGGGTACTCGAAGGACAAGGCCACCAAGTTGATGATGGACGTGCACCAGAAGGGGCGCGCCGTCGTCTCCAGCGGCACCCGTGAGGAGATGGAGCGCGACGTGCAGGCCATGCACGGCTACGGCCTCTGGGCCACCCTTCAGCAGGACCGCAAGTAGCGGCCCGCCCGCAGCGTACGGACCGGAAGCAGCGACGCATCTGATGCCAGGACAATTCGAACCGATCCCGGGAGGCGGCGCCGCCGTCGCGCTCGACGACGTCGAGATCTCGATCATCCGTTCCCTTGCCGTGCAGCTCCTCGAGCTGATCGGCCCGGGGCCGGGCGGCGAGGTCTCCGACGACCCCCTCGCGGAGCTCTTCGCCGAGGGGCCCAGCGAGCCGCCCGCCGATCCGGTGATGAAGCGCCTGCTGCCCGACGCGTACGGCGGTCCGGGGAGTGAGCAGGGGCCGGGCGACCCCGACGAGACGCGGGCGTATTCGGCGGAGTTCCGCCGGTTCACCGAGAACGACCTGCGGGCCAAGAAGCGTGACGACGCGCTGGTCGTGATCCGTTCGCTGGACACGATGATCGCGTCGGGCGACGGCGGAGCTGTCCTGAAACTGTCGGTCGAGGAGTCCCAGCACTGGCTGGGAGCCCTCAACGACCTCCGGCTCGCGATCGGCACGCGCCTGGAGGTCACCGACGAGGAGGACGCCGATCTGCTCTACCGCCTCCCCGACACCGACCCCCGCAAGCCGATGGTGATGGCCTACCTCTGGCTGGGCGGACTGCAGGAAACGCTGGTCGGGACGTTGCTGGACTGATTCCGGGCGAAAACCGGTGCAGAAGGCAGCGAAATTTGTTGTAGTAGACAGGTTCTGTTCACCGGGCGGGCCGTTCGCTCAGCGGATGCTCAAATCCGGATAACGATCGCGTCAAGGCGTTGCCCCTCTTTGCGGTATCAAGGGCGCTTTGTCCGCTTCTTCCTGTGGTGTGCGCCACAGGTGGCTCATTCCCTCACTGTTGCCACCGTGATAAATCTTCACGACCGCTCGGTGACGCCACCCATGTCGCCGAGGGCGCTCCAGCCGGCAGACCGCCGGTAGCACTCCATCCATATCCGGGGGGATCAGGACCTGATCCGCAGCCAAACGCAGATGAGCGGGCGCGGATCAGCATGGAGAAAGGCGTCACCATGACCTCAGTGCAGGTCGAAGAGCATCACGACGAGCACGGCGGCAGTGGGGTCGTGCAGGGCTCGTCCGGCGAGGGCGAGGGGTATCAGCGCGGGCTCGGGGCCCGGCAGATCCAGATGATCGCGATCGGCGGTGCCATCGGCACCGGCCTGTTCCTCGGCGCGGGCAAGGCCATCCACAAGGCCGGCCCCAGCCTCATCCTGGCGTACGCCATCGCGGGCCTCGTCATCTTCTTCATCATGCGGGCGCTCGGCGAGCTCCTCATGTACCGGCCCGTGTCCGGCTCCTTCTCGGAGTACGCACGCGAGTTCATGGGCCCGTTCTTCGGATTCGTGACCGGCTGGACGTACTGGCTCTTCTGGGTCGTCACCGGCATCACCGAAGTGACCGCGGCCGCCCAGTACATGCAGTACTGGACACACGACTCATTCCCACAATGGGCCTACGCGCTGGTCTTCACGGTCATCCTGTACGGCGCGAACCTCATCTCCGTGAAGCTCTTCGGCGAGCTGGAGTTCTGGTTCTCGATGGTCAAGGTCACCGCCATCATCGGCATGATCCTGATCTGCGTCGGCATCCTCACCATCGGCTTCTCCGACGCCGGTGACACCGCGTCCATGACCCACCTGTGGGACGAGGGCGGGTTCTTCCCCAACGGCATCGGCTCCACGCTGATGACCCTGCAGATCGTGATGTTCGCCTTCCTCGCCGTCGAGCTCGTCGGCGTCACCGCGGGCGAGTCCAAGGACCCCAAGACCGTCCTGCCCAAGGCGATCAACACCGTGCCGTGGCGCATCGCCGTCTTCTACGTCGGCGCGCTGATCATGATCCTGTCCGTCGTGCCGTGGACGACGTTCAAGCCCGACGTGTCGCCCTTCGTCGCGGCCTTCGAGAAGATGGGCCTCGGCATCGGCGCCGCGATCGTGAACTTCGTGGTCCTCACCGCCGCGCTCTCCTCCTGCAACTCCGGCATGTACTCCACCGGCCGCATGCTGCGCGACCTGGCGCTCAACGGCCAGGGCCCGAAGTTCTTCACCAAGCTCACGAAGAACGGCCTGCCGTTGGTCGGTACCACCGCCTCCGCCGCGTGCATGCTGGTCGGCGTCTGGATCAACTACCAGTGGCCCGGCAAGGCGTTCACCTACGTCGTCTCCTTCGCCACCATCTCCGGCATGTGGGCCTGGATCATGATCCTGGCCTGCCAGATCCGCTACCGCCGCAAGGCCGACCGCGGCGAGCTGCCGCAGTCCACCTTCCGGGCGCCGGGAGCCCCGTACACCAGCTGGTTCGCGCTGCTCTTCATCGGCATGGTCATCGTGATGATGGGCATCGACAAGGACAACCGCGTCTCGCTCTACGCCGCTCCGGTCTGGATCGCGATCCTCACGGTCTCCTACCTGGTCCTCAAGAGCCGCAACCCGCAGGCTGCGGCCTTCAATCGGCAGAAGGTCGGCGTCTCCGACTCCGTCGCGAAGGACTGACCCTCATCCGGAAGGACTGAGGCTCTCCAAGGCCCCTGTCCAGCATTCGGGCCCGCCCGTACCACACTTCGGTACGGTGCGGGCCCTCTGCTTATCCTGACTCCCATGCTGACCCTCACCCAGGCCCTCCACGACCAGATCGTCGCGCACGCGCGCCAGGACCACCCCGACGAGGCCTGCGGTGTGGTCGCGGGCCCGGCGGGCACCGGCCGCCCCGAGCGCTTCATCCCGATGCTGAACGCGGCCCGCTCGCCCACGTTCTACGAGTTCGACTCGGGCGACCTCCTCAAGCTCTACCGCGACATGGACGACCGCGACGAGGAGCCGGTGATCGTCTACCACTCGCACACCGCGACCGAGGCCTACCCCTCGCGCACCGACATCACCTACGCCAACGAGCCCGGCGCGCACTACGTCCTGGTCTCCACGGCGGACACCGACGACGCGGGCCCCTTCCAGTTCCGCTCCTACCGGATCGTGGACGGCGTGGTCACCGAGGAAGAGGTGCAGGTCGTCGAGGCATACTGACCCCGACCACCCATTGAGGCGGCAGGAGCCAGGAAGCCGGTGCGAACCCGGCACGGTCCCGCCACTGTGACCCCGTCCCCCCGGCAAGCACCGGCCGGGGGCGGGGGAGTCAGGAACTGACCTGCCGCCTTTCTCCACGCAACGCAGGGGACGCGGAAATCCCCTGGAGGAGGCAGCTCAGCCATGTCCCGCCGCCACACCGGCATACGCGCGCTCGCCGCGGCCGCCCTGCTCGTCCCGCTCGCCGCGTGCTCCTCGTCCGACTCGGGCGGTGCCACCGGGCCCGCCGCCAAGGCCGCCGGATTCCCGTACACCGTCACCAACTGCGGCGTGCGGACCACGTACGACGCACCCCCGAAGCGCGCCGTCACCATGAACCAGCACGCCACCGAGGTGATGCTCGAACTCGGCCTCGGCGACAGGCTCGTGGGCACCGCCTACCTCGATGACAAGGTCCTGCCCGAGTACGAGAAGGCGTACAAGTCGATCCCGGTGCTCGCCAAGGAGTACCCCTCCTACGAGAAGCTGCTCTCCGCCGACCCCGACTACGTGTACGGCGGCTACGCGAGCGCCTTCCTCGCCGGCGACGGCCGCAGCCGCTCGGCCCTCGCCAAGTCCGGCATCCACAGCCGCCTCAACGTCGAGGGCTGCGCCGGGCACCCCGTCTCCATGGACGACGTCTACCGCGAGGTCCGCGAGGTCGGCGCCACGTTCGGGGTGCGGGCCCGCGCCGACCGGTGGATCGGCGACGCCCGCCGCGAACTGGCCGCCACCGCCGCCAAGTCCAAGTCCCAGGGCAAGCCCCAGGGCAAGTCCCAGGGCAAGAAGGCCCGCTCCGTCTTCGTCTACGACAACGGCGACAAGTCCGCGTTCACGGCGGGCGGCCGGGGCATCGGCAACGACATCATCGAACGGGCGGGCGGCCACAACGTCTTCGCCGACGTGAACAAGTCCTTCAGCGACGCGTCCTGGGAGAAGGTCGTCGAGCGCGGGCCCCAGACCATCCTGATCCTCGACTACGGCGCCACGTCCGTCGCCCAGAAGAAGAAGCGCCTCCTCGACGACCCGGCCCTCCAGGACGTCCCGGCCATCAGGAACAAGAGCTTCGCGGTCCTGCCCCTGTCGGACGTGGTCACCGGCGTACGAGCACCGGAGGCGGTGAGGAAGCTGGCGGCGCAGCTGTGAGGCCTGTTCAGCCGGTGCGGCGGCGGATCTTTCAGCCCGTCGGGTGGCTCATTCAACCCGTGGGGCGGATCTTTCACCCCGCCCGGTGGCTTATCCAGCCCGTGGGGCGGATCTTTCAGCCCGTCCGGCGTTTGAGGACGAGCCCGCAGGGCGACAGACGGGACGCGGGGGGACGGCGCCTAATCGTCCTGACGGTACTCACAGCCGCCCTGGCGGGATCGGTACTCGCCGGGCTGGCCCTCGGCTCCGTCCGCATCCCCCCGAGCCAGGTCATAGAGATCCTCACGGGAAGAGCGGAACCCTCCCCCTTCCGCACCATCGTCCTCGACGTAAGACTCCCCAGGGTCATCCTCGGAGCCACCGTCGGGGCGGGCCTCGCCGTCATCGGCACCGTCCTCCAGGCCCTCGTCCGCAACCCCCTCGCCGACCCGTTCCTGCTCGGCGTCTCCTCGGGCGCCTCCGTCGGCGCGGTCTGCGCCATCGTGCTCGGCAGCGTCTTCGGGCTCGGCGCCGCCCTGTCGACCACCGTCACGATCCCGGCCGCCTCCTTCGCGGGCGCCCTGATCTCGCTGGTCCTCGTCTACGCCCTGGCCAGAAGCGGCGGCGGCGGCTTCGCCACCGGCCGCCTGATCCTCGCGGGCGTCGCCGTCTCGTACGTCCTGTCCGCGCTGACCAGCCTCATCCTGGTCACCGCCGACAGCGCGGACCACCTCAAGGACGTCCTGTACTGGACGCTCGGCGGCCTCGGCAGCGCCCGCTGGGACATGCTCGCCCTGCCCTGCGCCACGCTGATCGTCGGCACGGCCCTCCTGGTGGCCATGGCCCGCCCCCTCGACCTGCTCCTCGCCGGTGAGGAGGGCGCCACCGTCCTCGGCCTGGACGCCGCCCGCTTCCGCGTCGGCGTCTTCGTGCTCGCCTCGCTCCTCACCGGCGTCCTCGTCGCCTACAGCGGGGCCATCGGCTTCGTCGGCCTGATGGTGCCGCACGCCGCCCGCATGCTGGTCGGCGCCGCCCACCGCGCGCTGCTGCCGGTCGTCGCGCTGATGGGCGCGGTCTTCCTGGTCGTCGCCGACCTCGCCGCGCGCACCGTCGCCGCGCCGCAGGACATCCCGGTGGGCGTGCTCACCGCGCTCACCGGCGGCCCGTTCTTCCTGTGGCTGCTGCGGCGGCGCAACGAAGGAGTACAGGTATGACCCGACCGCCTATGACCCGACCGCCTATGACCCAACGGCCTATGACCCACCCGCCCCGGCCCGCCGGTGCACTGCGCACCGAAACACTCTCGTACGAGGTGGCCGGGCGCCTCCTCCTCGACGCCGTCGACCTCACCGCCGCCCCCGGCGAGACCGTCGGCGTCGTCGGCCCCAACGGCAGCGGCAAGACGACCCTGCTGCGCTGCGTGTACGGCACCCTGCGCCCCACCGGCGGCCGCGCCCTCCTCGACGGCGACGACCTGCACGCGCTCACCCCGAAGGCGCGCGCCCGCCGCCTCGCCACGGTCCCGCAGGACGGGCAGGCGGCGTTCGAGCTGACCGTCCGGCAGGTGGTCGCCATGGGCCGCTCCCCGCACAAGCGGTTCTGGGAGGCGGACACGGCGGCCGACGAGGAACTCGTCACGGCGGCGCTCGCCCGGGTCGGCGTCGAGGAGCTGGCCCACCGCACCTTCCCCTCGCTCTCCGGCGGCGAGCGCCAGCGTGCCCTGGTGGCCCGCGCCCTCGTGCAGCAGCCCACCCTCGTCGTCCTCGACGAGCCCACCAACCACCTGGACATCCGCTACCAGCTCGACATCCTCTCCTTCGTACGGGGCCTGGGCACGACGAACCTCCTGGCCCTGCACGACCTGAACCTCGCCGCGTACTACTGCGACCGCCTCTACGTCCTGGACGGCGGCCGCCTCGTCGCCTCCGGGACGCCGAAGGAGGTCCTCACCGCCGAGCTGCTCGCCGCCGTCTACGGCGTGAGCGCCGAGGTCGGCATCCATCCGCTGACCGGCGCCCCGACCGTCGTCTATCTGCCTCCGCCCGCATCCTGAACAGATTCCGTCCAGCAGTTGAGATCACATTCCGGGATCCGGACCGGGAATCGATACGATGACCGCATGGTTTCCCACGACGTGAGCGAAAAGACGCCGGGCGCACTGCTCGTTGCGCGGCTGCACGTCGATCTGTGCCGCCTCGCCAGCGCGATCTGTACCCGCTGAACCGTGCCGCCGCAGGCCGTGGGCCGCGGCGCCGCGCCCCGTACACCCACGTACCACCGGGCACCCCGCCAGCGCAGCGCCGCCGCGCGCCCACCACCCGCACTTCTCGACCCCCGACAGGAGCCCCAGCATGGCCATCGAGGTCCGCATCCCGACCATCCTCCGCACCTACACCGACGGCGAGAAGGCCGTCCAGGGCAGCGGAGACACCCTCGCCGAGCTCTTCGCCGACCTCGACTCGCGCCACCAGGGCATCGCCGAGCGCATCGTCGACGGCGGCAAGCTGCGCCGCTTCGTGAACGTGTACCTCAACGACGAGGACGTCCGCTTCCTCGACGGCATCTCCACGAAGCTCGCCGACGGCGACAACGTCACGATCCTGCCGGCCGTCGCCGGCGGCATGGTCTAGGCCCGAACCCGGATGCCTCGCTACGACTCCCCGCTCGCCGCGGTCGGCAACACGCCGCTCGTCCGCCTGCCGCGGCTCTCTCCCGCGGACGACGTCCGCATCTGGGCCAAGCTGGAGGACCGCAACCCGACCGGTTCCATCAAGGACCGGCCGGCCCTCCACATGGTCGAACGGGCCGAGAAGGACGGCCGGTTGACGCCCGGCTGCACGATCCTGGAGCCGACCTCCGGCAACACCGGCATCTCGCTCGCCATGGCGGCCAGGCTCAAGGGCTACCGCATCGTGTGCGTCATGCCGGAGAACACCTCCCAGGAGCGGCGCGACCTGCTCGCCATGTGGGGCGCCGAGATCATCTCCTCCCCGGCGGCCGGCGGCTCCAACACCGCCGTCCGCGTCGCCAAGGAGCTCTCCGCCGAGCACCCGGACTGGGTGATGCTCTACCAGTACGGCAACCCGGACAACGCGGGCGCCCACTACGCGACGACGGGACCGGAGATCCTCACCGACCTCCCGTCCATCACCCACTTCGTGGCCGGTCTCGGCACCACCGGCACGCTCATGGGCGCCGGCCGCTACCTGCGCGAGCACAAGCCCGACGTCAAGATCGTCGCCGCCGAGCCGCGCTACGACGACCTCGTCTACGGCCTGCGCAACCTCGACGAGGGCTTCGTCCCCGAGCTGTACGACGCCTCGGTCCTGACCACCCGCTTCTCCGTCGGCTCCGCCGACGCCGTCACCCGGACCCGGGAGCTCCTGCAGCAGGAGGGCATCTTCGCGGGCGTCTCCACGGGGGCCGCGCTGCACGCGGCGATCGGGGTCGGCAAGAAGGCGGTCAAGGCGGGGGAGTCCGCCGACATCGTCTTCGTCGTCGCCGACGGCGGGTGGAAATACCTGTCGACGGGGGTCTACACCGCGGCCACCACGGAAGAGGCGATCGAGACGCTGCAGGGTCAGCTGTGGGCTTAGCCGCCCCGGGGCTCGGTCTTTCACCGGCTCCGCCGCGTTCGTCCTCAAACGCCGGACGGGCTTCATACGAGCGCCGCCGAGTTCGTCCTCAAACGCCGGACGGGCTCAGTGAGCTCCGACGAGCTTCGGATGTAGGCGCCTGACGGGCTGAGAACGACACCGGCTGCCCGGGTTGGGGACGTCCCCCGACCCGGGCAGCCGCATTCCGGTTCTCAGCCCGCCAAGTACCTCACCTGATCCCACACCACCGGATCCACCACCCCGGCCCGGCGCCGGAACTCCGCCAGCGGGACGTCCCGCAGTTCGTCCGTCTCCAGAAAGCTCGGGCGGCCCCGGGCGTCGCCCACCGCGCCGGGCGGCAGCGTGATCACGCCCGCCCGTTCGTCGTGGTACTTGCTGGTGATCTTGGCGACGCGGGCGCTCCTGCCGTGCACGGACAGGACCAGGCAGGGCCGGTCCTTGCCGCCGGGGCCGTCCTCGTACGGGACCCGCGCCCACCAGATCTCCGCAGGCCGGGGCGCGGGCAGCCGACGGCGGGGGCCCCGCGGCGGGCGGGTCTCGCCCGGTGGCCGGGAGCTGGGCACCCGAGGTCCGCGCCCCCAGCCGTCCACCAGTGTGACGACGAGTGCGAGTACCACCACGGCGGCCAGCGCCAGCCACCAGGACGTGTCCATGGGGTCGACGGTACCGGCGCGCACGCCCCGCCGCCCGCCGCGCCCCGAGCGCCCCAAGAGCCCCCCGAACCGGTGACAGTGCAGGTGAGTTCGCCCACAACGGCCCGCGACGGAGGAGCGACCAGGGCTTTTGCGCCTTACGCTCGACGGACCGCACACCACCCCCCAGCTCTCCTGCCAGCGCGGAGGTTCCAGCTTCATGAAGCTCACCGTCGTCGGCTGCTCGGGGTCGTTTCCGTCCGCGGAATCGGCCTGCTCGAGCTACCTCGTCGAGGCCGACGGCTTCCGGTTGCTGCTCGACATGGGCAACGGCGCCCTCGGCGAGCTGCAGCGCCACATCGGTCTGTACGACCTCGACGCGATCTTCCTCAGCCACCTGCACGCCGATCACTGCATCGACATGTGCGCGTACTTCGTCGCGCGCTACTACCGGCACGAGGGCGGCCGCTGCGCCCCCCTCCCGGTCTTCGGCCCCGAGGGCACCGAGCAGCGTCTGACCACCGCGTACGCCGACACGCCCTCCGCCTCCTCGATGAGCGAGGTCTTCGACTTCCACACGGTCAAGCCCGCCTCGTTCGACATCGGGCCGTTCGCCGTGCGCACCGAGAAGATGTGCCACCCCGTCGAGGCGTACGCCATCCGCGTCGAGCACGCCGGGAAGTCCCTCACGTACTCCGGGGACACCGGCCCCTGCGCCGCCCTGGACGAACTCGCCGCGGGCAGCGACTTCTTCCTGTGCGAGGCCGCCTTCACGCACGGCAAGGAGAACATCCCTGACCTGCACCTGAACGGCCGCGAGGCGGGCGAGTCCGCCCGGCGCGCCGGTGCGGGAAGGCTGCTGCTCACGCACATCCCGCCGTGGACCGACCCCCAGGCGAACCTCGCCGACGCCCGCGCCGTCTACGCGGGCCCGACCGGCCTCGCGGCGCCCGGCGCGACGTACGAGATCTGAGGGTCAAGCCCTGCGGTGCCCGCGGCCGCCCAGCGCCATCCGGTTCCACGTGTGGCGGCGGCCGCGGATCGCCACCGAGTAGTCGTACATGACCTCCGGATCGCACATCCCCGGCAGGAACGAGTCCCCGAAGTGGTGGGCGTCGACGCCCACCTCCTTGGCCGTCAGGGCGAGTTGGGGCACCACGTTCGCGTGACTGCCCTCCTGGCTCGTGCCGATCGCGCCCATCACCACCGCCCCCGCGTCCTGCACCGCCGCCACCGCCCGCGCGGCCAGCTCCTTGGTGACGCCCGGCAGCGTGCCGGGCAGGGGCATGACGACGCCGTCGGCCCCCGCGTCCACCAGTGACGTCAGGCGGTCCACCGTGAGCCGCTCCGGATGGCCCGCGTGGTGCATCTTGCCGCTCCACAGCGCCACGTCGTCGCCGAGCCCGGCGCGCAGCTCCTCGGTGACCCGCGCCAGACCTTCGTACGAGCCGCCCGTGCCCGGGTTCGCCGTCAGACAGAGCATCGCCGCGCCCATGTCGACCAGCCGCCTGGCGTACTCGGGCTTCGCGCGGCGGATCTCGGGGACGTCGCCGGGCTCCAGGTTGACGCCGACGGGGCGGCCGATGTACGCGGCGAGGTCGGCGATGGAAGTGAACGTGCCGAGGCCCGGCAGGTCGAGGCGCTCGCCGTCCCAGGCGCGCTCGATGAGGTTCAGTACGACGATGTCGGCGCCGAAGGCCGCGACGAGCTCGGCGTTGTGCACGCCCGGCATGCCCGGCACCGGGATCAGGGCGGCGCGGTCGGCGAAGACCTCGGCGACCATGGTGCGGCCCTCGGCGGCGGCCACGGAGGCGGTCAGGGCGCGGCCGCGCAGGGCGGCGAGGTGCTCGCGGTCGAGGTCGAGGATGCGGGGGGTCTGCTGCTCGTCGCTCATGCCTCGACCGTATGCCGCCGGCACGACGAAGCCCCTCGCCGTTGGTACCGATGGCGAGGGGCTTATGTCACTCAGGTGCGGCGGAGGCTACTTGCCCTCGGCCTTCTGGAGCTCGGCGAGCTCCTCGTCGGACTCGCGGCCCGGCGTCGGGAGGTTGAACTTGGTGATCGCGAAGCGGAAGACCACGTAGTAGACCGCCGCGAAGCAGAGGCCGACAAGGGCCAGGCCCCACGGGTTCTTCGCGATGCCGAGGTTCAACAGGAAGTCGACCGCGCCGGCCGAGAAGCCGAAGCCGTCCTTCATGCCGAGCGCCCAGGTCAGCGCCATGGAGACACCGGTGAGCACCGCGTGGATCGCGTACAGGACCGGCGCGATGAACATGAAGGTGAACTCGATCGGCTCGGTCACACCGGTCACGAACGCGGTGGCCGCGAGGGAGAACATCATGCCGCCGACGACCTTGCGGCGCTCGGGACGGGCGCAGTGCACGATCGCGAGGCAGGCGGCCGGGAGGGCGAACATCATGATCGGGAAGAAGCCGGTCATGAACTGGCCCGCGCTCGGGTCGTGGTGCAGGAAGCGCGCGATGTCGCCGTGGTAGTCCACGCCGCCGTCGGTGTGCGTGCCCGCCTGGAACCACGGGAAGGAGTTCAGGAGGTGGTGCATGCCGACGGGGATCAGCGCGCGGTTGGCGACACCGAAGACACCCGCGCCGACGGCGCCCGAACCGACCAGCCACTCACTGAAGTTGTGGATGCCGGTGCCGAGGACCGGCCAGATCAGACCGAAGACGATGCCCGCGACCAGACCCGCGAAGGCGGACAGGATCGGGACGAGACGGCGGCCGCCGAAGAAGCCGGCCCAGTCGGGCAGCTTGGTCCGGTAGAACTTCTGGTAGAGCAGGGCGACGATGATGCCCATGACCACGCCGCCGAGCACACCGGCGTTCACCGGCGCCTCGTTCATGACTATCTTGCCGTCCACGACGGAGGCGACCTTCGGCAGGTTCTTGTCCGTGAAGGTGGCGAGCACCTTCTGGAAGACCAGGTAGCCGGTCACGGCCGCGAGGGCCGTCGAGCCGTCCGACTTCTTCGCGAAGCCGATCGCGATGCCGACGCAGAACAGCAGCGCCATGTTGTCGAGCAGCGCGCCGCCGCCCGCCGCCATGTAGCTCGCGAGCTTGTTGATGAAGGTCGGGAAGGACTCCTTGCCGAGCATGTCGTCCTGGCCGAAACGGACCAGGAGGGCTGCGGCGGGCAGCACGGCGACCGGCAGCATGAGGCTGCGGCCGATGCGCTGCATGACAGCCATCACGCCGGCGCCCTTCTTCTTGTCGGCCGCAGGAGCGGAACTGGCCGTGGACACAACTTCCTCCAGTGGGCAAGGCGCCGCCTGGGGACAGGTAAGTGGGGGACGGCGGCGTCTCCGGGGGACGCGGCGAGAAGGCCGCGTGGTCTACACCAATTAGTGGTGTAGACCTGTTGTAGCACGGTGAAGGTGACGTAAGGAACCCGCGATTCCTGTGGGCTCGGCCATATCCGGATATGACAGACCAAAGACCCCCGGACCGAGGGTCCGAGGGCCGGTAAGCGGAACGCGAGGAGCCTCCTCGCTCCGGAAGTTACGCCTTCGTCTGCTCCCTGTCCAAGGCCTCTGCCTCCTCCTCCGGTTCACGTCCCGGGGTGTGCAGATCGAACTTCGTGATGACGAAGCGGAATAGCGCGTAGTACACGACGGCGAAGCACAGCCCGATCGGGATGATCAGCCATGGCTTGGTCGCGAGACTCCAGTTGATGACGTAGTCGATCAGCCCCGCGGAGAAGCTGAAGCCGTCCTTCACGCCCAGCGCCCACGTCACCGCCATCGACACGCCGGTGAGCACCGCGTGGAGCGCGTACAGCAGGGGCGCGATGAAGAGGAACGAGTACTCGATCGGCTCGGTGATGCCCGTGACGAACGACGTCAGGCCGACCGAGAGCATCAGGCCGCCGACCACCTTGCGGCGCTCCGGGCGCGCGCAGTGCGTGATCGCGAGGGCCGCCGCGGGCAGCGCGAACATCATGATCGGGAAGAAACCCGAGGTGAACTGGCCCGCCGTCGGGTCGCCCGCGAGGAACCGGTTGATGTCGCCGTGCACCATCGTGCCGTCCGGCTTCGTGTAGTCGCCGAACTGGAACCAGACGAACGTGTTCAGGAACTGGTGCAGGCCGACCGTGAGCAGTGCGCGGTTGGCGACGCCGAAGATGCCCGAGCCCAGCCAGCCGAGGTCGACGAGCCACTTGGAGAAGCTGGTCAGCGCGTCACCGATGGGCGGCCAGATCCACACGCAGAGACCCGCGAAGACCAGGCCGACGAAGGCCATGATGATCGGCACGAGGCGGCGGCCGTTGAAGAAGCCGAGCCAGTCCACCAGCTTCACCCGGTGGTAGCGCTGCCAGAACCAGGCGGCGAGCAGGCCCATCACGATGCCGCCGAAGACCCCCGGATTCTGGTACGCGGCCTGCGCGACCGTCCCGTCCTCGGCCACGCACACCCCGCTCCACATGCCCGCGGCGCCGAACGTGGTGTCCTGCGGGCAGTCCTCGGGGAAGGCGCGGAGCACCGCGTAGTAGACGAGGAAGCCCGTGACCGCCGCGAGCGCGGTGGAGCCGTCCGCCTTCTTCGCCATGCCGATCGCGACGCCGATGCAGAACAGCAGCGGCAGGCCAAGGGTGGAGTCGAGCAGCGAACCGCCCGCCGCCGCGAAGACCTTGGCCACGTTCGTCCAGCCGAGACCGTCGTCGCCGAACACGTCGGGCTGGCCGAGGCGGTTCAGGATGCCCGCGGCGGGGAGGACCGCGATGGGCAGCTGAAGGCTGCGGCCCATCTTCTGCAGCCCCTGGAACAGGCCGTTCCACCACTTCTTCTGCGGCACCGCTGCGGCTGGGGAACTCATCGGCGTCCCTCCCGGAACAAGCCAGGTTTGGCGGTCGTTGAAAACTGGTGTAGACCAGTTGCGGAACGGTGGGAGTGCCGTCCGGTGAGGGGCGGCACCTTGATCGTCATCATTGGGTACGACTGCCGTAACCGCCCGCGAAGATGGTCCAACCGTGCGTTACCGTGACAAAGCGGACCGACGTTGGGTCGAACGCCGCGTCCTATGGCTGCACCCCCGGGAGCGACCCCGGACCTCACAGCCGCGAGAACAACAGGGAGAACACCATGGCCAGCAAGGCTGAGAAGATCGTTGCCGGGCTCGGCGGCATCGACAACATCGAAGAGGTCGAGGGCTGCATCACCCGCCTCCGCACCGAGGTCAAGGACCCCGCCCTGGTCGACGACGCCGCGCTGAAGGCCGCCGGCGCCCACGGCGTCGTCAAGATGGGCACCGCGATCCAGGTCGTCATCGGCACCGACGCCGACCCGATCGCCGCCGACATCGAAGACATGATGTGAGTTCCTGAACTCACGGCCGAGGGGTGCCGGGCCAACCCCTTGGGCGGGCCCCCAGGGGGGGACGGAACCCGGGCGGCGGGGGCAGACCAAGCCCGGCCGGGTTTTGTGGGGGGGGGGCAGAGGGGACAAAGGGGGGGGGGGGGGGGGCCCCCCCACAGCAGTGGACGGGACCCCTCGTGCGCTCCTCAGCCGGTCCGGCGCGCGCTCCTCAGCCCGTCCGGCGTTTGAGGACGAGCGCGAAGCGCGACAAAGGGGGGCTGGGGGCGCAGCCCCACGTGCGGCGGAATCCGGCCCCGCGCAAAGGCTAGGCTCAACGCATGTCCTCAACGCCCCGCATCGACGGCCGCACCCCCGAACAGCTCCGCCCCGTCACCATCGAACGCGGCTGGAGCAAGCACGCCGAGGGCTCCGTCCTCATCTCCTTCGGCGACACCAAAGTCTTCTGCACCGCCTCCGTCACCGAAGGCGTCCCGCGCTGGCGCAAGGGCAGCGGCGAAGGCTGGGTCACCGCCGAGTACTCGATGCTGCCCCGCTCCACCAACACCCGCGGCGACCGCGAAGCCGTCCGCGGCAAGATCGGCGGCCGCACCCACGAGATCAGCCGCCTCATCGGCCGCTCACTCCGCGCCGTCGTCGACCACAAGGCACTCGGAGAGAACACCATCGTCCTGGACTGCGACGTCCTCCAGGCCGACGGCGGCACCCGCACCGCCGCCATCACCGGTGCCTACGTCGCCCTCGCCGACGCCGTCACCTGGGCCCAGGGCAAGAAGCTGATCAAGCACGGCCGCCAGCCCCTCACCGGCACCGTCAGCGCCGTCTCCGTCGGCATCGTCGGCGGCGTGCCGCTCCTCGACCTCTGCTACGAGGAGGACGTCAGGGCCGACACCGACATGAACGTCGTCTGCACCGGCGACGGCCGCTTCGTCGAGGTCCAGGGCACCGCCGAAGCCGAGCCCTTCGCCCGCAAGGAACTGAGCGCCCTCCTCGACCTCGCCGTCGGCGGCTGCGAGGACCTCGCCGCCTTCCAGCGCGAGGCGCTCGAAGCGACGCGCTGACCAACTGGGGTACGGCAGGCAACCAACCACCCCTCGACGGACGTTATTAGGAGTACGGGCGCACGGGCAGAACCGCGCGTCCGTACGTACCCGGGGAGGGACCGAACCATGGCCGCGCGCCACCGTCGTATCGCCACCGCCGTCGTCACGGCACTGATCGTCATCCCGGCCGGCGCCGGCCTCGTCGGCTGCGACGCGGTCTCCAAGGCCCTGGACTGCGTCCAGACCGCGGACACCATCGCCGACAGCGTCACCGACCTCCAGCAGGCCGTCGAGAACGCCGGCGACAACCCCGCCGAGGCGGACCGCGCGCTCGACGACATCGGCAAGAACCTCGACAAGATCGGTGAGAAGACCGACGACACCGACGTGAACAAGGCCGTCGACGACCTCGACGAAGCCGTCGACAACGTCCGCCGGTCCATCAAGAACGGGGACTCCACCCCCGACGTCGGCCCGGTCACCGACGCGGCGGGCGAACTCACCAAGGTCTGCACGCCGTGATGACGGGCGCGGTCGGCTCCCCGGGATACTGGGGGGCATGACCCGCCTCATCCTCGCCACCCGTAACGCCGGCAAGATCACGGAACTGCGGGCGATCCTCGCCGACGCGGGCCTCGCCCACGAGCTCGTCGGCGCGGACGCGTATCCCGAGATCCCCGACGTCAAGGAAACCGGCGTCACCTTCGCCGAGAACGCCCTCCTCAAGGCCCACGCCCTCGCCAAGGCCACCGGCCTGCCCGCCGTCGCCGACGACTCCGGCCTCTGCGTCGACGTCCTCGGCGGCGCCCCCGGCATCTTCTCCGCCCGCTGGGCAGGCCGCCACGGCGACGACCGCGCCAACCTGGACCTGCTCCTGGCCCAGCTGGGCGACATCGCCCCCGAACACCGCGGCGCCCGCTTCGCCTGCGCGGCGGCACTGGCCCTGCCGGACGGCACGGAACGGGTGGTGGAGGGCCAACTCCGCGGCACCCTGCGCTCCGCCCCCTCGGGCACGGGCGGCTTCGGCTACGACCCGGTCCTCCAGCCGGAGGGCGAGTCGCGCACGTGCGCGGAGCTGAGTCCTGCGGAGAAGAACGCGATCAGCCATCGCGGGGAGGCGTTCCGGGGGTTGGTGCCGGTGGTGCGGGAGTTGCTGGGCTGAGCAGCACTGAAGGGTGCCTCGCCGATGGACGAGGCACCCTTCTGGCTGGTGCGGCCGGTGGGACTCGAACCCACATGGGATTTCTCCCACGACATCCTAAGTGTCGCGCTTATACCAATTCAGCAACGGCCGCCGACTGGAAGTCATCGTATCCGTCTGGCGTCCGGGGCGAAACGCGCCGGGTATCAGGGGCTACCGCCCTGTCCGGCTCTGCGACCGCCCCGGCACCAAGTGGTCGTCACCGCGTGGCAGTTGGGGCACAGCAGCCGCAGGTTCTCGCGTCGATCGTCGCTCCAGTCACCGTTGATGTGATCGATTTCCAGCGTCATGGGATTTCCGGCCCACTCGGGAGGGGTCCCGCACTCGTCGCAGTTCTCGGGGACGCCGACCTCGCGCAGGGCGCGGCGCAGCAGGACTGTTCTCGTGCGGTGTGGCCTCCCGTGTTTGATGAGTACATCCGCAGCTGTTCTTACGGGCGTCGGACCGGGTCTGCCTCGCTGATGGGCCTGGCCAAGGAAGTGGGCCGTGTCGAGCCCGTCCTCCTCGACCCACTGACGTAGCAGGGCTCGCAGTCGACCATTCTCCGGTTTGCCCAGAGAACGCAGCGTTCCCGCGACCGTAACGTTCTCGGCGACCGCTCGCCGCAGCTCGGTGGCCGCCGGTTTTGGATACGGCCCACCGCGACGGCGACGTGGCATGGGCCCGTTCATGGCCGACGCCCTTTGCCGCGGCCCCGATAGGTGTCCGTGGCCGAGTGGCAGTTGGGGCATAGCAAGCGCAGGTTCTCGATGCGGTTGTCGCGCCAATTGCCGTCGATGTGGTCCACCTCAAGCGGCAGTGGGCGTCCACGCCACAGCGGCTCGGTTCCGCACAACACGCACCGCTCGGCCACGCCGAGTTCGGTCAGGGCCCACTTGAGCCGCGTGCTGGGCGTGCGCCTGTCCGAGTTCTCGACCAGGATCTCTGCAGGTGTGCGTCTGCGGCGGTTGTCGCGCATGGTGTCCCCCGTGCGCGCAGGGGGTGCGAAGTGCGAAGTGTCGATCCCATACGCCTTGATCCGGCGGGTGATGTTCGTGTGGTGCCCACCCACGATCTCGATCCCCAGGTGCCGCAGCACGTCGTTCACGCTCAAGGACGCTGCTACGGCTGGTTCAAGGACTTCCTTGGTCCACCTCGTCCCCTCCCGCTCGAAGTGCGACGTATCGACGCCCAGCTTCTTCAGCCGTGCACGGAGGTATTTCCGTGTCGGGCACTTGGGGTCCACCCCCAGCTTCCTCAGTGCCTCGGACAGCGTCCGCGACGAACTGGCAGCCTCCGCCAGCCGCTCCCTGGTGTACGGACTCACCGGCATCGTTCCCCCTCCGCATCCGGCCACCCGTTCGCAGCCTCGTACGGAGTAACGAACCGACAATCGGACCGTCACGCCCGATATGCGGAACGGCCCGCCTCACTTGGAGTGGGGCGGGCCGTTCCCGGAACGGAAGGGAGACGGAAGGGAGACGGGAGGGAGGGGAGTCAGAACTTCGGAGCCGCGGCCTGGGCCTCGACCATCTCCGCCGCCTCCTCCTTCGTCTCCACCGACGGCGGCGAGCCGGACAGCGGCTTCTGGGCCGTCTCCTTCATGCAGGCCACCGCGATGACGCCGACGACCGCCGCGGCCATCGAGTAGTACGCCGGGACCATGTCCGTGCCCGTGATGCTGATCAGGGACGTGATGACCAGGGGCGCGGTGCCGCCGAAGAGGGAGGCGGAGAGGTTGTAGCCGACGGAGAGGGAGCCGTAGCGGACGGAGGTGGGGAAGAGGGCGGGCAGGGTCGCCGACATCGTGCCGAGGAGGCAGACCAGGGAGAGACCGAGCAGGAGCATGCCGGCCGAGACCGCGATCAGGCTGCCCTGCTTGATCAGGAGGAAGGCCGGGATCGAGACGACAAGGAAGCCGACCATGCCGCTCATCAGGAGCGGCTTGCGGCCGAAGCGGTCGGAGAGCTTGCCGACCTGGGTGATGATCAGCATCAGGACGACCATCGTGCCGATGAGGATCAGCAGCCCGTGGGAGTCGTCGTAGCCTAGCTCGTCGGAGAGGTAGGTCGGCATGTACGACAGCAGCATGTAGTCGGTGACGTTGTACGCGCCGACCAGGGCGATGCAGAGGACCAGCGTGGGCCAGTGGTCGCGGAAGATCTTCGCCAGGTCGCCCTTGGCCGTCGACTCCACCGTCGAGGCGCCCTCGGACGCCGAGTGGAAGGTGGCGTCCTCCATCTTCTGGAACGCGGGGGTCTCGTCGAGCTTGAGCCGCAGGTAGAGGCCGACGAGGCCGAGCGGGCCCGCGACGAGGAACGGCAGGCGCCAGCCCCAGGAGTCCATGGTGTCCGAGCCGAGGGCCGAGTTGAGGATGAGCACCAGGCCCGCCGCGCCGGTGTAGCCGGCGAGGGTGCCCATCTCCAGGAAGCTGCCGAAGTAGCCGCGCCGCTTGTCGGGGGCGTATTCGGCGATGAAGGTGGAGGCGCCGCCGTACTCACCGCCCGTGGAGAAGCCCTGGACGAGACGGAAGAAGATCAGCAGGACCGGGGCCCAGAAGCCGATGCTGTCGTAGGACGGGATCAGGCCGATGGCGAGGGTGCCGATGGCCATCATGATCATCGTCAGCGCGAGGACCTTCTTGCGGCCGATCTTGTCGCCCATTGGGCCGAACACCATGCCGCCGATGGGCCGGACCAGGAAGGAGACCGCGAAGGTGGCGAAGGAGGAGATCAGCTGCGCCGTGTCGTTCCCGGACGGGAAGAAGACGTGGCCGATGGTGACGGCCAGATAGCTGTAGATGCCGAAGTCGAACCATTCCATGGCGTTGCCGAGCGAGGCCGCTTTGACGGCTCGCTTGACCGCGGCTTCGTCCGTGACGGTGATGTCGGTGCGGCGCAGGGGCGGGTTCCTGCGGCGCTGCACGGCCCGGAACAGGGTCCGGTGGCGTTTTACCGCCTCGGTATCCGTCTCGGTCTCATCGTGGGCCGCCATGGAGTTGATCCTTTCGTTCTTCGTACATACCCCCTGGGATCACTTGCTCCAACATCGCCGACGCAAACGGAAGCCCCCCGTGAGGGGGGCTTCGTCACAGTGCGCGGAGGGTGTGGCGCGGGGTGGCTCAGACGCCGAGATCCCGGATGATCTTCGCCACGTGGCCCGTCGCCTTGACGTTGTAGAACGCGTGCTCGACCTTGCCCTGCTCGTCCACGACCACGGTCGAGCGGATCACGCCGGTCACCGTCTTGCCGTAGAGCTTCTTCTCGCCGAAGGCGCCGTACGCCGCGAGGGTCTCCTTGGCGGGGTCGCCGACCAGCGTGACCTTGAGGTTCTCCTGCTCGCGGAACTTCGCGAGCTTCTCGGGCTTGTCCGGCGACACGCCGATGACGTCGTACCCGGCGGCGGCCAGCGCGTCGAGGTTGTCCGTGAAGTCGCAGGCCTGCTTGGTGCAGCCGGGGGTGAGGGCGGCCGGGTAGAAGTACACGATGACCTTGCGGCCCTTGTGGTCGGCCAGCGAGACGTCCTTGCCGTCCGCGTCGGGCAGGGTGAAGGCGGGGGCGGTGTCGCCGGGCTGCAGTCGCTCGCTCATGGTCGGTCTCCTCGCGCGGGTGCTTCGCCGGAGCGGGTGCTTCGGGAAGGGGTGTGGTGACGGAGTCGAGCGTAATAGGGGTGCCGTGGGGTGCGGTGAGCGCGAAGCTGACAGACTGTGGGGTACAGCGGTAGAGCTCCACGTATCACCGGTTCGGTTATCACCGGTTCAGTTATCAGCTACGACCACGGAGGCAGCGCGGTGTCGGATGCCAGGACCCCTGCGCAGATCGAGGCGGACATCAAGCGCCGGCGCGACCAGTTGGCCGAGACCCTCGACGAGATCGGGGTGCGCGTCCACCCGAAGACGATCGTCGGCGACGCGAAGGCGAAGGTCGTGTCGAGCGTGGACAACACGCTCGGCCGGGCCTATGTCGGGGCGAACCGCTTCGTCTCGGACATGCGCGGACAGCTGGTCACCGAGGACGGAGCGCCGCGCATCGAGCGCATCGTGCCGGTGGCCCTGGTGGCCGTGGGCCTCGTGGGGCTCCTCGTGGTGAGCTCGCGGCGGCGCGGCGACTGAGGCCGCGGTGGGTGAGCGCCGACCCGGGACACCACGGCGGCGGCCGGGACAGGTAGGTTCTGGGGCGTGAGCGAGAAGAACCCCCACGACGACAAGCTGCCCATCCGGATGCTGCACGACCGGGTGCTCGTGCGGCAGGACACCAGCGAGGGCGAGCGGCGCTCCGGCGGCGGCATCCTGATCCCGGCGACCGCGGCCGTGGGCCGGCGGCTCGCCTGGGCCGAGGTGGTGGCCGTCGGGCAGAACGTGCGTACGGTCGAGCCGGGCGACCGGGTCCTGTACGACCCGGAGGACCGCGCCGAGGTGGAGGTGCGGGGCGTGGCCTACGTCCTGATGCGGGAGCGCGATCTGCACGCCGTGGCCGCCGACCGGTTCGAGGGCTCCGAGGACTCGACGGGGCTGTACCTGTAGCCGGGGCCTGTACCTGTAGCCGAGGGACCGTACCTGTAGCCGCGGTCCCGTACCTGTAGCCGCAGACCCGCGACAACGCTTCGAAGGGGCTGGTGACCATCGTCACCAGCCCCTTTTGTGCGGCCTTTGCTACCTTGGAAGCACCCCGACGAGACGCGCCGTACCGGGATTCTGCAAAGACGACGCACCCCATCAAGTAACGCGTTCTCGCGTTCCGCTCGTCGGAGGTGCTGTCATGGCCTGGGTTCTGCTGATCGTCGCCGGTCTGCTCGAAGTGGGCTGGTCGATCGGGATGAAGTACACGGACGGTTTCACCCGCCTGTGGCCGAGCCTGTTCACGGGGGCCGGCATCGTGGCCAGCATGATGCTGCTGTCGCAGGCCGCCAAGACGCTGCCGATCGGTACGGCCTACGGGGTGTGGGTCGGCATCGGCGCCGCCGGTGCGGCGGTGCTCGGCATGGTGATTCTGGGTGAGCCGGTCACCGCCGCCCGGATCTTCTTCGTCTGTCTGCTCCTTGTCGCCGTGGTCGGCCTGAAGGCGACCTCCGGCCACTGAGCCACGGCCGCCCGCCGCCCGGCCGCTACCCGTCCGTGAGGCCCCCGAGGGCGCCACCGTCGTCGGTGCCGCCGTCGGTGGGCCCTCCCGTAGCGGTGCCGCCGTCGGTCGGCCCGCCCTGGGCACCGCCGTCGGTGGGCCCGCCGGTGTCGGTGCCGCCGTCCGTGGGGCCGCCGTCGGCCGTTCCGCCGTCCTGGCCGCCCGTCTGGCCCCCGGTCTGCCCGCCGGTGTCGGGGCCACCCGTCTGGCCGCCGTTCTGGCCCCCGGTGTCCGGGCCGCCGTTCGTGGTGCCGCCCGTGTCCTGGTTGCCGCCGGTGTCGGGGCCGCCGTCCGTGCCGCCGCCGGTCTCCGGGTCTCCGTCGCCGCCGGTCGCGGTGGCGGGCGGCGGCAGCGGTTCATCGGCGCCCTGTTCGAGCTCCAGGTCGAAGTCCGTGACCGGCTTGCCCTCCAGGGCCGCCTTGGTGAACTGCGCCCAGACGCGTGCCGGGTAGGCGCCGCCGTTGATGCGGGGCTCGCCGAGCGCTCCGTAGAGCGGGGTGTGGGCGCCGGTGTCCGGGTTCTGGCCCATCACCGCGACCACCGTCGCCAGTTCGGGGGTGTAGCCGGCGAACCAGGCGGCCGTGTCGTTCTCGGCGGTGCCGGTCTTGCCCGCGGCCGGGCGGCCCGCGCCCTGCGCCGCCGTGCCGGTGCCGCCCTCGACGACGCTCTGCAGGATGGCGGTGGTGGTGTCGGCGGCCTCGCGGGTCACGGCCTGCTGGGTCTTCTGCTCCGGCAGTTCGACCTCGTCGCCGTCCTTGGTGATCTTCTCGACGAGCGAGTACGTGCCGTGCTTGCCGTGGTTGGCCAGCGTCGCGTAGGCCTCGGTCATGTCGAGGACGCTCGCGGTGGACGGGCCGAGCGCGATGGAGGGGGACGCGGTCAGGTCCGGGGTGTTCTCCGGGACGCCGAGGTCGATCGCGGTGTCCCTGACCTTGTCGGAGCCGACGTCGACGGCCATCTGCGCGTACACCGAGTTCACGGACTTGTCGGTGGCGGTGCGCACGGAGATGTCGCCGTAGTCGACGTTGTCCTCGTTCTCGGGGGCGTACGTGCCGCCGCTCCAGCCCTGTACGGGGCGCTTGTTGGTGCCGTCGTAGACGGTGTTCGGGGTGATCGGGCGGCCGTCCTGGGTGACCGAGCCGTTCTCCACCGCGGAGGTGAAGACGAACGGCTTGAACGTGGAGCCCACCTGGTAGTCACGCCGCGTCGCGTTGTTGACGTACTGCTTGGTGTAGTCGATGCCGCCGTACATCGCGACGACCTTGCCGGACTCCGGGTCGATGGAGGCGCCGCCCGCGCGGACGTTGCGGTCGGCCTTGCGGCCGTCCTTGTCGACCTTGGACATCACCTGTTCGTCGACGGCCTTCTTGAAGGCGTCCTGACGGTCCTTCTGCAGGGTCGTGGTGATGCGGTAGCCGCCCTTGGCGAGGGTGTCCTCTTCGATGATCTTGTTGCTGGTGAGGTAGTCCTCGACGGCCTTGACGACATAGCCGCGCTGCCCGGACAGGCCCGCCGCGCCCTTGGCCTCGTCGGGCACCGGGAACTTCGTCTTCGCCCGGTCGGCCTTGCTGAGCCAGCCCTCCTTGACCATGCCGTCCAGGACGTAGTTCCAGCGGCCCGCCGCGCGCGGCTTGTTCTCGGGGTGCGTGGCGACGTCGTACGCGTTGGGGGAGTTGAGGAGGGTGGCGAGGTAGGCGCCCTGGGCGGCGGAGAGGTCCTGGACGTTCTCGCCGTAGTACGCCTGGGCGGCGGCCTGGATGCCGTACGCGTTGCGGCCGAAGTAGCTGGTGTTCAGATAGCCCTCGAGGATGTCGTCCTTGCTCACCTCGCGGTCCAGCTTGATGGAGATGAAGAACTCCTTCACCTTGCGGGTGACCGTCTGCTCCTGGCCCAGGTAGTAGTTCTTCACGTACTGCTGGGTGATCGTGGAGCCGGACTGCTTGCCCTTGCCGGTGACGGTGTTCCAGGCCGCGCGGAGCATCGCCTTCGGGTCGACCGCGGACTCGCCGTAGAAGTCGCGGTCCTCGGCGGCGAGCGCGGCGTGCTGGACGACGAGCGGGATCTGCTTGAGCGGCACCTTCTCGCGGTTGACCTCGCCGTCGCGGGCGATCTGGGTGCCGTCGGAGTACAGGTAGACGTTGCTCTGCTTGGTGGCCGCGGAGTTCGCCGCGGGAATGTCGACGAGCATGTAGCCCGCCATGAAGCCGCCGACGACCAGCAGGACCAGCAGGATGAAGCCGCCGAGGACCATGCGCCAGGTCGGGAAGATCCGCCGCCAGCCCTTGCGCTTGGGGCGCTTGGGGCGCTTGGGCTTCTTGGCCTTGGCCGCCCCGGCTCCCGTCCCGGCTCCCGCCCCCTCGCCGCCCTGACCGGCCCCGGCCGCCGCCGTCTGTCCGGGTGTGTCCGCCGGTGCGCCGGCGGGCGTGTCCTGCGGCTCCCTGGGCGCCCAGCCCCGGCGCCCGGCAGAACCCTGCTGCTGCGGCTCGTCACTCATGTCTCGCGGAACTCCCGGTTAGCGTCGTACGTCCAGTACGCCTCGTAAACCCCATTGCCACCCCATTGCACACCGTGGCCACACGCGTTCGTGACCAGGCCGCGCCCTCGCGCCGAAAATGCCTGGCACGAGCGCCCCCGATCGCACTAGGCTCCAGCGCTTTGGCCCGATCCGGGACGGAGCTCACGGTGAAAGGGATGCATGTGCGTACAGGACGGTTCCGTTTGTACGCGGCCGTCGCCGGGGGAAGCTTCCGCAGATACGCCACGTACCGGGTGGCGACCGCGGCCGGAGTGTTCACCAACTCCGTCTTCGGTCTCATTCTCGCGTACACCTATCTGGCCCTGTGGGACGAGCGGCCGGGACTGGGCGGCTACGACCAGTCCCAGGCGCTCACCTACGTCTGGCTGGGCCAGGGCCTGCTGACCACGATGGCACTGATGGGCGGCGGATTCGAGAACGAGCTGATCGAGCGGATCCGCACCGGGGACATCGCCGTCGACCTCTACCGGCCCGCCGACCTGCAGCTCTGGTGGCTGGCGGCCGACCTCGGCCGGGGCGCCTTCCAGCTGCTGGGCCGCGGCGTACTGCCGATGGTCTTCGGCGCCCTCGTCTTCGATCTGACGCTGCCTCCGGACGCGCTGCGCTGGTCGGCGTTCCTGGTGGCCGTCGTCCTCGGCGCGGTCGTCGGCTTCGCGCTCCGCTACCTGGTGGCGCTCTCCGCGTTCTGGCTCCTCGACGGCGCGGGCACCCTTCAGGTGGCGATGCTCGCGGGCACCTTCTTCTCCGGGATGCTGCTCCCGCTGAACGTCTTCCCCGGCGCGCTCGGCGAGGTGGCCCGCGCGCTGCCCTGGTCGGCGCTCCTCCAGCTGCCCGCCGACGTGTTCCTCGGCGAGCACTCCGGCACCGGACTGCTGCGCCTCTACGCCTTCCAGCTCGGCTGGGCGGCGGCGCTGCTCACGGCCGGGCGGCTGCTGCAGGCCGCGGCGACGCGACGGGTGGTGGTCCAGGGTGGCTGAGCCGCGACGGCTGCGGCGGCTGGGGCAGGCGCGGGAGGGGCTGCGCGCCTACCGGCTGATCTCCGCCATGTGGATCCGCTCCCTCATGGCCTACCGCGTCTCCTTCGCGCTGACCGCGTTCGGCAACTTCGCGGTGACCGCCTTCGACTTCCTGGCCATCCTGCTGATGTTCTCGCAGGTGGACCGGCTCGGCGGCTACGCGCTGCCCGAGATCGCCTTCCTCTACGGCATCTCGTGCACCGCGTTCGGACTCGCCGACCTCGTCATCGGCTCCATGGACCGTCTTGGCAGACGGGTGCGCGACGGCACGCTCGACACGCTCCTGGTGCGGCCCGCCCCGGTCCTCGCGCAGGTCGCCGCCGACCGCTTCGGGCTGCACCGGGTCGGCCGCCTCACCCAGGGGGTGCTCGTCATCGGGTACGCGCTCGTGGTCCTGGACATCGGCTGGACCCCGCTGAAGGTCCTGATGGTGCCGGGGATGCTGGTGTGCGGCGCGGGCATCTTCGGGGCCGTGTTCGTGCTGGGCGGCGCCTTCCAGTTCGTGGCGCAGGACGCGGCCGAGGTGCAGAACGCGTTCACGTACGGCGGCACCACCCTGCTGCAGTACCCGCCGACCGTCTTCGCCAAGGACCTGCTGCGCGGCGTCACCTTCGTCCTGCCGCTCGCCTTCGTCAACTGGCTGCCCGCCCTTTACGTGCTCGGCCGGCCCTACCCCCTCGACCTGCCGACGTGGGTGGCGTTCGCGCCGCCGGTGGTGGCCGTCGGGTGTCTCGCCCTGGCCGGTCTCGCCTGGCGCGCCGGCCTCCGTTCGTACCGCAGCACCGGGAGCTGAACCGCCGTGGAAACAGACCTCATTGAGCTGACCGGTGTCGAGAAGGTCTTCGACGTCCGCAGGAAGACCGGCTTCCTGCGGCGCGAACGGCACCAGGTGCGGGCCGTCGACGGGATCTCCTTCACCGTGCCGCGCGGCGAGATGGTCGGCTACATCGGGCCCAACGGTGCGGGCAAGTCGACGACGATCAAGATGCTGACGGGGATTCTCACCCCCAGCGGCGGGCGCCTGCGCGTGGCGGGCATCGACCCCTCCCGCGAGCGCACCCGCCTCGCCCGGCGCATCGGTGTCGTCTTCGGCCAGCGCACCACGCTCTGGTGGGACCTGCCGCTGATCGACTCCTACCGCCTGATGCACCGGATGTACCGCGTCCCGGACAAGCGGTTCGCCGAGAACCTCGACCGGTGCGTGGAACTCCTCGAACTCGCCGACCTGTTGGACGTCCCCGTGCGCCAGCTCTCGCTCGGCCAGCGGATGCGCGGCGACATCGCGGCGGCGCTCCTGCACGACCCCGAGGTGCTGTACCTGGACGAGCCGACGATCGGCCTCGATGTGATCAGCAAGGCCAAGGTGCGGGGTTTCCTGCGGGACTTGAACGAGGAGTCCGGCACGACCGTGCTCCTGACCACGCACGACCTGACCGACATCGAGCAGCTCTGCAAGCGCGTGATGGTCATCGACCACGGGCGCCTGATGTACGACGGTCCGCTGGCCGGGCTGCACGAGGTGGGCGAGAGCGAGCGCACCCTGGTCGTCGACCTGGAGCGCGAACTCCCCGCCATCGAGGACGAGTCGGCGCGGGTGGTCAGGGTGGCGGGGCCGCGGCAGTGGCTCGCCTTCCCCGCGTCCCAGTCGGCCGCTCCGCTCGTCGCGCGGATCGCGGCCCGTTACCCGCTGGCCGATCTCTCGGTCAGGGAACCGGACATCGAGGCGGTCATCGCCAAGATGTACGCACAGAGGCCGACCTCGTAGGCTGCCGGCATGAGTGACGAACTTCCTGATCTGCGGGCCTCGGACAGCGACCGCGAGCAGGTCGCCGAGCAGCTCCGCGACGCGCTGGCCGAGGGGCGCCTGGACATGTCGGAGTTCGAGGAGCGCCTCGACGCGACGTACAAGGCACGCACGTACGGAGAGCTTGCGCCCCTCACCCGCGACCTCCCGTCGCACGGCGCCAAGGTGTCCATGGTGAAGCGGCCGGTGAGTGACGACCCGGCCGCCATCGACTGGAGCGAGCGGATGGTGAGCGGCGAGCCGTCCTCCACCCTCGGCTTCGCCTTCTGGAGCGGGTTCAACCGCAAGGGCGGCTGGGTGGTCGGCCGGCGGTTCAACGGGTTCGCGATGTGGGGCGGCGGCGAGATCGACCTGCGCGAGGCGCGGTTCACCGAGCGCGACGTCGAGATCCGCTGCTTCACCATCATGGGCGGCATGCAGGTCACCGTGCCGCCGGACATGACCGTCCTGGTCAAGGGCTTCGGCATCATGGGCGGCTTCGACGACAAGGCGACGGGCGAGGGCACGCCCGGCTCGCCCCGCGTGGTCGTCAAGGGTTTCGCCCTGATGGGCGGCGTCGGGGTGGAGCGCAAGATCCGCAGGATGGAGCGGCTGCGCCTGAAGGAGGAGCGGCGCCGGGAGGGGCTTGAACGCCGCGATCAGCGGGACTGAGCCGTGCGTCCGCGCCGGGGGAGGGGCGCGGACGCGGGTGGCGCGGGCGGCCGGGGGTCAGAGCGCGGCCGCCGCCGTGCCCCTCAGGTGCGCGAGGTTGAACGTCTGCGCCATCCGGCGGTAGCCCGCGTCGGACGGGTGCAGGTGGTCGCCCGAGTCGTACTGCCCGCGCAGCTTGCGGGGGTCGTACGGGTCCTGGAGGGCGCGGTCGAAGTCCACGAACTCGTCGAAGACGCTGCCCGAGCGGATCTGCGCGTTCACCGCCTGGCGGACGTTCTCCAGGGCGGGCTCGTAGCCCCGGTGGCCGCCGAACGGCATCAGCGTCGCGCCGACGACGCGCAGGCCGCGGGTGTGTGCCTGGCGGGTCAGCTCGCGCAGGCCCTCGATGATGCGGTCGGGGTTGTTCTGGTGCGGGTTGCGCAGGATGTCGTTGACGCCGAGGGCTATCACGACGGCCTTGACGCCGGTGCGGTCGAGGACGTCGCGGTCGAAGCGGGAGAGGCCGCTCGGGTTGACCGCGGGGTTGCCGCGGCCGTCGGAGAGGATGCGGTTGCCGCTGATGCCCTGGTTCACCACGCCGTAGTGGGGCGCGCCCGACTCGTCGCGCAGCCGGTCGGCGAGGACGTCGGTCCAGCGGCGGTTGGCGCCCATCGTGGACGAGATGCCGTCGGTGATGGAGTCGCCGAAGACGACGACGGTGCCCTCGGTCTCGTTGCTGAGCACGTCCACCGCGGTGAGGTAGCGCCAGTACGGGCTCTGCTCGGTGTACGCGTCGCCCAGCTGGTCCTCGGTGCGGTCACCTTCGGCGACGTAGCTGATCTGGCGTGCGTGCGGGTGGTAGGTCACCGGGCCCGAGGGGGTCGGGGAGTACGTGGTGACCAGCAGGTCCGAGTCGTGCGGGACGCGCAGCCGGGCGGCGTCGCTCATCACCTGCTGCCCCGGCGGGATCACCACCGAGGTGTTGCCGCCGAAGGTGAGCCTGCGCAGCGTGCCGGCCGCGGCGGCGGGGTTGTTCGTCGCGGAGGCCAGGGCGATCGAGGCGTGCGTGACGCTCAGCGGCGTACGCCCGTACAGGTTGGAGAGGGTGATGCGGGCGCTGGTGCCGCCGACGCTGGTGTGCACGACGTTGCGCAGGGAGCGGCCGGCGAACCCCTTCTGCTCCGTGCCCGGTTCGGCCCCCGCGGGGGAGGCGGACCAGGAGCCGACCCAGCTGCCGGAGGAGGCGGGATCGGCGGAGTTACGAGGGTTGCGCGCACCGGCGCTGATGGTGTCCTGCGAGCCGTCGTCGGTCGCGACGCCGACGTATATGGCGGCGGAAATCACCACGATGACCGCGATGACCGCGGCGAGAAGGGCATAACCGTGTCGCTTGGTCATGCGGGCTCTTTCTCCTCGGGCAGGGGGAGCCCCGAGGCTCCGGTGTGATCACCCCATGATGCGGCATGGGCCGTGAGGCGGCCGACACTGCCCCCCTCCGTCCTGTGAGACGCCGGGAACTTGTCGTCCGTTCCAGGAGTCGGTCAGGAAGGGGCGTATGCCACACGGCACGGGGACAATCGGGACACGAGACGTGGCACGGCGAGGAAACCATGCGGACGAGGACGAAGCGAACGGGCCAGGTGGAGTGAGTGGAACGCACAAACGCGGAGGAAGCGTCCGAATCGGCCAAGCGGGGTGACACGAGGGGCGCCGAGCGGGGTGACATGCGGGGCGCCCAGAGGGGTGAAGGGGAGCATGCCCGCGAAGCCCGCCCCTCAAGCGGCTCCTTTGCGGGAGTGAGCGGTGCCCCGGCCGGAGCAGGGCCGGGCGGCTTCACCTACAGCCCCGCCGACGAGGAGAAGCGGCGCGGCGTCCGCCGGATGAAGATCACGGCGACGGGACTGCTCGTCCTCGTCGCCGTCGTCTACGTACTGGCGAAGTGGGCGCAGCACTCCGGCGCGGGCCCCTGGGCGGGGTACGTCGCGGCGGCCGCCGAGGCGGGCATGGTCGGCGCGCTCGCCGACTGGTTCGCGGTCACGGCGCTCTTCCGTCACCCCCTCGGCCTGCCCATCCCGCACACCGCGATCATCCCGAACAAGAAGGACCAGCTGGGCGCGTCCCTCGGCGACTTCGTGGGGGAGAACTTCCTCTCCGCCGACGTCGTGCGGGGCCGCCTGCACGCCGTCGGCATCGGCAAGCGCCTCGGCACCTGGCTCGCCGAGCCCGCGCACGCCGACCGGGTGACCGCCGAACTCGCCACGGCGCTGCGCGGCGCCCTCACCGTGCTGCGCGACTCCGATGTGCAGGCCGTCGTCGGCGAGGCCATCACGCGCCGCGCCGACGCCCAGGAGATCGCCCCCGGCATGGGCAAGATGCTGGAGAAGGTCGTCGCGGACGGCGGCCACAAGCGGGTCGTCGACCTGGTCTGCGTCCGCGCCCACGACTGGCTCGTCGAGCACGCCGACTCCGTGATGGACGCGGTGCAGGGCGGCGCCCCCGGCTGGACCCCGCGCTTCGTCGACAAGCGGGTGGGCGAGCGTGTCTACAAGGAACTGCTCCGCTTCGTCACCGAGATGCGGGACATGCCCGGGCACCCCGCGCGCGGCGCCGTCGACCGCTTCCTCGCCGACTTCGCCGCGGACCTGCAGTCCGATACGGACACGCGCGAACGCGTGGAACGGCTGAAGCGGGAGGTGCTCGGGCGCGACGAGGTCCAGGACCTCATCGCCTCCGCCTGGTCGGCCGTACGCGCCATGATCGTGGCCGCCGCCGAGGACGAGCGCAGCGAACTGCGCCTGCGCGTGCGGGCCTCGCTCCTCTCGCTCGGCAGCCGGATGGCGAAGGACGGCCGGCTGCAGCGGAAGGTCGACGGGTGGGTGGAGGGCGCGGCGGTGTACGTCGTGACGACGTACCGCGACGAGATCACCTCGCTCATCACGGACACGGTCGCGGGCTGGGACGCGGAGCACACCTCGAAGAAGATCGAGGCGCACATCGGCCGTGACCTGCAGTTCATTCGGATCAACGGCACGGTGGTGGGCTCGTTGGCGGGGCTTGCGATCTATGCGGTGTCGCGGCTGCTGGGGGCGTAGGGCGGGGCGTACGGAACCTGGCGGGGCACGGGGAGGGGGCGCACGGAACCCGGCGGCGCGCCGCCCGTATGACGGCTGTACGGCCCTCCCCACCGCGCGTGAGACCGCGTTTGCCGGGCACTCTGGAGGAGCCCCCGGGAAGAGCCACGGGGCGCCCGGGAGGTGCCATGACCGCAGCCCACGACACGTCGACCGTCACCACGGCCGTGCCCGCCCGGCTCGACCGGCTGCCCTGGTCCCGCTGGCACTGGATGATCGTCATCGGCCTCGGCACCGTCTGGATCCTGGACGGTCTTGAGGTCACCACCGTCGGCAACATCGCGAGCCGCCTCTCCGAGGAGGGCAGCGGCCTGGCCATCTCCTCGGCCCAGGTCACCGGCATCGCGGCCGCCCTCTACGTGGCGGGGGCCTGCGCCGGAGCGCTCTTCTTCGGATGGCTCACCGACAAGTACGGCCGGAAAAAGCTGTTCATGGTCACCCTCGTGGTGTACCTCTCCGCCACCGCCCTGACGGCGCTCTCCTTCGACGCCTGGTGGTTCTTCCTCTTCCGCTTCCTGACCGGCTTCGGCATCGGCGGGGAGTACGCGGCCATCAACTCGGCGATCGACGAACTGATCCCGTCCAAGTACCGCGGCCGCGTCGATCTGATCATCAACGGCAGCTACTGGCTCGGCGCGATCGGCGGCTCGCTGCTCTCGGTCCTCATGCTCAACACCGGCATCTTCCCCAAGGACATCGGCTGGCGGCTCACCTTCGCCCTCGGCGTCATCCTCGGCCTGGTGATCCTGCTCGTGCGCCGGCACGTCCCGGAGAGCCCGCGCTGGCAGTTCATCCACGGCCGCGGTGAGGAGGCGGACGCCCTCGTCACGTCGGTGGAGCGGGAGATCGAGGAGGAGAAGGGCGAACGCCTGCCGCGCCCCGACCGCGAGATCACCATCCACCAGCGCAGGAGCATCGGCTTCGGCCTCATCGCCAGGACGGTCTTCCGCGACTACCCCAAGCGCGCGGTCCTCGGCCTGTCCCTCTTCATCGGCCAGGCGTTCCTCTACAACGCGATCACGTTCGGCTTCGGCGCGATCCTGACGACGTTCTTCGACGTCCCCTCCGGCAGTACGGGTTACTACTTCGCCGTCATCGCGGCGGGCAACTTCCTGGGCCCGCTCTTCCTCGGCAAGCTCTTCGACACGGTCGGCCGCCGCATCATGATCTCCTCGACGTACCTCCTCTCCGGCCTCCTCCTCTTCGCCACGGCCTGGCTCTTCGACCGCGGCTCGCTCAGCGCCATGACACTCACGGCCTGCTGGTGCGTGGTCCTGTTCTTCGCGTCGGCGGGCGCGAGCAGCGCGTACCTCACGGTCTCCGAGATCTTCCCGATGGAGACCCGCGCCATGGCGATCGCCTTCTTCTACGCGGTCGGCACGGCGGCGGGCGGCATCAGCGGCCCGCTCATGTTCGCCAAGCTGACCGAGTCGGGCGTGGTCGGGGACACGGTGCTGGCCTTCCAGGTCGGCGCGGGCCTGATGTGCGCGGCGGGCCTGGTGGCGGCGGTGTTCGCGGTCAAGGCGGAGCAGCGCTCGCTGGAGGACATCGCGACGCCGCTGTCGTCGGCGGCGTCGACGGCGGCGACGAAGTGAGGGGCCGCTAGGTTCTGCCCATGGCCATGAGTTCCGGGACACACAGGGTGGCGGTGCTCGTACGGGACGGCGTACTGCCGATGGAACTGGGCCTGGTGCACCAGCTGTTCGGCGGCGCGCGGGGCCCGGCGGGGGAGCGGCTGTACGAGGTGCGGACGTGCGCGGTGACGGGCCCGGGCATGATCCGCACCGACGCGGACTTCCCGATCGGCGCACCGCACGGCCCCGAGGCGCTGACGTGGGCGGACACGGTGATGATCCCCGCCTCGCACGAGGAGGACGAGTCGCTGACCCCGGACGCCCTGCCGGCGCACCTGGCACGGGCACTGGAAGCCGCCGCCGGGGCGCGGCTGGCATCGATCTGCACGGGAGCGTTCGTCCTGGCGGCGGCGGGCCTGCTCGACGGCCGCAGAGCGACGACGCACTGGCTGTCGACGGACCTGTTCGCCCGCACGTTCCCTTCCGTGACCGTCGACCCCGACGTCCTGTACGTCGACGAGGGCCGCATCCTGACCTCGGCGGGGGAGGCGGCGGGAGTGGACCTGTGCCTGCACCTGATCCGCCGGGACCACGGCGCGGCGGTGGCGGCGGACGTGGCACGCCGCACGGTGGTGCCGCCGCACCGGGAGGGCGGGCAGGCCCAGTACATCCAACGCCCGGTGGCGAAGGAGAAGGCGACGTCGACGGGCAGGGCGAGGGCCTGGGCTCTGGCGAACCTGCACGAGCCCCTGACCCTGCGGGAGATGGCCGACCGGGCGTCGATGAGCGTCCGCACCTTCAGCCGCCGCTTCCGCGAGGAGACGGCCCTGACGCCGATGCAGTGGCTGACACAGCGCAGGGTGGACCGGGCGCGAGAACTCCTCGAATCCACGGACCACACGGTGGACCGGGTGGCGACGGAGGCGGGCTTCGGCACGGCGGCGTCGCTGAGGCAGCACTTCGTGGCGGGGGTGGGGGTGTCGCCGGGGGCGTACAGGGCGACGTTCAGAGGCACACCGACCAGCTAGAGAACCCCCGCACTCTCCGCCGCGCGCCCTACCCCCTCCCGAGACCCTCAAGAGAGCCCCACGAGCGGGATTCACTCACATCAGGCGCGACGATCGGCCAAGGCCCAAGAGGCCGCGGCCACGCCCCCAGCCACGGCGAACACCGCGGGCCAGGCCCCGACCTTCTTGGCGAGCGGATGCGACCCGGCGAACCCGGCGACGTACGCGGCGGTGAGCGCGGCGGCCGTCTTGGCACCGGCGGCCTCCCGCCACTGCCGAGCGGCCACGGTCCCGGCCGCGGCGAGCACGGCTCCGCCGAGGGGACGCTTCTTGGTGGCCCGCGCGGTGGCGTAGCCCCCGACCAGCCCGCTCGCGGCCACGACTGCCGTGGGAATCCTCACCATGATCGATCCGCCTCTCGCTGATACATCCAGGTTGTCTATGTTGCCCATGTTGCCCATGTTGCTATGGGGTGAGGCTAACGCGCAGCAACGAGGCGTCGGCCGGCACCCTCAGAGCTTCGGCTCGACGGGGCCGGGCTGCTCGGCGGCCCACTCGGCGAGAACCCCGACCGCGGCGGCCCGGACCTCCCCCTCGACGGGCACCTCGTCCAACAGCTGCCGCTCCCCGTTGGGCAGCGCGAGCTCCCGGTAGAACTGCAGGTCCGGGTGCCCGTTGCGGGCGGCGTCGTGCCGGTCGGCGGCATAGACGAGGCGGCTGATCCCTGCCCAGTAGCAGGCGGTGAGACACATCGGACAGGGCTCACAGCTGGAGTAAAGGGTGCCGCCCTCAATGAGGAAGTTCCCGAGCCGCCGCCCCGCGTCCCGCAGCGCCACGACCTCGGCATGCGCGGTCGGATCACACGACTCGACGACGGAGTTGCTCCCCGACCCCACGACTTCCCCATCCATGACGACGACGGCACCGAAGGGCTTCTTGCTGCCGGGGTCGAGGGCGTGGCGGGAGAGGGCGATGGCTTGGTCGAGGAACGTGCGGTCCTGGTCGTGTTCGGGGGCGTAAGGCAAGGGGTTCTCCTCCTCGTACGTCGCGGCGTGCCGCCCATGGGTACAGGGTTTACGGCTGAGCCGGTCTCACACATGACCGTGCTTCACGGAGGCGGAGAACCGCGTCACCGCCACGTACCGACCTTCAGAGCCGGTCGGCGGCGTCCGCGACGAACCGGGCCCACGCTGTGGAAGAGACCAGAAGGAGAGGCCCGTCGGCTCGCTTGGAGTCGCGTATGAGGACACCGCGAGGCAGGAAAGCAGCCTCCACACACTCGGTGGTGTTGCCCCCGCTGTACGAGGACTTGAACCACGAGATGGCTGAGGGGGAGGGAGGCACAACAGGCATTACAGCTCCTTGCGGACGCGTTGAATCATGGAGGAGGAGGCTTCCATGTCCAACGCTTGTGCGCGGAGGTAGTCGAACGCAAGCCGGTATCGGTTCAGTTCCTCGTCCTTCTCAAGGAAGAGCGAACCGGTGTGGAGGTCGACGTACACGACGTCCAGCGCTGGTTCCGTGCCACCGATAATCACGAAGCTGCCGAGGGCAGCGGAGTGGGCCCCCTTGGAGAACGGCAGAATTTGCAGCGTGATGCCGGGTGACTCGTTCGCTTCGAGGAGCCGGCCGAGTTGTTCCTTCATGTCAGCCGGGGAGCCCACGACGCGACGGATGACGGACTCGTCGAGAATCGCCCACAGCCGAGGGGGAGTCGGCCGGGTGAGAACCTCCTGCCGCTTCATGCGGATGTCCACGAGGCGTTCGATCTCGGCCGGGGCGAGGCGCACTTCGTTGGCTTGCTGGACCGCGGTGCTGTAAGCCCGCGTCTGCAGCAGTCCAGGGACGTAGACGCAGGAGAAGTGGTCTTCACGTACGGCCTCGTCTTCCAGCGTGAGCAAGAGGTTCATGCTCTCGGGAATCGAGTCGGTGAACGAACTCCACCATCCTTGCTGCTTGGCGTCTTTGGCGAGGGCCACAACGGCGCGGCGCTCGGCCTCGGTTGCCGCGTACTCACGGCAGAGAGCATCAACCACGAGCCACTTGACCGGACCGGCTTGCGTTTCGTACCTGCTCACCGTCGCCTTGGACACCCCGACGAGGGTGCCGGCTTCCTCAAGAGTCATGCCCTTGCGGGCGCGCAGCTTCCGCATCATGGCGCCTAGCTGGCGTCGGCGAGTGGTGTTCCGTACTGACATGCGGCTCCTCCCCAGCGGCCGGGCGCCCGGCCTGAGGTCGCGCTCAGGCTATGTGTCCAACTGGTTGGCCCTCCAGCAGGTTCACTCGAAGGATTCGCGTGAGAAGTTACATAGCGAGAGTTCTCTGTGCCATCCTCGCCAATAGTTCACTACGCGGTGTAGCCGTACGGATACGGCGGGCGCAGCTCTGCGTGGTCTGGGAGGAGGGAGCCTCCATGTCCATTCATGACGAGGGGGAACGGCGGCTGCGCTGTGTCCTGCCATTCGAGGCGGCGCCGGCGGAACTTCAGCTGCTGCGCAAGTCGGTGAGACGCCACCTGAAGCTATGGGGTGCGCTGGACGTCAATGACGAAGTGGAGCTGGTCACGACCGAGTTGGCGACCAATGTCATCAAGCATGTTGGCGAAGGGACGGCAGCGACGCTGGTCCTTGAACCACGCGGCGATCGTCTGCGCGTGGAGGTCCACGACAAGAGCCGCATCGCGCCGGCTCTAAGCGCTGTGTGCGGGGAAGCGGAGTGCGGGCGTGGCCTTCACTTGCTGGCGTCCCTGAGTGAGGAGTGGGGCACGCTGCTCACTGCAACTGGAAAGGCCGTCTGGTGCGAACTCTCCCTCGAACCGGCCCGCCACTGTATGCGGGTTCGGCGAGCCGCGCAGGTACTTGACGAGTACCGACGGGTGGCCGGTGTGAATTCCGCCCTGGCGCCGTCCTTCGCGGTCCTCGAAGAGTCGGTCACCGACGTAATCGCCGATCTGCTCCACTGGCTGGTCGCGCAAGGAGGAGACCCGGGCGAGGCGCTAGAACGGGCACAGATGCACTTCGAGGCGGAGGCCGACGCAGCGGCGTAGGTGGCCCGCCGGCGAGGGCGGGGGCGGGCTACTCATCCGTGCGGATGGCCGCCAATATGGCGCGTGCGTCGTCTACTTGACCCTCATCAATCAGTGCGGCGGTGATGTTGACGGAAGCCTGGATGTCGTCACGGTTCGCGGCGGCGTTGAGCATGGCTTCCGCCCCGTCCTCCGCTCCGGCGTCTCGGTAGGCGGCTACGGCGCGAGGGAACTCTCGTGAGGCGAGGTTGTGTCCCTTCGCCCAGACGTTGAATTGCGCATCCCGATATCGGCCCGCCGCTACGTGGCCGAGGTAATCCGCGATGTCGGCGGCATGCGCGTTGTCGGCAAGGTGCCGGTCCCCCTCTTGAAGGGGGACCGGCACCTCTGTCCGTGCCGACGGGTCCGCAAGTCTGCGGCGAGCGAGCCGAATCCGCTTCATGCGGCGCTGGTTGTGGAACGTTGCGTAGGCCGGCTGCTGAGCGGGGCGAGTTGTGGTGGCCGCCATAGCGGCGTTCGCCGCTGAGGGCGCGATGCGCTGAGCGCGAGCGGCGTCACGGAGCTGGAGCAGATAGGGCAGCGTGTGCGGCAAGGCCTTCGCCGAAGTCCGCTGGGCCTCGTCTTCCAGGACCTTGTAGATCCTCTCCAGCTTCCCTGCGTCCGGCACTCGCCTGCCCGTGTTGTAACAGGACAGGCTGGACTGGCTGACGCCTGCCCGCCTGGCGATCGTTCCCTGGGTGAGGCCCACTGCGGTCAGTACAGCTCGCAGGGCCTCCAGGAACGCCTCTCTGGGTAAGGGCAGAAGAGCGTTGTCATCCTGCTGGGGAAGGACCCCCGCGGATCTCGTCGCCATATATGGGCCAGCCTCTCCGTATGGCGCGGTCGCCTGAGTGGACCTTCCATACTGCTGGAGCAACTGGCCTCATGAGTAGGCGCTACGGCTATTGCGGACGTGCAATTTATGGCGCCAGTGCAATTCCCGGTTGGCACTGGATTTCGCACCCTTGCCTGAGCAAGGCTCCTGGTGTCGCGGACCGGCGGGTCTCCCCGCCGTTCGCGGCCCAAGTAGACCCAGCACAAGGATGAGGGGTACGAGGTGGACATGCCGTCATGGACTGACCCGAAGCTCGGCACCATGAAGCGCGCTGCCCTGTGGTTGGTGGACGTGGTGGGCGAAGGGAACATCTTCACCAAGGAAGCAGTGAAGGAAGCCTTCCCGGGGGTCAGCCAGGCTGATCGCCGAGTACGTGACCTGAGGGACCACGGCTGGCAGATCAACACCAACCGTGAGGACGCCTCCCTCGGCCAGCACGAGCAGCGCTTCGTGAAGCAGGGTGAGCCGGTGTGGCAGCCGGGCAAGGGCACGCGCCCCGGCACTTCGATCACTCAGACCCGACGGCGCGAAGTGCTCAGGCGGGACGGGCACTTCTGTCGGTCGTGCGGTATCACGCCGGGGGAGGTCTATGCCGGCACTCATGAATCCGCCCAGATCGATATCGCTCGCCGAGTTGTGCGACAGCCGAATGGCGCTGAGAAGACGGAGCTCGTAGCCGAGTGCAACCGCTGCAGGGTGGGAGGGCGTGGCGCCGTGGTGGATCTGGGCGAGATGCTGAAGCGCGCCGAGGGCCTGAGCGGCTTGGAACGCAGGGTGCTCTCGGGCTGGATGGACCAGGACCGGCGCGAGTTCAGCGCGGCGGAGGCGTTCTGGGCCGACTACCGGACGCTTCCCGAGGAGTCGAGGGTGAAGATCCGCGAAGCCCTGAAGCCGGCGGGTGAGTAGGCGCCACCAACCCTTGATAGTCCGGAGGCTACGCCTCCCTCCCTCGGGTGGGAGGCGGCCCCCACGTAGCAGTACTAAATCTGATGCTCTTGAGGAGATTACTAGTGGACAAGGAATTCGGCCGACCGCCGCTGGCGGAAGAGAACAAGGCGCGAGTCGAAGAACGACTGAAGGAAATCGCCGGCGGGAACGTCGTCCGGGAGACGCTCACCATCGAGTGGCGTACACAACCGCTCTCCGTCGAGGTCATTGACATGCCGGTGGAGACGCTCTACTACAACCCGGGAACACACCGTATCCGCGCCCAGCGGGATCACAAGCCTGAGCGCGACGAACTGCTTAAGCAGGAGCCCTGGGCGCCGGACAGCCAGGACTACCTGCACTACCTGCTGCAGATGCTGCCGGCCGACCCCTCGAAGAAGGACCCTGACTTCGACGTCCTGATGGAGAGTCTCCGCTCTTACCGTCAGAACGAGCCCGGTCTCATCACGCGGGACGGCATTCTGGTCAACGGCAACACCCGGCGTGCGGCCCTCAAGGAACTGGGCATCACGAACATCCGGGTGGGTGTGCTGCCGGAGTCATGTACTTGGGATGACATCAACGCTGTAGAGCTGTCGCTCCAGCTCCGGCCGGACCAGCGTCGTGAGTACTCGTACATCAACCGGCTGCTGGCCATGGAGGAGCAACAGCTTCTGGGCCGGCCACTGGCCGATGTGGCGCGGGAGTTCCGTATCCGTGCCAACACCTGCGAGCAGGACCTGTGGATTCTCTCCTGCCTTCGCGACCTGATCGAGCGGTCAGGCGACGGAGGTGCTCAGCTTCGGCTGCTGGACTTCGAGCAGCACCAGGAGAAGCTCCGTGAGTTGCACCGGCGGTACGCCAAGGAGTCGACGGCGAGCAAGGACAACGCGGAGGTCCTGAAAGAGACGCGACTCACGGCCATTGTCCTTGGGTTCTCCAAGACGGACGTACGGCTGATCGAGCCCGACTTCAGGGACCGGTACCTGGACAAGCGGTTGCCGGACGCGCTGAAGACGGAGCCCGAGGCTCCGGCGGCGGTGGCCATTCCAGGGCTTAACCGGACCATGAAGCCGTCCGCGCCGAAGGTCGCTCAGGCCAAGGCTCTGACGGACACCATTCTGAAAGCGAAGGCAGTGGTGACCGCAGAGGACGGCCTCCTCACCGAACGCAGTAAGTCCGCGACAGCGACGTTCGCCGCCGCGCACAAGGCGGTTGAGGACGCTTTGGAGCCGGCAGGCAAGGACGCTCGGGTGCGCAAGCGTAAGCAGGCAGCACAGGACCGCATCACCGATGCCTGCCAGGACATCGAGCAGTGCATTACCGACCTCACGCTAGCCAAGGCTTCCGGAAGTCTCGACGAGGAGGCATTTGATGAGGCGGTGCTGACGCTCCGCGAGACCCTGACGAAGCTGGCTGTGGCGACCCAGCGCAGTATCAAGGCGCCAGGTGACGGCGTCTCCTGGCTTCGCGAATCGGTCAGGCAGGAGGGCATGTGACCGCCGTCGCCGAACCGTCTCTGCGGATTTCCTCTGACGTCACGCGGACGCGCGCTGTCCTGCGAGCGGCTCCGGGGCGTGAAGGAGACTTCGCGAAGCTGGCGGCACGTTTCCCCGCAGGCGGACAGCGCACGCTGCTGTCCGTGGAGGTCGACCTGGATGACTTTCTCACTGGGCTTGATGCGCTGGCTATTTGGCCATCTGCGGACGTTGAGTGGGAAGGGGAGCTGGCAACCCTCGTCGGTGGCGTACTCGACGACGCTGAGCGTGCCGAGCAATGGCTGGAGGACTCCGGATCGGCCGCCGCCGTATCACCGGACACAGTCCTGGAGCGGCTCGGTCCAGAGTGGCGCGCGGACCTGACTGACTTCCAGCGACGAGACATCGCTCGTCTTCTGTCTTTGCAGCACGGGGCGAACTTCTCCGTACCGGGGGCCGGCAAGACGCGTGTCGGTCTGGCGGTATTCGCCGCGATGCGGGAACAGGGGAGCGTGCGCAGGCTGCTCGTCGTGAGCCCTAAGTCCGCGTACGAGTCGTGGGATTACGAGAGCGAGGTGTGCTTCAGAGAGCCGCTCACCGCGCGGGTTATGGAGCGCACACCCAGCCCGGGTACGGATGTCCTGATCGTCAACTACGAGCGCCTCGATCGGTCACTCGCCGCACTCGCGACCTGGCTGCGTGGCGCACCCTCGATGCTCATCCTCGATGAGGCCCACCGCATGAAGCTCGGGGCGCGCGGCATCTACGGAAGTGCCTGCATGGCACTAGGGCCGTTGGCCCGTCGGCGCCTCATCCTGACCGGAACGCCGGCTCCCAACGGCGCTCGCGACCTGGAGAATCTCCTGTCCTTCGTCTGGCCTGGTCACGGCCGCCGGGTTGTGACCAATGCCGTGGCCGGCGGTGATCTCGCCCATGCCAGTACGGTGCTGCGCCCGCTCTTCACCCGGACCACCAAGAACGAACTGGGCCTCCCCCCCTTCGAGACACGCATCCGTTACGTCGAGCTCCCGCCGCTGCACCGCGAGGTGTACGACGCGCTTGTCGGCCGCTACACCGCTCGCGCTGAGGCCGGGCGGGAGGACTTCGACGCCCTGGGCAAGGCGATGCTGCGCCTGCTCATGGCGGGTACGAGCCCGGCCCTGCTGATGGAGGGAGAGAGCCGGTACGCACCGCTTGACTACCGGGTCCCGCCCTTGGAGGTGCCACGGACGGATTCCCTGTACTCACTGCTCAAACAGCTGCCTCAATACGAACTCTCTCCGAAATACAAGGAAGCGCTGAGCATCGTCGCCGAGAACGCGGCCATGGGGCGGAAGACCCTGGTGTGGACGACCTTCGTGCGCAGTCTGACCACCATGGAGCGACTCTTCTCCGCCTACCAACCAGCCGTGGTGCATGGAGGCACACCTGATCGCCAGGAGCAGCTCAGGCGGTTCAGAGAAGACCCTGACTGCCATGTGCTTCTCTCCAATCCCGCGACCCTGGGAGAGGGCATCAGCCTCCACCAGGTCTGTCACGACGCCGTCTATGTGGACCGTGACTTCATGGCAGGCAGGTTTCTCCAGAGCCTTGACCGCATTCATCGGCTGGGGCTCGAACCTGATACCGAGACGCGGGTCACGGTTCTCGCCGCAGAAGAGACGATCGACGAAGTGGTAGCTCTCCGGTTGGAGGACAAGCTTCAGTTCATGGGGCAGATCCTCGATGATCCGTCGGTGCAGCAGCTCGCGGACTTGCAGGAAGAACCGTCACTTGCCGCGGGGATGGACATGGCCGATGTCCGTGCGCTGCTTCGTCACCTTGATTCTCATGGTGACCGGTAAGGGGCTGCCTGGTGTTGCCTCCGGCTGCACTGTCCGCATGATCGAAGGCCTCTATCACCGTACGGCCGACTGCTTGCGCCACCGGTGGTGGAAACGCATTACCCACTTGCCGGTAAGTGGACGTCTTGCAGCCCTCGAACTTCCACTCTGGGGGAAAGCCCTGCAATAGAGCCATCTGCGCAACGGTCAGTCTCACCGGAAGCACGTCGCCTGGGCCGGGTGGCATGTCAGCCACACTTGAGCCGTTGACTCCGATTTCTGCCCAGGCCTGCCGTGCTCGTGTGGGTCCAAGATCTGGGCCGCCGTGTTTCCGCGAGCCGCCGCATAGCGTGGGGGCGACCTTCTGGGCCTGTTGAGCCCAGGGATCGGCCAGTTCCCATCCGCGGGACGCCATTGACTCGCGAAGAACATTCCCTACGAGTGCGGCCTCGACGGGAGCGGAGGTGGTCTCATCCGGCCATCGGAAGTGCTCGAAGACGTGGTGCTCAAGGGCTACGAGGACGGCGCGCGGCCGGAGCTGGGGGACCCCGAAGTCCCGCGCGTACAGAAGTCTCCACTCCGCGGTGTACCCAAGGGCCGAGAGAGCTTGGATAATTTTGAACCGATAGGCGGAGAACTTGCTCTGAAGGAGTCCTTTCACATTTTCGATGAGGACGGCTCGCGGCCTGACCGTCGAGGCCAGCGATAAGACGTACGGGAAGAGGTCGCGCTCGTCATCGGAACCCAGCTGCTGGCCGGCGAGTGAGAAGGGCGGACACGGTACTCCCGCTGCGAGGAGGTCATGACGTCGCACGTCGGTGAAGGAATCCGCATTCAGCGTCCGGAGATCTGCCTGAAGAACATTCCAGTCTGGCCGGTTGCCGCGGAGAGTGCGGCATGCGTCAGGGTCCAATTCCACCAGTATTTCGTGCTGGAACCCGGCCCTCTCCAGGCCGAGCGCTTGCCCTCCCGCACCTGCGCAGAGTTCGAGGCATGAGCGACGGGGGGTGACCTTGGTCGATAGCTGTGTCACGAGGGGTGCCCTTCGGGGCTGTTGTTCCGACGAGTGTCCCGAGCAGCTTGCCGCCACTTGCCGCGGCAAGTGGCGGCAAGCTAAGGTTTCGACGCGAACGAAGGACTATGCGAACCGGTGTTCTGACGTGTGGAGGGGTTGTCATGGGAAGCAGGCCCGACTGGCGAGATGAGGCGCTCGGCACCCGCGTGAGGGTGGCTCTGTGGCTGAGGGATGAAGTCGGCGAAGGGCGGACCTTCAAGAAGCAGGCCCTGCGGGCCGCCATCCCAGGCTCTGAGCAGGTGGACCGCCGCATGAGAGACCTGCGGCCGGCGGGCTGGGATATCAAGACCTACCGCGACAAGCCCAGCTTGCAGGCCGATGAGCTGTACCTGGAGAAGATCGGCCACCCGGTCTGGGAGAGGGAGCACCGCGCTGCGGGGTTGAGGCAGATCAGCGCGAAGACTCGGCGGTTCGTCTTCGAGCGCGATGGCCATATGTGCCGTCGCTGTGGTGTGGCCGCGGGTGAGGAGTACGCGGGTGAGCGTGGCTCCCACGCTCGATTGACGCTGGGGCACGTGAACCCGCACAAGTCCGGCAGTGGGGCGAACTCCGAAGACTTGATCACCGAGTGCGCTCGCTGCAACGAGACGGTGAAGCACCTGACTGGTGCGCAGATGACACGTGAGCAGGTGTGGGACAGGATCAAGGAACTGCCGGTGCGGTTCAAGAAGGACTTGTTGGTATGGATGGCTGCCGACGCGCGGCCACTGAGCGGCGCTGAACGCGCGTGGGGGATGTACCGGCAGCTGCCAGCGGAGTTGCGGGATGAGGTCAGGCGGGACCTCGAAGCTCTGCTCAAGAGCTGACGCATACCGGGAGAGCTGCGACGCGGGCGAGTTCCGGTGCTGTGGATGCGACACTAGCGTGTCGTAGCTACACCACCGGGAGGGTTGGATGAGTTCCAGCTACCAGCCGCTGACCTCGATTGAGATCTGCGCGGGAGCTGGAGGCCAGGCAGTTGGCCTCCATGGGGCGGGGTTCCGTCACCGTGCACTCGTCGAGATCGACAAGTTTGCGGCCGAGACGCTCAAGCTCAACGTGGTGGAGCGCAAGGTCTGGGGAGAGGAAGAGGCTGCTCAGTGCGAAATCCTTCCCATGGACGTCAAGGACTTCAAGCCGACAGTAAAAGATCTCGATCTACTCGCCGGCGGGGTCCCTTGCCCCCCTTTCTCTGTCGCCGGGAAGCAACTCGGTCAGGATGACGAGCGTGATCTCTTCCCGGAGATGCTGAGACTGGTAGGAGAACTGACTCCTCGCGCGGTAATGATCGAAAATGTTGCCGGTCTCGTTAAACCTTTCGATAAGTTCTTCCGTTATCGAGAAGATATCAAGCGCGAGCTTCGCGACATGGAATATGTTGTGTGTGGGTGGCGTCTCCTGGAGGCCGCCGACTACGGCGTTCCTCAGCTTCGGCCTCGTGCGATTCTGGTGGCGATCCGAAAGGACTGTTACCGCGGATTTGACTGGCCGAAGCCGACAGATGAGCTTAAGACAGTGGCGCAGGCGTTGAGGGACACGATGGAGCGCCGTTTCACCGATGCCGGCAGGCCTGACGGTTTTGAGAAGTGGCTCAAGGAGGCTTCTGAAGCCGGAACGGTGGCCCCCACCCTTGTGGGCGGCTCCAAGAAGCATGGTGGCGCTGACCTCGGGCCGACCCGAGCGAAGAATGCCTGGCGGGCCCTCGGGGTGAACGGGATGGGTGTCGCTAACGACGAGAAGGAACCCAACCTCGAAAGGGACTTGGGCAACAAGGACTTGGCGATCGATGTGCCGGAGGAGAAGCGCGTCGGCCCCATGCTCACTGTCGAACAGGCGGCGATTATTCAGGGATTCCCTACGGACTGGGTTTTCGCTGGGCGCAAGACCGCCCAATACCGGCAGGTGGGCAATGCGTTCCCTCCGCCCGTCGCCAAGGCTGTCGGGTTGGCCATCAAGGACGCGCTGGAGCGCACGGGGGATCTGATGGAACCTCCTGTGGGAGACCGTGAGCTGGACGGCACTACTAGCGCTTCAGTCCGGGACACCCTCATCTGATGTGCGGTTCCGCCGCTCCGAGACCAGCCGTGTAATCTCAGCTGCCGACTCTTCGGCGGACGTGTGTTCCCAGAAGCGCAGAACAAGCCAGCCAGCTTCTGTTAGCTGCTGGTCGGTGTCCCGGTCCCGTTCCATATTCCGTTTGACCTTGTCCGACCAGTAGCCTGGATTGGTCTTTGGCGACACATAGTGTTCGGGGCATCCGTGCCAATAGCAACCGTCGATGAATACGGCGACCTTTGCTGGCCGAAAGACCATGTCTGCGGTTCGGCGAAGGCCGGGCAGCGGGCGTGTCGAGACTCGATAACGTAGGCCGTTGGCATGGACGAGCCGCCTGATCAGTCGTTCAGGTTTGGTGTCCCGGCTCCGGATCGCCTGCATGTTGCGTCGCCTCGCGGCAGACGATGCCCATGAGCCTTCTGGCGGAGACCAGGGCTGCGGATCACTCACTGCTCTACTCCTGCGAGCTGTTCCCGGCTGCGTCTGTCGCCGAACGCTTCGCTCTCTGGCGCGTCCACTCAAGCTTGGCAATCGCGGCTTGCGGGCCTCCCGGGGGCCAAGGCTCCCAGTGTTCCAGGCGATAGAACGAGAGGACGCGCCGCCCCTTCCTGCGCTGAGTGTTCTCGATGATCCAGCCGAGGGATCTGAGCTCACGCATTCGCTTGGTCGGATCGCCGTGGTTCTCTTCCCGGGCAACGAGAACAATAAGCTCCTTTGGGACGTTCTCGCCTGCCATAGCCTTCAGTAGTTCGCCGATCCGCAGATGGACCTCGGGGAGTGCCAGCGACTTTCGCAGGGCAGCGGCGTTCTCTTGATGGTCGGCGAAGAGAGACTGCTTGTCATGGTTGTCCTCCTCGCAGAGCAGCTGGAGGTTTTCCTGTTCGTTGGTTCCGCCTAGGTCAAGTGGGACCATGTGATCGATGACCAGCTTCACCTGGTCGTCTTTGGGCGTGCGGCCACAAGCGGCACAGCGGTTGCCATATGTGTGGTGGACCATGGCGCGTACTGAGCCGCGGATGTTCTTCCGCGCCGTTCGCTTGCCGAAATGAGGATTCCAGCCGAGCAGCGGATAGACGAAGAGGTTCTTCTCCCCCGGTATGCGCTGTGCGGGCACGTCGAAGTGGGTGCGCAGCGAGCGAAGCCGCCGGTCCATCTGCAAGTTGGCCTTGCCGGTGACGAGGCTGACGCGCTCCCTGATGGCAGGCATGGCCAGTGGCTCTTCCTGCGACTGGTAGAGCACTTGGTACACGGCCCGTGTCTCGGAGTCAGGGACCAGGTCCTGCAACTCCTTGCTATTCGGCGCAGGGAGAGGGCGTGGCTCGTTCGTCTCTGGCATGTGGTCCTGAAGTTTCGCTCGATGCCGGTGATCGGACGGTGGTTCGGAAGTGGGCGAGGACTAGGCCGGACTTCGGTAGCTCAGGGAGGGGGACGAGTCGAGGGTCCCGCTGTCAATCGCTGCCGTGGCACGTCCCATAGGCCACGCCCGACCCGCACCAACACTCCCCGTCCCCCTCAGGAGGCCAAGCCACCGCCCGCCCCCGCGCCGCCAGCGTCGTCGCGTACTGGGGGAGGAGTGACGGGTCCTCGGGGGAGGACGCCTCCGATGCCGCGAAGGCCTCGTAGGACGGGACCGTGCCCGTGACGATGCCCAGGTTCGGGGTTCCGGAGGCGGAGAGTTCGCGGAGGGACGACTCTATGGTCGACAGGTGCGCCTCGTGGGACGGGTACTCCGAGGACAGGGACGGGTACGCCGTCAGGAGTTCCGTCAGTTCCGGCGCGGGCCAGTGGAGCACCGCCACCGGGAACGGGCGGGACAGCGCCTCGCGGTACGAGCCCAACTCCGCCTGGATGCGGGCGATTTCCGCCCGCAGCTCCGCCGGGTTCTCCGAGCCGAGGGACCAGACCCGCTTGGGGTCGTGGAGTTCGTCCAGGGAGACCGGCGCCGTGGAGACCCGGTCCGCCAGGGTGTCCCACTCGTCGTGGTCCGCGCCCAGGAGGCGGCGTACGCGGTGGCGGCCGAAGAGGAGCGGATGCGTCGCGTACGGGGGCTCCGGCGTCCGCGCCGGAAGCAGCAGCGCCGCCGCCTCCGTGAACGTCTCGTGCGCCTGCTCCAGCTCGTCGTGCGACTCCAGGGACTCCGCCACGATCACCCACGGCGCCGGGTCCCGCGGCGCCGCCGCGCGCACGCCGTCGATGATCGCCCTCGCCTCCGCCTCGTGCCCGTACTCCCAGAGGTTCGAGGCCTTCAGGGCGCGGATGAGGAGAGGCGAGCCCGCGGGCGTCTCCGCGGAGAGCAGGCGGTCGTAGAGCGTCGTCGCGCGGTCACGGGCGCCGGCGAGTTCCAGGTGGGCCGCGGCTTGGAGGAGGAGCTGTTCGGCGTCCTCCGGGTACAGGCCGGCCGTGCGTTCCAGGCGCGCGGCTTCGGCGATGTGGTCGACGTCGACGTGGTCGGCAGCAGCAGGCTTGTCGGGGCGCATACGGGACACGGTACTGCCGAGGGGGCCTCCAGCAGGAGGGGCGGTTCGGCTGCTGCCTCGCCCGGCCATGGATTGTTGGCGGAGCAACGCCTATCCTCCCGGCGGCCGGGAGGGCCGAGGGCCCGAGCGGATGGAGCGGTAGCGGTTCGAGGAGCCCGGGAAGCCAGGGAAGCCCGGGGGGCCAGGGGAGCTCAAGGAGGAGGCCTCGTGCGCGAGCGGGTTCCGGTGGTCCAGCACGGGCGCACCCGGCGCCGCACCCCCGTCGTGCGCGCCCTGTGGGGCGGGGCCGAGATCGCCGTCACCCTCGGACTCGTCCTCCTCCTGCTCGTCGCCCATCAGCTGTGGTGGACCAACCGCCAAGCCCGCGCCGCCGCCGAGCGGAAGGTCCAGGCCCTTGAGGAGGAGTGGGGCAGGGGTGAGGGTGGGGCGTCCGGTCCCGGGGGCGGTTCGGGCGACGGGGCCGGTTCCAGTTCCGGGTCCGGTTCTCGTTCCGGGGCAGAGGGCCGCTCCACCAGCCCGTCCCCGGACAGCGACCGCCCCCGTACAGAGAGCAGTGGAACCGAAAGCCGTCCCCCCACCCCCCGCTGGGACCAGGCCTACGCCGTCCTCCGCATCCCCCGCATCGGCATCCGCGTCCCCGTCGCCCAGGGCGTGAGCAAAGGGGCCGTGCTCAATCAGGGGTACGCCGGCCACTATCCCCGTACCGCCCAGCCCGGCCGGGCCGGGAACTTCGCGCTCGCCGGGCACCGCAACACCCACGGGGAGCCGTTCCGCCACATCGACCGGCTGCGGCGCGGGGACGAGGTCACCGTCGAGACCGCGCACGCCACCTATACGTACGTCGTCGACAAGACGCTGGCGCGGACCTCCGCTCGCGACGGCGGAGTGATCCGTGCGGTGCCGCGCAGCGATGTGCGCAGGGGGTACGGGTACCGCGAGCCCGGGTACTACGTCACGCTCACCACCTGCACCCCCGAGTACACCTCCAAGTACCGGCTCGTCGTGTGGGGCAAGCTGCGCTCGATGCGGCCGCGATAGCCGAAGGGGCGCGGCCCGGCCCCGGATAGGGTCAGGCCTCGTGATCGCTCGACGTCCCCATCTCCTCTGGCTGCTCGGCCCCTTCGTGCTGTACCTCGGGGCCCTGCCGTTCGCCAATCGCGTGCGGCCCGTCGTCCTCGGGCTGCCCTTTCTGTTCTTCTGGCTGTTGGGCGCGACGCTGCTCACGCCGCTCTGCGTGTGGATGGCCCACCGAGGGGACCGGAAGAGGACGGAGCGTGCGTCGTCATGAGTGACGGAGCCGTTGCCACCGCCGTCTTCGGCGTCTTCATGGTGGGGACCGTCGCGCTCGGTCTCGCCGCCGTCCGCGGGCGGGGCAAGCAGGGCGGGATCGCCGAGTGGTCCGTGGGCGGGCGCAGCCTCGGCGCCGTGTTCATCTGGGTGCTGATGGCGGGCGAGGGCTACACCAGTTTCAGCTATCTGGGGGCCGCGGGCTGGGGGTACAACTACGGGGCTCCGGTCCTTTACGTCGTCGCGTACATGTCCTGCGGATACGCGGTGGGTTACGTCGTCGGGCCGATGCTCTGGGCCTACGCCCGGCGCCACGGGCTCGTCAGCATCTCGGACATGGTCGCCCACCGGTACGGGCGGCCCTGGCTCGGCGCGGGCGTCGCGCTGCTCGTCACCGTCTTCCTGCTGCCGTACATCCAGCTGCAGATCACCGGCATGGGCGTCGTCGTCTCGACCATTTCCTACGGCGCGATCAGCCTCAACTGGGCCTACTTCATCGGCTTCGCCGTCACCACCGGCTTCGTGGTGGTGAGCGGGCTGCGCGGGAGCGCCTGGGTCTCCGTGCTCAAGGACGTGCTCGTGGTCGGGACCCTCGCCTTCCTCGCCGTCTACGTACCCCTGCACTACTTCGACGGATACGGGCAGTTCCTCGACCGGATCGTGCACGAGAAGAGCGACTGGCTCACGCTGCCGGGGAGCGGCGCCAGCCCCTACGGAGAGGCGTGGTTCGCCACGACGTCGCTGCTCAACGCGGTGACCGTGGTCATCTTCCCGACCACCGTCGCCGGTTATCTGGGCGCGCGCAGCGCGGACGGGCTGCGGCGCAACGCCATCTGGCTGCCCGCCTACAACGTGCTGCTCTTCGTGCCGATGCTGCTCGGCATGGCCGCGGTTTTCGTCGTGCCGGGACTCGTCGGCGCCGAGTCCAACCTCGCGCTCTTCAAGCTGGTGGTGGACTCGCTGCCCGCGTGGGCCGTCGGCGTCATCGGGGTCGCGGCGGCGCTCTCCTCCATCGTGCCCATGGCCGTGTTCATGCTGGTCATCGGGACGATGTGGGGCAGCAGCGTGCTGTCGCTGCTGCCCCGTTGGCGCACCCCGCAGCGGCAGAAGCTCGCCTCGCAGGGCGTGGTCGTCGTCGCGGGAGGCCTCGCGCTCGCGATGACGTACGGGGCGCCGAACACCCTCGTACGGCTCTCCCTCATCTCGTACGAGGGGATGGCGCAGCTCGTACCGGTCCTGCTGCTCGGCCTCGCGTGGCGGAAACTGACCCTCGCCGGGGCGCTGAGCGGGCTCGTCGTGGGCGTCGGGGTCGTGTGCGCGCTCGTCTTCAGCGACCACGACCCCGTCGCCGGGGTCAACGCGGGCATCGTCGCCCTCGCCCTCAACCTGGCCGTGGCGCTCGCCGTCACGTACGCGGGACCGGCCGACCGCGCGGACTCCCGGCCGGACGAGGAGGTCCTCGCGAGCGATCCCCTCGAAGGGCCGGACGAGGATGAGCTCAGCTCCGCCGCTCCTTCAGGAACAGCACGCTGACCGCGGCGAGAACGGCAAGGCCCGCCGAGACGATCACGGCCACGTCCGTGCCGCGCCCCAGGTCCCCGGAGGACGTGGACACCGCGATCATCAGCGCGACCCCCGCGGCCGAACCGATGTACCGCGCCGTGTTGTTGGCGCCCGAGCCCATCGCGGCGCGCTCGGGCGGCACGGACTCGACCGCGAGCAGCGGGAGCGCGGCGTTCAGCAGGCCGCTGCCCACGCCGGAGACGACGAGTCCGGGCAGCAGGCGGGGCCAGGAGCCCGCGGACGCCGCGCCCAGCATGGTCAGGACGGCGACGGCGTGCAGGGCGAAGCCAACGACCAGCTGGTGGCGCGCGGAGACCCGGCCGACCAGGCGCCTGGCCTGCAGGGCCACGGCGAACGAGACACCGGACCAGAGGAAGATCAGCCACGCGGCGTTCATCGCGGACAGGCCGAGGGTGTGCTGGAGCAGCGTCGGCAGGTAGCTGAGCAGCGCGATCACGGAGAAGCCGGTGAACAGGGCGCCCGCGGTGGCCGCGAGGAACGGCGGACGGCGCAGCAGGCCGAGGTCGAGCAGCGGCGCCGCCGCCCGCCGTTCGACCAGGACGAACGCCGCGGTGAGGACGGCGGCGGCGACGAGCAGCGCGCCCACCGGCGTACGGAGCCAGCCGTCCCGGCCCAGCGTGAGCGCGGCCACCAGCGCGATGAGCGCGAGGCCGAGCGTGAGGGCGCCCGCCAGGTCGGGGCGGCCGCCGCGCGGGGCGCGGGACTCCGTCAACGTACGCGGGACGAAGGCGGCGACGACGAGGGAGGCCAGGCCCATGACGGCGTAGGCCAAGCGCCAGTCGGCCTGCGCGAGGCCGCCCGCGACGAGCGGACCGACGGCGATCCCCGCGCTCACGCACGCGCCCCAGATCCCGGTCGCCCTGACCCGGCCGGGACCCGCGGGGAAGGCCTGGACGAGCAGGCCCAGGCTGGTCGCGAGGATCGCCGCACTGGCCGCGCCCTGCGCGACACGGGCCAGCGTGAACAGCCAGGTGGAGGTGGCGAGGGCGCCGAGCGCCGTGGTGAGGCCGAGCCCGATGGTCCCGGCGAGGAAGACCCGTCGGCGGCCATGGTCGTCGGCGAGGCTGCCGGCGACCAGCAGGAACGCGGCGAGGCCGAGCGGGGTGCCGTTGAGCAGCCAGGCCTGGGCGGTGAGCGAGGTGCCGAGGGAGGCCGCGGTGTCGGGCAGGATCACGGCGGGCGCGGTGTACGTCATCAGGGCCACGGCGGTGGCGGAGCTGGTGACGGCCAGGGTGGCGGCGGGGCGGTGGGGGGTGCGGGGGGCGCGGGGGGTGTGGAGGCCGCTGCGTGGGGACGTATTCGCCGGATTCGGATGCGGATGCGGATTCGTATGCGGAGTCCGGGGCGGCGGCGCGGGGGTCGGGCGGGGCATGGGTCTGCCTCTCCTAGGTTCAGTGAATGAACTTCGCAGGTGTGGATCACCGTAGCAGCCAAAGTTCGTTCACTGAACCTGTGGCGGGGAAAGGATTAGGGTGGGCGCATGGCTCTCGGCAAGGACTACGTCTCGCAGCAGTGCTCGGTCGCCCGTGCGCTAGAGATCGTCGGGGAGCGCTGGACCTTCCTCGTCGTCCGAGACGCGATCTACGGAGTGCGGCGCTACAACGACTTCCTCGTCCACCTCGGCATCCCGCGCGCCGTCCTGGCCCAGCGCCTCCAGACGCTCACCGGCGCCGGAGTGCTGGAGAAGCGGTCCTGCGCGAACTCTCCGTCCCGCCACGAGTACGTCGTCACGGAGCGCGGCCTCGAACTCTGGCCGGCCCTGTGCGTGCTCGGCGCCTGGGGGCGCGACCACTTCACCGACGGCGAGACGTGCCGCGTCTTCCGGCACGCCGCGTGCGGTACGGAGCTGGGGGCGGTCGGGAACTGTCCGGCCTGCGGGGCCCTCGTCCCGGTCGCGGACGTCGAGATGCTGCCGGGCCCCGGGATCGATCCGGACCCGAAGGATCCGGTCAGCCGCGCCCTTGCCCGCCCCCGCAGGCTCCTTCAGGTCGTCGAAGTCGATCCTGTATAACGGCAGTACGCCCGATACGGGACAGCAGTACGACCCGCACGGGACGGCAGTACGACCGGCACGGGACACGTGACACGGACAGGGGAAGGAGGGTGGACATGGCTGAGCCGCACGGAGTCGCCGACCTGCGCGGAACGCTGCGCAACGCGATCCGCGGCGGGAAAGCGGCCGCACGTCCCGCCCTGCTCCTGCTGTTCCTGCTCGTCGAGGTCGTCCTCGTCGACACCGGCAGCCTCACCGCCGCCGTCGCGCTCGCCGCGACCGCCGCTGCGGGCTCCGCGCTCGCCGTCTGCTCCGTGATCGCCGCGCGCTGCGCGCCCGCCGTGCCCCGCACCAGAGTGCGCACGGCCATCCGCGACCGCGAGATGCGTACCGCCTTCCTGCCTCAACGCGACCCCGACGCCAAGGGCCGCAGGCGCCCTCGAGCGCCCGGACGCGCCCTCCCGACGACCGCGTAGGGGCGTTCGCGAGGCAGCACCGGCAGACCAATTGCCGTATCGGCAGGCCAGTGCCGTATCGGCAGACCACTGCCACCTCACCCATCAGTATCACCGCTACCGCGCCCCTTCGCGGCTCGTCACGCCGACGCGACGTCTCCCGTCGCCATCTCCCGCGGAACCACCGTTTCCCTCGGCACGACGAGTCCCTCGGAGGGCTACTCCATGTCCAGTTTCATGTCCGTCTTCGCCAGTCTGGTCGAGCACATCGCCGACCTGCTCGACCCGCTCTTCCACGGCTCGGCGACCGCCGCCGCGATCGTGCTGTTCACCGCCTGCGTACGTCTCCTCGTGCACCCCTTGTCGCGTGCGTCGGCCCGCGGGCAGCGGGCGCGCGCCAAGCTCTCGCCGCAGATCGCGGAGCTCCGCAAGAAGCACGGCAAGAACCCGGAGAAGCTGCAGAAGGCCGTCCTGGAGCTGCACCGCAAGGAGAAGGTGTCGCCGCTCTCCGGGTGCCTGCCCAGCCTGTTCCAGCTGCCGGCGTTCTTCCTCCTGTACCACCTCTTCTCCAACTCCAGCATCGGCGGCGACGCGAACACGCTGCTCGACCACACCCTCTTCGCCGCGCCGCTCGGCGGCCGCTGGAAGGACGCGCTGGCCGACGGCGGGGTGTTCGGCGCGCAGGGCCTGGTCTACCTGGCGCTGTTCGCGATCGTCGCTGCCGTCGCCACCTTCAACTTCCGGCGCACCAAGCTCCAGATGGCGGCCAACCCGCTGCCGCAGGCCGGGGCCGGTGACCAGCAGGTGCCGGGCATGGGCGCGATCACGAAGGTCATGCCGCTGATGTCGTTCATGACTCTGTTCACGGTGGCCGTGGTACCGCTGGCCGCCGCGCTGTACGTGGTGACCAGCACGACGTGGAGCGCGGTCGAGCGGGCGGTGCTGTACCGGGACATGCCGGGCAGTGCCGGGGCGCTGGCCGCCGCTGTCTGAGGCCTGGGCTACTGCCCGGTAAAGGTCCAGTACGTGAACGGGGTCTTGCGGACCGGACAGTGAGCTTGGACGATCGACCAAACCAAACCTCCGAGGCCGTAACCCGTCCCCTGCCTCGAACCAACTCGGCTGGGGAGACCCCATTGCCGGGCCACCGAGAATGGAGTCTGACCATGAAGCTGCTGCGAGTCGGTACGGCAGGGGCGGAGCGCCCGGCGCTTCTCGGCGCCGACGGCACCCTCCGTGACCTGTCGGGCATCGTCGCCGACATCGACGGCGAGGTGCTCGCCGACGCCGCCGCGCTCGGCCGGATACGGGCCGCCGCCGACGCCGGTGACCTGCCCGTTCTCGCCGCCGAGGGGCTGCGTGTGGGGCCGCCGGTCGGGCGGATCGGCAAGGTCGTCTGCATCGGGCTCAACTACCACGACCACGCCCGCGAGACGGGCGCCGAGCCGCCCGCCGAGCCGGTCATCTTCTTCAAGGCGGCCGACACGGTGGTCGGCCCGGAGGACACCGTCCTGGTGCCGCGCGGCTCGGTGAAGACGGACTGGGAGGTCGAGCTCGCCGTGGTCATCGGACGTACGGCGCGCTATCTGGAGTCGCACGAGGAGGCGCTCGCGCACGTCGCGGGGTACGCGGTGGCGCACGACGTCTCCGAGCGGGAGTTCCAGATCGAGCGGGGCGGCACCTGGGACAAGGGCAAGAACTGCGAGACGTTCAACCCGCTGGGTCCCTGGCTGGTCACCGCCGACGAGGTGGCGGACCCGCAGGCGCTCTCCCTGAAGCTTTGGGTCAACGGCGAGCTGAAGCAGGACGGCACGACCGCCGAGCAGATCTTCCCGGTCGCGGAAGTGGTGCGGTACGTCAGCCAGTTCATGACGCTCTACCCGGGCGACGTGATCAACACGGGGACGCCCGCGGGCGTGGCGATGGGACAGCCCGAACCGAAGCCGTATCTGCGGGCGGGCGATGTGGTGGAGCTGGAGATCGAGGGGCTCGGACGGCAGCGGCAGGAGTTGAAGGGGGCGTAACCCGACCGGTATCGGTGCCGTGGGTCGGCGTGCCTGTCCGGCGCGCCGTCCGGGCTCGGTCCGGCGTGCGGGCCCCGCCTCGGCCCGGAATGCGGGACCGGCCGCCCCGGCCCGATGCGTCTACCCGGCTGCCCTGGCTGCCACGGCCGTCCCGGCCCGCCCAATCGCCCGCAAGCCGACGCGGCGTTCCCGTACATGTGCGGTCACGCTCGTTCGCTCGCCTTCAGGCGCCGATGAAACGCTCCAGCGCCTCCACCACCAACGCATGATCCTCGACCTGCGGCAAACCGGACACCACCACCGTGCCGATCACCCCCGCCCCCTCGACCGCGATCGGAAACGCGCCGCCGTGCGCCGCGTACACGTCGGGGTCGAGGCGGGAGGAGGCCTCGAACGTCGTGCCCTTGGCGCGGAAGCGCGTGCCGACGAGGAGGGACGAGCAGCCGTACCGTTCGACGACCCGGCGCTTGCGGTCGATCCACGCGTCGTTGTCCGGGGTCGAGCCCGGCAGCGCCGCGTGGAAGAGCTGCTGGCCGCCGCGGCGGATGTCGATCGCCACCGGGGCGCGGCGCTCGCGGGCCAGCTCCACCAGGAGCGTGCCGAGCGACCAGGCGTCGTCATGGGTGAAGCGGGGGAGGACCAGGCGGGCCTCCTGGGCGGTCAGTTCGTCGATGGTGGGTGTCTCGTTCACCGTGCTCCTTGCCGCGTTGCTCACAGCGTCACCGTCACGCCGTCGCGTGCCGAGCGGCGGGCGGCCTCAAGGACGTCCAGGGCCGCGGCCGCCTCGTGCGCGGTGACGGGGTTCTCGCCGTTTCCGCGCAGCGCCTCGGCGACCGCCGCGTAGTACGCGGGGTAGTCGCCCGGCAGGGTCCGGAGCGGACGGCCGCCGCCGGTCAGCGGGGACTCGCCGGAGCCGACCCGGCCCCACATCGACTCGCACTCCACGCCCCACGGGGTGTGCGTGGCGGGGCGCTTGCCTTCGCGCAGCGCGGCCTCCTGCGGGTCCAGGCCGTACTTCACATAGCCCGCCTGGGAGCCGAGGACCCGGAAGCGCGGGCCGAGCTGCGCGGTGGTGGCCGAGACGTAGAGGTGCGTGCGGACGCCGTTCGCGTGCGTGAGCGCGAGGAACGTGTCGTCGTCGGCCTCCGCGCCGGGGCGGCGGACGTCGGACTCCGCGTACACGCTCGTCACCGGGCCGAAGAGCACCAGGGCCTGGTCGACGACGTGGCTGCCCAGGTCGTAGAGGAGACCGCCGATCTCCTCGGGGTTCCCGGACTCGCGCCAGCCGCCCTTCGGCTGCGGCCGCCACCGCTCGAAGCGGGACTCGAAGCGCCATACGTCGCCGAGCTCGCCGTCGGACAGGAGCCGGCGCAGCGTGCGGAAGTCGTTGTCCCAGCGGCGGTTCTGGAAGACGGACAGGAGCAGCCCGCGCTCGTCGGCGAAGGAGGCCAGCTCACGCGCCTCGGCCGCGGTGCCCGCGATCGGCTTGTCGACGACGGCCGGCAGGCCCGCCTTCAGGGCGGCGGTGGCGAGCGACACGTGCGTCTTGTTCGGGGACGCGATGACGATCAGGTCGAGCTCGTCCGCGCGCTCCCACAGCTCGTCGGCCGACGCGGCGCAGCGCAGCTCGTCGCCGAACTCGGCGCGGGCCTGAGCCTGCCGCTCGGGGTTCGACGTGACGACCGTGTCGAGGACGAGGCCCTCGGTGGCGGCGATCAGCGGGGCGTGGAAGACGGAGCCCGCCAGGCCGTACCCGACGAGGCCGACGCGGAGTGAAGAGCGTGAAGAGCCTGTGCCAGTCATGCCTTCCACTTAAGCAACGGTGTTGCCAAAGTGCAAGCGGGCGGGACAATGGGTCCGTGAAGTCGTACGTGAACTGGGCGAACCCCGGAGTGAACCTGTCGGCGCTGCGCGGGCACAACGCCGCGCTCGTGCTCGATCTGCTGCGCGCGGCGGGCGAGGCGGGCATCAGCCGCCTGGAGCTCGCCGAGCGGACCGGGCTCACCCCGCAGGCCGTCAGCAAGATCACCGCGAGGCTGCGCGCCGAGGGGCTGGCCGCGGAGGCGGGACGCCGCGCCTCCACGGGCGGCAAGCCCCGCACCGTGCTGCGGCTTGTCCCGGCCGCGGGTCACGCGGTCGGCCTCCACCTGGACCGCGACGAGCTGACGGCGGTCCTCGTCGACCTGACCGGCACGGTGGTCGCCGAACGCCGCGCCCCGCTCGCCTTCGGCGCGGGCGCGTGGGCGGTGGTCGAGGTGGCGGCGGGTGAGGTGCGGGAGCTGCTGGAAGGCGGCGAGGGGCGGGGGCGCCCGGTCTCCGGGGTCGGCGTCGCGCTGCCCGGGCCGCTCGATCACGCCGAAGGGGTGCTGCACCGCGTCACCGGGTTCCCGGAGTGGGACGGGTTCGCGCTGCGGGACGCGCTGGGGGCGCGGCTCGGGCTGCCGGTCGCCGTCGACAAGGACACCAACGCCGCCGCCCTCGGCCTGGCCCTCGCGGGCGCCGCCGACTCCTTCGCCTACCTCCACCTCGGCACCGGGCTCGGCGCCGGCCTCGTCCTCGGCGGCGCCCTCTACCGGGGCGCCCGCACCGGCGCCGGTGAATTCGGCCACCAGGTGCTGCGGTTGGACGGCCCGCGCTGCGAGTGCGGGGACCGGGGCTGCGTCGAGGCGCTCTGCCTCGCGGCGGTCGCCCGGGGCGAGCTCGACGAGGCGGCACGGGTGCTCGGCACGGCCGCCGGGAACCTCGTCGGCCTGCTCGACATCGACCGCGTGCTGCTCGGCGGCCGGACCGTCTTCGCCGCGGAGGACCTTTTCGTACGGGGGGTGGGCGCGGTCGTCGCCGAGCGCGTGCGGCGCGGGGGCGACACCGCCGCACAGGTGCCGGTGAGTCTCGCCCCCGGCGGGGAGCGCGGGGTCGCCGAGGGGGCGGCCCAGCTGGTCCTCGCGCCGCTGTTCGGGCGGGCGGCTATTCAGGCAGTGGTCTGTCCTGGACGACGTTCTTCATGACGAGGGTGGACGTCAGGCGCTGGACGCCGGGGAGCCGGGCGAGCTGCTGGTCGTAGAGCTGCTGGAACGCGGCCAGGTCGGTGGTCGCGACCCGCAGGAGGTAGTCAGGCTCGCCGAACAGGCGCTGCGCCTGCAGCACGTGCGGGACGGCTGCCACGGCCTCTTCGAAGGAGGTGACGGTGTCGGGGGTCTCCCAGCGCAGCGTGGCGAAGACGAGGGCCTCGAAGTGCAGGCCGACGGCCGCGGGGTCGACGACGGCCCGGTAGCCGCAGATGGCGCCCTCGCGTTCGAGGTCGCGCAGCCGGCGGTGACAGGGCGAGACGCTGAGCTGCACGCGCGCGGCCAGCTCGGTGACCGTCAGACGGCCGTCCAGCTGCAGCTCGGTAAGAATTTTCCGGTCCAAGGCGTCCATGGAGAAGAGTTTCCCCCACATCCCGAGATCATGGGGTAAAGACGCAAACACTTTCGGGCATATCCGACCTAGCCTTCCCTCCGGAGCACGACGTACAACACGTACAAGCACGTACAAGAGGGAACGGAACGATCGATGGATACGACGACGCTGGCGGCCTTCCTGGCGGTGGACCTGCTGCTGGTGTTCACGCCGGGCGCGGACTGGGCCTACGCGATCTCGGCCGGACTGCGGGGGCGCTCGGTCGTACCGGCCGTCACCGGGCTGATCGCCGGGCACGCGGCCTATGCGCTGGTGGCCGTCGCGGGCCTGGCGATGCTCGTGGCGAACTCCCCGGCCACCCTCACCGTCCTGACCGTGGCGGGCGCGGGTTACCTGCTGTGGCTGGGCTGGGGAGTCCTGCGACAGTCGGCCGCTCCGGCGGCGGCGGGCGAGAGTGCGGCGGCGGGCGAGGGTGTGGCCGCGGGCGAAAGTGGCGAGCGTACGGACGCCTCCCGCGTGCGGGTCATGCTGAAGGGGGTGGGGATCAGCGGGCTCAATCCGAAGGCGCTGCTGCTGTACTTCTCGCTGTTCCCGCAGTTCATCGACCCTGCCACGGGCTGGCCGCCCGCCGCCCAGACCGGGCTGCTCAGCACGGTGCACCTGACCGCGTGCGCCGTCGTCTATCTCGCCGTCGGCGTCCTGGCCCGCACGGTCCTGAGCACCCGGCCTTCGGCCGCCCGGATCGTCACCCGCGTCAGCGGCACCATGATGATCGCCATCGGCGCCTTGCTGCTGGTGGAGAGCCTGATCGGCTGAGAGGGTGAGAGCCTGATCGGCTGAGAGGCTGATCGGCTGAGAGCCTGACCGGCTCTGAGGCTCGGTCAGTCTCCTTGCGCGCGGGGTCGGAGCAGGTCGTCCACGAGGGTGTCCACCAAGCCGCGAGGGATGCTCGCACCCGTCAGCGCGCGGTAGACGATCGGGCCGACGAGCGCGTCGACCGTGGCGTCGGCGCCGAGCTCCGGGGAGATCTCGCCCGCGTCGATCGCGCGCATGAGCATGGCGCGTTCCTGCGCGCGGCGCGGGCGGAGGTAGCGCTCGTGGAGGACGGTTACGAGCTGTACAAGGCGAGCAAGGCCGCGCTCAACCAGCTGATGCGCAGTTACGCCACCCGCCATGCCGACGACGGACACACCAAGCTGCTCATCGACCCCGGCCACAACCGGACCCGGCTCGTCGGCCCCGGCGCGCCCCTTGCGCCGCACGAGAGCATCCCGGCCGTCGTCGACGTACTCGAAGCGCAGGCGGGCGCTTCCGGGCTGCGGTTCCTGGACCGGCACGGCGAGCCCGTGCCCTGGTAGGACCCAAAGCCTGGTAGGACCCAAACCCGGTGAGGACCCAAACCCGGTCCGGCGGAATCTCGCCTGATCGAGGGGGATCGGGGTGGCCGATCGGTCCTATCGGGCGGTGGCAGGGCGGCGCGCCCGCGCGTGCGTGGCAAGGTCGCGAGCCATGCCGGTAGGCGCGGCCCGCAACCCGCAACCTGCAACCCGCACCCCCAGCCCGCGCCTGCCGCCGCCCGCGTCCGCTCGGCTCCCCGCCCTCCCCGGCTCCCCGGCGTCCCGCTCAGCAAAGGTCCTCCATGCGCTTGTGCAGTTCTCTCGCCCTCGGCATCACCGTCGCAGCCGCCGCTCTCGTGCCCGCAGTGGCCGGGGCGCCCGCGGCGGCGGACGGGAGCAGTGCCCGGGGCGGGCAAGTGTGCGCGGCGGCCGCGCCGTTGGGGGTGGCGGTCGGCGGGGCGCCCTGTGCCGGGGGCCCTTCTGTGCACCGGCCCACCTGCGCCCTCGACGACAGCGCCGACTTCCCCATCGACACCCGTATCCACCGCGGGCCCGACGCCTACCGGACGGGGGACGGCTATCAGGAGTGGACGGTCGACCTCACCAACACCACCGACGAGACCTGCGGCCGGGTCCACCCCATCCTCGTCCTCGTCGACCGGGCGCGGACGCTGAAGCCCGAGCAGATCCAGCTGGAGTTCGACGACGGGACGCGGCGGCGGCCCGTGCCCTTCGAGAGGACCGGTCAGGGCGAGAACATCGGCGTCTTCGACGGTGCCGGTTTCGGGGGGTTCAGGGTCGCGCCGGGCCGGACCGTCAGCGTCGGGGTCCGGCTCACCTTCACCTCCGACACCGGGGCGAACCACGTCGTGGCATCCGCCGCGCTCGTGCAGCGCAGGGACGACGACGGGGACTGGGTCGGCGACTCCAACGACTACCCGTTCGACGTCGTGACCGAAGGGCCCGCGACGCCGACCGCCGAACAGCTCGCGCAGACGGGCCCGGGCACCCCGCTCGCGACGGGCATCGCCGCGGGCGCCGTCCTCCTCGGCGCCGGAGCCGCCGTCGTGGGCGCCCGGCGCTTGCGGGCCAGGCGCCGCTGAAGCAGCTGGGCGCCGCTGAGGCAGCTGGGCGCCGCTGAGGCAGCTGGGCACTACTGAACCGGCCGGGCGACACCCCACGTTCACCCGGGTGTTCACGTACGTCTGCGAACATCCCCGAGTGGACAACCCGAACCCCGCGCACCTCCCCGCAGACACCCCCGCACACACCCCCGCGCACGCCCCCGCACACCTGCTCGACCAGGCGCCGGGCGCCCCCGTCCGCTCCGGCATCCCCGAGCACGGCCGCATCCCGAAGTACTACGCGGTGAAGGCCAGGATCGCCGCGCTCATAGCGGAGTTGGGGGAGGGGCAGCCGCTGCCCACCGAGCGGGACCTCGCCGAGCGGTACGAGGTGGCGCGCGAGACCGTGCGTCAGGCGCTGCGCGAACTGCTCCTGGAGGGGCGGCTGCGCAGGCAGGGCCGCGGCACCGTCGTCGCGGGCCCCAAGCTGGAGCAGCCGCTGTCGCTGGCGAGTTACACCGAGGGGGTGCGCAGGCAGGGTCGCACGCCCGGCCGCAACCTCATCTCCCTCGACCGCTTCCCCTGCCCCGGCGCGCTCGCCGCCGAGATCGGTGCCGCGCCGGGCGAACCCGTCTGGCACATGGAGCGGGTGCTGCTCGCCGACGACGAGCGGGTCGGTCTGGAGAGCACGTACGTCTCCGTGGCGCGGGTGCCGCGGCTCGACGCGGACTTCGAGCCCGACTCGTCGTTCTACGCGTATCTGCGCGACCGCCTCGGCGTCTCCTTCGGGGACGCCGACGAACGGATCGAGACGGTCCTCGCCACCCCGCGCGAGGCGCTGCTCATCGGGACGCCGCCCGCCCTGCCCATGCTGTTGATCCACCGGCTGTCGCGGGACACGGCGGGCCGCCCGCTGGAGCGGGTGCGCACGCTGTACCGGGGGGACCGGTTCTCGTTCACCACGCGTCTCGGCTGAACCGGCCCGAACCGGAGGCCGACGCTCAGGTCACGTGAACATAACGGGTCTAGGCCAAGCTTGGGTGGCCGTTCACCGTCCCGTCGCCGACCGGTCCCGTGCGGGTCACCGGCCCCCAGGAGCGTTGCCGCCGTGAGAGTCATCGTCGTAGGAGCCGGCGTGGTGGGAACCATGCACGCCTGGCACGCAGTGGAGCGCGGCCACGAGGTCGTACAGATCGAGCGCGAGAGCGAGGCCCGCGGAGCGTCGCTGCGCAACTTCGGGCAGATATGGGTGAGCGGCCGGGCGGGCGGCGAGGAACTCGACACCGCCCTGCGCGCCCGCGAACTGTGGGAGGACATCGGGGAGCGCGTGCCGGGCCTCGGGTTCCGGGCCATCGGCTCGCTGACCCTGGTGCGGAGCGAGCGCGAGCGGGCCGTCGCCGAGGCGGCGCTCGCCCGCCCGGACGCGGCGGCCCGCGGCTACAAGCTGCTCACCGCCGCGGAGGCGCGCGACCTGAACCCTGCCCTGCGGGGCGAGTTCAGTGCCGCCCTGTGGTGCGAGCGGGACGCGGCCGTGGAGCCGCGCACCGCCCAACTGAGGCTGCGCGAAGCCCTGTTGGAGTCCCCGCGCTACACCTTCCTGCCGGGCCGCGAGGTCCGCGAGGTCGTCGGTGCGGGCAGCGTCCGTGACGACCACGGCGACGTGCACACCGGCGACGCCGTCGTGCTCGCCACCGGCGCCTGGCTCGGCGGCCTCGTGCGCGAACTGGCCGGACCCGGCCTGCCCGTACGGCGCGTGCGGCTGCAGATGATGCAGACCGAACCGCTGGGCGAGGCGCTCACCACGTCCGTCGCCGACGCCGACAGCTTCCGCTACTACCCGGCGTACAAGTCGCCCGCGCTCGACGAGCTCAACTCCGGGCAGGCCCAGCCGCCGACCGCCGCCGCGCACAGGATGCAGCTGCTCATGGTGCAGCGCGCGGACGGCGGCCTGACCATCGGCGACACCCACGAGTACGAGCACCCCTTCGCCTTCGACACCCTCGAAGACCCCTACGACCACCTCACCGAGGTCGTCGAGGGCTTCCTCGGCCGCCCGCTGCCGAAGATCAGGCGGCGCTGGGCCGGGGTGTACGCGCAGTGCGTCGACACCGGCCGGGTCGTGCACCGGCAGGAGCTGCGCCCGGGCGTGTGGCTGGTCACCGGGCCCGGGGGCCGCGGCATGACCTGCTCGCCCGCCATCGCCGAGCAGACCGCGGACCAGCTGGGATGGTGAACGAATTGAGCACGCACCGCACGCACCGCACGGACGGCACGCGCCGCACGGACCTCGTCGTGCTGGACATGGCGGGGACCACCGTCGCCGACGGGGGCCTCGTCGAACAGGCCTTCGCCGCCGCCGCACGGGAGGTCGGCGTCGAGCCGGACTCCGCCGGCCACGCCGCGAAGCTGGAGTACGTCCGCGCCACGATGGGCGAGTCCAAGATCTCCGTCTTCCGGCACCTCTTCGGCGAGGAGAGCCTCGCCCAGCAGGCGAACACCGCCTTCGAGAAGGCGTACGGGACGCTCGTCGACGCGGGCCGCATCGCACCGGTGCCCGGGGCGCGCGAGGCCATCGAGGAGCTCAAGCAGGACGGCAGGACCGTCGTCCTGACCACCGGATTCGCCCGGGTCACCCAGGACGCCATCCTCGACGCGCTTGGCTGGCGGGACCTGGTCGGGCTGACGCTGTGCCCCGCCGACGCGGGCGGCCGCGGGCGCCCCTACCCGGACATGGTGCTCGCCGCCTTCCTGCGGACCGGAGCCGCGGACGGCGTCCGGAACGTGGCGGTCGCGGGCGACACGGCGTACGACGTGCTCAGCGGCGTACGGGCGGGCGCCTCCGTCGTCGCCGGGGTGCTCACCGGCGCCCACGGTGACGCGGCGCTGCGCGAGGCAGGGGCCACCCACGTCCTCGGCTCCGTCGCCGAACTCCCCGCGATACTCAGGGGACTCGGCTGATGGGCAGCGGCATCCGCTTCGAGCAGGTGTCCGTCGCCTACGGCGGCAACACCGTCCTCGACTCCCTCGACCTGACCGTCGAGCCCGGCGAGGTCATGGCGCTGCTCGGGCCCTCGGGCTCCGGCAAGACCACCGCGCTGCGCGCCGTCGCGGGGTTCGTGCGGCCCGCGTCGGGGCGGGTGTTCATCGGGGAGCGCGACGTCACGGACCTTCCTGCGCACCGGCGCGGCATCGGCATGGTCGTCCAGCAGTACGCGCTCTTCCCGCACATGCGCGTCGCGGACAACGTCGCCTTCGGCATGAAGGCGCGGAAGGTGGCGAGGAGCGAGATCCCGGGCCGGGTCGCCGAGGCCCTGGAGATGACGGGGATGGCCGCGTACGCCGAGCGGTATCCGCGCGAGCTGTCCGGCGGGCAGCAGCAGCGGGTCGCCATCGCGCGGGCGCTCGCCGTCCGGCCCGGGGTGTTGCTCCTCGACGAGCCGCTGTCCGCGCTCGACGCGCAGCTGCGGTCGGGGATGCTGGCGGAACTCGCCAGGCTGCACCGGGAGTTGCCCGACGTATCCCTTCTGTACGTCACCCATGACCAGGTGGAGGCGCTGACCCTGGCGGATCGCATCGCCGTCATGGACCGGGCGCGGCTCCAGGACTGCGGGACGCCGCAGGAGCTGTACCGGGCGCCTCGGACGGAGTTCACGGCGTCGTTCGTGGGCAACGCGAATCTCCTCGCGGTGACGGTGGGTTCGGGGCGTGTTTCCTTCGGCGGGACCGAGATCGAGGTCGATACGGGCGGCGTGGCTGCCGGGGTGACTGCCACGCTGTGCGTGCGGCCGCATCTGGTGGGGCTCGGGGAAGGGCCCAACTCCCTGATGGGGAACGTCGTCGAGGTCCAATGGCGGGGCGCCACACATCGGTTGTACGTGGAGGTCGCCGGGGAGCGGGTGAAGGCGGACGTCCGGGAACTCCGTACGCCGCCCGAGATCGGGGCCTGCGTGACCCTGCACTTCGCGCCCGAGGACGCGGTGCTCCTGGCTGGAGGGGTGACCGGTGGGTAGTCCTACCGAGCGCCTCCGGAGCCGGAAAGTGCCCGCCTTCGTCTGGGCGCTGCCGCCCGTCGCCCTGCTCGGGCTCGTCTTCCTCTATCCCCTCGGGCTCGTCGTGCGGCAGTCCCTGCAGCCCGATACCGGAGGGACCTCCCTCCAGCCCTACGCCGACGTGTTCGCCTCCGAGGCGTTCCGGGAGGCGCTCGGGACCACCGTGTGGCTTGCGGTCGGGGCGACCGTGGGGTGCCTCGCGCTCGGGTTCGCGCTCGCGCTGGTCATCGCCTTCGTGCCGTTCCCCGGCGGGAAGGCCGTCTCGCGGTTCATCGACGTCTTCCTCTCCTTCCCGTCCTTCCTGATCACCCTCGCCCTGCTGTTCATCTACGGGACGAAGGGCATGGCCAACGGGGTGTGGACGGACGCGACCGGCGCCGCTGAGGGGCCGTTCCAGTTCCTCACCACCCCGTGGGGCGTGCTGCTCGCCGAGATCACGTACTTCACGCCGTTCGTGATGCGGCCGCTGCTCGCCGCGTTCTCGCAGATCGACACGGCACAGCTGGAGGTCGCGTCCAGCCTGGGCGCGAAGCCCGCGCGGATCGTGCGCCGGGTGATCCTGCCCGAGGCGCTGCCCGCGCTCGCCGCCGGCGGCAGCCTCGTCCTCGTCCTGTGCCTGAACGAGTTCGGGATCGTGCTCTTCACCGGCGCGAAGGGCGTCACGACGCTGCCGATGCTCGTCTACAGCAAGGCGATCCTGGAGTCCGACTACCCGGCGGCGTGCGTCGTCGCCGTCGTCAACATCGCGATCTCCGTGGGCCTCTACGGCCTCTACCGGGTGGTGAGCCGTCGTGCTGGTGCATAGCCGCAGGGCGAGGTGGGCCACCTGGGCCCTCTTCCTCGTCCTCTTCCTTCCCCTCTTCGCGCTGCCGCTGCTCGTGATCCTCGCGGCGTCGCTCGCGGAGCACTGGTCGGGGGCCTTCCCGTCCGGCTTCACCGGCGAGCACTACGCCTCGGCCACCCGCGGGGAGTCGCTGCGGGCCCTCACCACCAGCCTGGTCACCGCGGTCAGCGCCAGCCTGCTCGCGCTGACCGTCGGGGCGTGGGCCGCGCTCGCCGCCGCCTCGCTGAAGAAGGGCGGCAAGAGGGTGCTCGACGCGCTGTTCATGCTGCCCGTCGCCGTGCCGTCCGTGGTCGTCGGGCTCGCCGTCCTCGTCGCGTTCTCGAAGCCGCCGATGATCCTCAACGGCACGCGGTGGATCGTGATCCTCGCGCACGCCATCCTCGTCACGGCGTTCGCCCACCAGTCGGTCGCGGCCGCGCTCGTACGTCTCGACCCGGCGTACGAGCAGGCCGCCGCGTCGCTCGGCGCCCGGCCCTCGTACGTCCTGTGGAAGGTGAAGCTGCCGCTGCTCCTGCCGTCCCTGACGGCGGCCGCCGGGCTCTGCTTCGCGCTCTCCATGGGCGAGTTGAGCGCCACGATGATGCTCTACCCGCCGGACTGGCTGCCGCTGCCCGTGCGGATCTACGCGGCCACCGACCGGGGCTCCACGTTCACAGGGGCCGCCGTCGCGGTGGTCCTGATGGCCGCCACGCTGCTCGTCCTCTTCGCCGTCTCCCGCATCCGCACCCGCGCCTCCTACCGCTGAAGCCAAGGAGTACCGAACGTCATGTCCCGCCTCAGCCCCCTCTCCCGCGTCCCGCGCGTCCGCACGGCCGCCGCCGTCACCGGCAGCCTCGTCCTGGCCGGCTCCCTCACCGCGTGCGGCGGCAACTCCGCAGCGTCCGACGAGAAGACCGTCACCGTCTACAGCGCCGACGGCCTCAAGGGCGAGAACGGCGACGGCTGGTACGACCGGGTCTTCGAGGACTTCGAGAAGAAGACCGGCATCAAGGTGAACTACGTCGAGGGCGGCTCGGGGGAGATGGTGCAGCGCGCCGTACGCGAGAAGTCCAACACGCAGGCCGACGTCCTGATCACTCTGCCGCCGTTCATCCAGCAGGCCGACGAGAAGGGGCTGTTGCAGGCGTACAAGCCCAAGGGGTCGGAGCAGGTCGGGGCCGCGGGCAAGGACGCCGACGGCAAGTGGACCTCCGTGGTGAACAACTACTTCGGCTTCGTCTACAACAAGAAGGAGCTGTCCGGCGGCAAGGCGCCCAAGACCTGGGAGGACCTCACCGAAGGCGCGTACAAGAACAAGGTGCAGTACTCCACGCCCGGTGTCGCGGGCGACGGCACCGCCGTGCTCATCAAGGCGATGCACGACTTCGGCGGCAAGGAACCGGCGATGGAGTACCTGAAGAAGCTCCAGAGCAACAACGTCGGCCCGTCCGCCTCCACCGGCAAGCTCGCGCCCAAGGTCGACAAGGGCGAGCTCCTGGCCGCCAACGGCGACGTCCAGATGAACTACGCGCAGTCCAAGGACATGCCCAACCTCGGCATCTGGTTCCCCGCCGGGCAGGGCGGCAGGCCGACCACCTTCGCCCTCCCGTACGCGGCCGGGCTCGTCAGCAAGGCCCCGCATGGCGCCAACGCCAGGAAGTTCCTCGACTACCTGCTCAGCAGGAAGGCGCAGCAGCAGGTCAGCGAGATCGGCGGTGGCTTCGCGGTCCGCGAGGACATCGAGGCCGCCGACGCCGACGCGGTCGCCCTGGGCAGGATCGTGGACGGCGTCGAGGTCTTCGAGCCCGACTGGGCGGACGTCTCGAAGAACCTCAAGGAGTACGTGGAGGACTGGAAGTCGGCGACCGGCAGCTGAGAATTCCACGGCCCTGAGAGTTCACCGCCGACGTAGGCTGGGGGCGTCGGCACAGCGCTGTCCCGGCGCCCCAGGCAACCCGTACACCGCAGGAGTGCACCCCATGGCAGAGCGCAAGCCCATCGAATCGTGGCTCACCGACATGGACGGCGTGCTCATCCACGAGGGGGTGCCGATCCCCGGCGCCGACTCCTTCATCAAGAAGCTGCGCGAGTCCGGCAAGCCGTTCCTGGTCCTGACGAACAACTCCATCTACACCGCGCGCGACCTCCAGGCCCGGCTGACCCGCATGGGCCTCGAAGTGCCCGTCGAGAACATCTGGACCTCCGCGCTCGCCACCGCCAAGTTCCTCGACGACCAGCGCCCCGGCGGCACCGCGTACGTCATCGGCGAGGCGGGCCTGACCACCGCCCTGCACGACATCGGGTACGTCCTCACCGACCACGACCCGGACTACGTGGTCCTCGGCGAGACCCGCACGTACTCCTTCGAGGCCATGACCAAGGCCGTCCGCCTCATCAACGGCGGCGCCCGCTTCATCTGCACCAACCCCGACGAGACCGGCCCCTCCACGGAGGGCCCGCTGCCCGCCACCGGGGCCGTCGCCGCGCTGATCACCAAGGCGACCGGCAAGACCCCGTACTTCGCGGGCAAGCCGAATCCGCTGATGATGCGGACCGGACTGAACGCGATCGGGGCGCACTCCGAGACCAGCGCCATGATCGGGGACCGCATGGACACCGACGTCCTGGCCGGTCTGGAAGCGGGGATGGAGACGTTCCTGGTGCTCACCGGGCTGACGAGCCGGGCCGACATCGAGAAGTACCCCTTCACGCCCTCCAACGTCGTGAACTCCATCGCGGACCTCGTAGACCGCATCTGACCTGCGACGGAGCCGCCCACGCGCCGCTCGGGAGGCCTGTCCCGAGATGCGAAGCGGCGCATGGCGCGTGAACCTCGTACTCAGGAGGTTCACGATGCGTATATGTTCGCTTGCTGTCCGTGGGGCCGGGGTGGCCCTCGCCCTGGCGGTCGCGCTGCCCGCCACCGCCGCCCAGGCCCACGACAACGGCTCCGTGCGGGCCACCGTCACCCCGTCCAGCGCCGCGCCCGGTGCCACCGTGGAGGTGAGCGTCACGGGCTGCGGGGGCACGACAGGGACGGCCGGCTCGGGCGCCTTCGAGGGGGACGCCCAGCTCACCGGCCGCGACGGCGACAAGTACGCCCTGAACGGCAGCGCCAGGATCCGGCACGGCATCTCCGGCTCGTACGACGTCACCGTCACCTGTGACGGCCACCCGCACCAGGGCATCGGCACGGTCCGGGTCCTCGGGCACCACCAGGAGCGGCACCACCAGGAGCCGGTCTCCCCGGTGCGGGCCGGTGGTGGCGGCGCCGCGCAGCACGTGACCACGGCCTCCTCCAGGGCCCAGGAAGCGGGCCCCGGCACCCTGCACGCCGTGATCGGCCTGATCCTCGCCGGGGTCGCGGCCGTCGCCGTCGCGATCCGCAGCGTCCGCCGGCGCCGCTCCGAGTGACGGGCGGGAGACGACCGTGTCCAGCGGTGCACACTCCGGCTCGGGACGCCTGCTCACCGGCGTCGCCTGGGCCGTCCTCATGGCCGGGCTCTGCCTCTGGGGCAGCGACGTCGCCGGTCTGCGCGGCGGACTCTCCGGGCCCGCCACGGGCGACGTGGCCGCGGTCGGCCGCCCCCTCGACGTCGAACTCCCCTCCGCGCACGAGCCGTTGGCGCCCGCGCGCCCGCTGCGCGTCGAGGTGCCCGCGCTGAAGGTGCGGGCCCCGGTGTCGGCCCGCGGCCTGGACGCCGACGGAGCGATAGACCCGCCGTCCTTCGCGGAGTCGGACACCGTCGGCTGGTACGGCGGCGGCACCCGCCCCGGCGCCGCGGGCGCCGCCCTCCTCGTCGGCCACGTCGACACCGAGACCGAACCCGCCGTCTTCTACGACCTCAGCACCCTGCACCCCGGCGAGGAGATCGAGGTGACCCGCGACGACGGCACGGTCGCCCGGTTCACGGTGGACGACGTCCGGGTCGTCACCCGCGCCCGCTTCGACGCGAAGAAGGCGTACGGCCAGTACCGCAAGGGCCGCGCCGAGCTGCGCCTCATCACCTGTGGCGGCACCTTCGACAAGAGCGCCCGCGCCTACACGGCCAACGTCATCGTCTCGGCGTACCTCACGGGGGTCGAGCGGTGATCCGCGTGTGCCGCACGGCCTCCTGGCACCTGGCCCGGTCGGCGGCCCGCTCCCCCCGGAGCCGCCGACCGGACTGGTCCTCGACCGCGCGCGCACGGGTCGCGGGAGAAACCCGGCGTCGACGCGGGAGGTAAGGGACCATCCCGGAATCACGGAATGGCAGGGGCCGGGGGCTCGGGCCGTGCAACCGACTGTAGAACGAACACGCGCGCGGGCCTAGGCCCTGTCGTCAATCTCGCGTCGTTCGCCCGGAGGGCGGCCTCCTCCGTGATCGCCGCAGGTGGCGCGGGATTTCTCAGCACGGCCCGGACTTTCCGTGCTGCAGCGCGGTGTCGCTGATCGAGCCCTTGATCACCTGGACGGCCACCTGGTCTATGGCCTGCTGCTCGTGGCGCGCGTAATGCCGCAGCGCCTCGAACGCCTCGTCGACGCCGGTGCCCCACCGCTCGGCCAGGGCGCCTTTGGCCTGTTCGACGCGGATGCGGCTGTCCAGCGCGGTCTGGAGCTGCTCCGAGAGGGTCCGGCACTCGGCGTGCGCACGCTGATTGGCGAGGCCCACCGCCGCGCCGTGCGCCAGGACCGACGCGATCCGGAACTCCCGTTCACAGGCGCCGGATCGACGCGTCACCGGAACGAACACATTGAGTACGCCGAGAGTGGAGTCCTGCCGCCGCATCGGCACCGCGTACGTCTTCGCGACGCCGTACCTGACGGCCCGCGCGGCGAACGCGGGCCAGCGGGCCTTCGCGTCGTCGAGGCGAACCGGCGGCACGGGCCGCCCGGTGCCGAAGCTCTCCACGCACGGACCGCCGCGGTGCTGCACCGCCAACAGGTCCCGGACGCGGATCGGTTGGCCGCTGGAGGAAATGAGTCGCACCCCGCCCTTCCCGCCCGTGTACATGACTCCGGCACTCTGGCCGTCGAGCAGTTCCACGCAGCGGTCCGCGAGCCACTGCAGGTACCTCTCGACGTCGAAGTCGTCGGTGAGGGTGTCCGCGGTCCTCACCAGGACGTCCGCAAGCCGCAATTCACTGTCGCGGTCCCGCATGACCCTTCCTCCTCAATTCCCCGCGCACTGCGCCTACCCGGCGCCGCGTCGCTGTAACAGCTCTCCTACAGGTCTCCGGACGGGCCTGACGAACCTCGTGGGCGAGCGGGCGCGTATGTCAGGATTGAGCCCGGACAGTGCACCCGAGGGGGAGTGGATGTACCGCAAGAACACCGGTCGCGGGCACGGTTTCGCGGCCAGGGGGGTGCGGGCGGGAGCGGCACTCGCGGGGGCGGCACTGCTGCTTGCCGGATGCTCCTCCTCCGACGGTGACTCGGGCGGGTCGTCGAGTTCGCCGGTCGGGCAGCGGCCCAAGGACAAGGACCCCTACTGGGTCAATCCGGACGGCAACGCGGCCAAGCAGGTCACCTCGTACGCCGAGGACGGCAAGAAGGACGACGCCGCGCTGATCCGGAAGATCGCCGAGCAGCCCGTCGCCGAGTGGCTCGTCCCGGAGAACGCGGAGGACCAGGCGCGCGGCTTCACCGAGGCCGCCGAGAAGGCCGACCGGAACGCCCTGCTCGTCCTTTACAACATCCCGCACCGCGACTGCGGCCAGTACTCGGGCGGCGGCGCGGCGGACGGCAACGCGTACCGCGCGTTCATCGACCAGGTCGCCAAGGGCATCGGCGATCGGCACGCCACGGTGATCCTGGAGCCCGACGCGGTGCTCCACATGGTCGACGAGTGCACGCCGCAGCAGTTCCACGAGGAGCGGTACGACCTGCTCAAGGGCGCCATCGGAAAGCTCAAGTCCCTGAAGGACACCAAGGTGTACCTGGACGCGGGCAACGCGGGCTGGAAGAACCCCGACTCGCTCTGGGAGCCCCTGAAGCGCTCCGGCGTCGAGCAGGCCGACGGCTTCTCGGTGAACGTCTCCAACTTCCAGACCACCGAGGTCAGCACGGAGTTCGGCAAGAAGCTCTCGGCGAAGATCGGCGGAAAGCCGTTCGTCATCGACACGGGCCGCAACGGCAACGGGCCGTACGCCAAGGGCAAGGACCCCTGGTGCAACCCGCCCGGCCGGGCGCTCGGCGAGACGCCCACGACGAAGACGTCCGACCCGCTCGTCGACGCGTACCTCTGGGTGAAGCGGCCGGGGGAGTCCGACGGGACCTGCCGGGGCGGTCCCAAGGCCGGGGAATGGTGGCCCGAATACGCGTCGGGCCTCGCGAGGAACGCCCCTTAAGGGGCGCGGGGAACTGCGCGAGCAACCACAAAAGAGCCGCAGTCGCGTCCGCTCGGTAACTCGGCAGACGCGACTGCGGCTTTTCGCGGGCTGAGCGCGCAGTTCCCCGCGCCTCTGAGACGCCCCTTCGGGGCGGTCTAGGGCACGTGGACCCACTGCGCCTTGCTCGGCGTGCCCTGGTCGTCCGTCACGAACAGCATGTACCAGCCCGACTCCACCAGCGACCGGTTCTTCGGGACCGTCACGGAGACCGAGTCCCCGTTCTTCTTCAGGCCGAGGGCGATCGACGTCTGGTCGATGTCGGTCACGTGCGTGGACGCGCTCGGCTTGATCAGGCGGGCCGTCCTGATGGACGAGGCGTGCTTGGCCGGGAACGTCCCCGTGCCGCCCCGCCTGATCGTCTCCGGGCCCTTGCCGAGCGCCGGCTGCGAGCCGTGGTACAGGTACGGCGGCGTGTAGATCTCGATGCGCTGCTCGAAGACGCCCGGCTTGGTGTTGGCCGCGTCGGCGTAGAGCGAGTCGGAGCCGAAGAACATGACGCGGCCGTCGGGCAGCAGGATCGAACCCGAGTGGTAGTTGCGGCCCACCTCGGGGTCGGCCACCCGCTTCATCTCACCCGTCTTCGCATCGTAGATCCGCGCCTGGTGGATGTTGGAGGCGCCGCGTCCGCGGTAGTCCTCGGAGCCGCCGGAGATCAGCACGGTGTCGTCGGGCAGCGTGGAGATCTGCGGGTAGCGCGTGCCCTTCTCCAGCTCGGGCCCGTCCGCGAACATCGGCTTCTCGGCCTTCAGGTCCACGATGCGGGTCTTCTTGCTTGACTCATCGGACTCGCCGACGCCACCGCCGCCGACCACCATGTACTTCTGGTCCTGGGCGGGCGGCAGTTCGACCGTGCCGGAGGTCTCCATGAGCTTGCTGTCGCTCAGGCCCGGGATGCCCTTCCACTTGTTGGTCTCCAGGTCCCAGACGCCGGGCTTGCGGCCGACGTCGTCCGGGCCGTAGCCGGCGTTGGAACCGGAGTAGAAGAGCTTGCCGTTGGCCAGCTGGAAGATCGCCGGGTATGTCGGGAACTGCCGGATGCCCTTGGTGTACGTCCACTTCCTGGTCGACGGGTCGTACACCTCGTTCTTGCCCGGGACCAGCTGGCCGATCTCGTCGAGGCCGGAGGTGGAGAGGATCTTTCCGTCGGTGAGCGTGGTCAGCGTGGGGTACCAGCGCGCCTCGTTCATCGGGTCGACCTTGATGTACCGCTCGGCGACCGGGTCGAACTCGAAGGTGTCCTTGATCCCCTGGAAGTCCTTCTTGTCCAGGGCGAGCTTCTGCGCCATGCCGTAGACGTTGCGGGTGTCGGAGCCCTTCAGGCCCTGGATGCGGTAGTTGTCCTGGGTGCCCGTCTCGTGCTTGGCGCCGCTGCGCTGCGCCTCGACGTAGACCCGGCCGAGGCCCGGTTCGGTGCGCAGGAACGCGCCGGTCTGCTTGTCGAAGACCTTCTTGGCCTTCTCGACGAGGATGTTGTCCTTGGAGACGAACGTCTTGCCGTTCTTCTTGCCGGTGAACCGGGTGCCCGCGGGGATCGTCTTCGGCTCGTCCGGGTCCTCGTTGTGGACGATCATCAGGCCGCCGGCCTTGGTGATGTCGCCCTTCAGCTTCTCGTAGCGCTGGGTGCCGCCCGCGATCAGCAGATTGCCGTTGCCCAGCTGGGTGTGGCCGGTGCAGAACAGGTCGGTGGGCGTCGGGATCTTCTTGATGGTGTTCTTGACCGGGTCCCACAGCCGGGTGTCGAACTTCTTCTTGTCGAAGTTCTTCTGGTTGTTGCCGGACCCGGCCACGAGCAGGACCTTGCCGGTGTGCAGCAGGGCCGCGTGGATGGTGTTCTGGCGGTACTCCTCGGGGAAGTTCACGACCTCCCAGTGGCCGTTGGCCGCCTTGTACTCCGGCTTGTTGATCTTGTAGTCGTGGTACTTCTCGGAGCCCACGCGCCACAGCCACGGTCCGTTCATCCCCGCCAGCGCGAGGACGACCGCCGCGCCTATCGCGATGCGGCGGGCGCGGCGGCGGCTGGAACGGTCTTTCATTTCTTACGTCCCCCAAGGGAAATCTGCATGGTCTGGTCGGGTGCGGCCCAGGTGGGCTTCTGCTGCGGGGCGTGCGGCAGGGGCGCCGTGGCATCGCGCTGCTGCGGGAGCGCCGTCTGCGGCCCCTGCGGCGGACCGTAACTCCCGTCCTCCGCCGGGGGCTTGGGCTTCTTCCTGTCCTGCCGCATGCCCCAGCGCCACGCGAAGATCGGGGCCGCCGTGACCAGCAGGGCGAACGTGGCCCAGGTGATCATCGCGGGGTGGGAGTGCCCGTACACGAAGGACGCGGCCATCGAGCCGCCGAAGACCAGGATGAAGAACAGGTGGATGCGGAAGGTCCCGAACAGCGTGTCCGGGCTTGCCGAGTCGCCCTTGGGGGTCACCACGAACTTGCTCTTGCGGCGCAGGGCGGCGTCCAGGAGCGAGCGGGCGTAGACCGGCGCGGAGAGGGCCGACATCACCATGCCCGCCACGCCGCCGGAGCCCTCGGGTTCGTGCGGGGAGACGTTGTGCCTGCGGTTCCAGATGTAGAGGCCGATCTGCAGCGCCGATGCGTTGCCGTACAGCATCAGCCAGATGGTCGGGTCGATGTTCACGCCGGACGCGCCGAGACCCAGGAAAAGGGCGCAACTCAGCGCGGCCAGGATCCAGTTCATGGCGGACATCGGATAGAAGATGACCATCATCGTGTAGTTGAAGAGCCGGCCGGGGGGCAGCGAGAACGGCGCCTTCCAGAACTGCTTGAGGATCGTCTCGTACGTCCCGCGCGACCAGCGCAGCTGCTGCGTGAAGAAGTCCGTCCAGGCGTTGGGGCCCTCGCCGACCGCGAGCACGTCCGGGGTGTAGACCGACTTCCACTTCTTGCCGGTGCCGGGGTTGGTGGCCCGGTGGATCTCGAAGCCGGTCGCCATGTCCTCGGTGATCGAGTCGTACAGGCCGCCGATCTGCTTCAGGGTCTTGATGCGCACCGCGTTGGAGGTGCCGACGAACATCGGGGAGCCGTACGCGTTGCCCGCGCGCTGGATCAGCGCGTGGAAGAGGAACTGCTGCGACTCGGCGGCCTTGGTGACGAAGTTGTCGTAGTTGCCGTAGACCTGCGGGCCGATGACGAAGCCGACGTTCTCGTCGCGGAAGAAGCCGAGCATCCGCTCCAGGTAGTTCGGCATCGGGACGTGGTCGGTGTCGACCGAGGCGAAGAAGTCGTAGTCGTCGCCGTGCGCGTCGAGCCAGGCGTTGTAGTTGCCGTGCTTGGTCTTGGCGCGGTGCGGGCCCTTGGCCATGTTCCACTTGGCCACGCCCTTGCGGGAGAAGTGGTGCACGCCGAGCCGCCGGCAGACCTCCTTGACCTCCGGGTCGTCACCCTCGTCGAGGAGCCATACGTGCATCAGGCCGCGGTGTCGGATCCTGACCGCGGCCTCCAGCGTCTTCGTCACCATCTCGATCGGCTCCTTGCCGGGCACGAACGAGGTGAGGAAGGCGACTCTGGTGCCGGACTCGGGCACCACCGGGACCGGGTCGCGGGCGACGAGCGTCGCGTGCGCGTTGGAGAGCACGTTCATGCAGCGGAAGAACTCGATCAGGCCGATCGATATGAGCATGACGATGTCGAGCGCCGGCAGCCAGTCGTTGGCGACGTAGTCCCGCTTCGTCCAGTGCTCGGGCTGCAGCAGCCAGCCGAGCAGCACCAGCGAGAGCAGCGGCGCGGCGCCGAGCATCAGCGCGGCGCGCACCTTGTGCGGCTCCTGCGAGAGCAGCGAGCGGTACCTCACTTTGTACGGCTTGTTCGGGTCGGGCTGGGTGAGCGGTCCGGCGAGGCGGCTGTAGTGCTCGTAGTCGTACCGCGGCAGGGTCTTCTTGATTCTGCGGAAGCCACCCGTCCGGTGCGAAACGGCCCTGAGCTGGGTCGTCTCTGACGGGTCGTTCTGGCGTCCGCCCGTCGGCGTCGACGTCATGAGTCATCCCCCCGCACGCGGTTCCCCCGCGTGTTCGTAGGTCTTTCCGTCCGCTCAGGTCCCCCTCGACCGTCGCGAACACATCAGAGGAAGGCCACCGTCTCCTTAGACATAGAACGGCGACCTTCCGGTTGCATGATGCCCCCCTCGGCACCGCTTCACGAACGGGACCCCCGCCCCTGCCCCGCCGCGGCCGTCCCGGGCCCCCAACTGCCCCGTATCGTCCGCCTCATGAGAACCGATGGCTCCCGAACAGGGTTCTACGCCCTACGGCGTGATCGCAAGGGTGAAACGAGGAGTTAACGGTCAAACGAGCGGATTGGGGCATCTGTTGGGACGGGTGAGCTCAGACGGGTGCGAATATTGCCGAAGTGCTCCCGTATGGCCCGCTCGGCCCGGAGCGCGTCGCCCGAGCGCACCGCCGCCAGGATCTCCCGGTGCTGGCGGCAGGTGACCGAGGGGTCCTGCGGCACGTCCACCAGATCGGTCCGCACCTTGTGGAAGGCGTCCCAGAAGGCCTCAAGGACCTCGCCGAGGAGCAGGTTGCCGAGGCCCCGGTAGAGCGTGGCGTGGAAGGCGCGGTCGGTCTCGGCGCGCACGGCGGCCTCCGGGGACGCCGCCTCGGACTCCATCCGTTCCACCAAGGCGTCGAGTTCGGCCAGGTCACCGGCGGGCACCCGGCCCGCGAGGCGCGCGATGAGCCCGGTCTCCACGGCCTCGCGCAGCTCCAGGAGCTGGAGCAGGCTGTCCTCGCCGCGGTAGTGGCCCGCGACCGTGCGGAAGGTGAGGCCCTCGATCATCGGCGCGACCGACATCGGCCCGACATACGTCCCGAAACCGTGCCGGATCTCCACGATCCCCATGGCCTGGAGCGCCTTGAGGGCCTCCCGGACGGAGTTCCTGCTGACACCCAGGCGCTCCATCAGCTCGGGTTCGGTCGGCAGCGAGGCCCCGGAGGGCAGCCTCGAGTCGATGATGAGCTTCTTGATCCGCTCCTGGATGTCGCGCGCCATGGCGCAACGGTAGCGGTACGGATACGGGGACCGGCCCCGCGCGGACACGAGCGGGGGCACGCGGCGGAGCACGAGCGGGGACGCGAGGCGGACACGCCGAAGGCCCTCCGCGTGAACGGAGGGCCTTCGCTGTCTGTGCGCCGCCAGGGACTCGAACCCCGGACCCGCTGATTAAGAGTCAGCTGCTCTAACCAACTGAGCTAGCGGCGCCTGCTGACCTGGATAACTCTACCGGACGTCGAGGGATGCTCCCGACCACCCGGCGCCCGCCCGCCCGGGCCGGGGGCCTTCGGGGGAGTGCCGGGCGGGGCCGCTCCATCATTCGGACCGTCAACATGCGGTATCCCGGGACAGTTGAGAAACTGACGGACGTGCAGATGCGCGTACATTCTTTTCCGGGGTGTGAGGGGAATCGCATGGAGGCCGCTCCGCTGTTCGAGGAATTCCTTCCCGAGAGCGACTGCGATTGTCCCGGCTGTATTCACTGGCGCCGCACGGCGCACGTCCTGCCACCGCGGCTCGGCGGCCATCGTGCCGCGCACGGCGCGCGCCGCGCCCTCGTGCTCGCCGCGGCGGCCGGCACGGTGCTCGGTGGCCAGACCCTGCCCGCGGTGGCATCGGCCGAGGTGGGGACCCATCCGGCGGTACCGGGCGCGGCCCCCGCCGACGACGGCTCCGACGACGGCACGGGCAACCCGCAGGGCGGCGTGGGCCCGCTGCACGGCGGCGCGGCCACCTCGACGCCGGGGGCGCCGGGGGCGGCGACCTATGGGGCGATCACCCGGGCGGAGATCATCGAACGGGCCCAGAAGTGGGTCGCGGCGAAGGTGCCGTACGACATGGAGAAGTACTGGCCCGACGGCTATCGGCAGGACTGCTCGGGCTTTGTCTCGATGGCCTGGAATCTGGGCGGCAACGAATGGACGGGCAGCCTCGGCAGCTATGCCGTGCGTATTGCCAAGGAACAGCTGCAGCCCGGCGACATTCTGCTTTTCCACAATCCGGCGAACCCGACGAAGGGCTCGCACGTGACGATCTTCGGGGGCTGGACGGACAACGCGCGCACGCATTACACCGCGTACGAACAAACGCGCCCGCACGCCAGGAAGCAAGCCACCCCTTATGCCTACTGGACCAACGGGGACCGCTATCTGGCCTATCGCTACAAGGGCGTGAGCGACGGCGCGCCGGGCGGCTCGGGCTCCGCCAGGACGCCGTACCCCGGCGCGCGCTCCTTCGGCCCCGGCGCGCACAACCCGTACGTGACGCAGCTCGGCAAGGCGCTGGTCGCCCGGGGCGGCAAGCGCTTCTACCGGTCGGGCCCGGGGCCGCGCTGGAGCGAGGCGGACCGCAGGGCGACGCAGGCGTTCCAGCTGGCGCAGGGCTGGCGGGGCGGGGCCGCGGACGGGCTGCCCGGGCCGACGACGTGGTCGTACCTGATGAAGGGCAAGGGGCGGAACATCCCCGCCGCGGGCGCGGACGGGCCGGTGACCGGCAGCGGTGCGGGCGCGCCCGCCTACCCCGGCCGCTCCGTCTTCCGCCCGGGCCGGAGCGACCCGGCGATCGAGCGGCTCGGCAGGCAGCTGGTGAAGAAGGGCTTCGGCAGGCACTACGCCCGGGGCCCGGGACCGTCCTGGAGCGAGAGCGACCGGCGCAATGTGGAGGCGTTCCAGCGGGCCCAGGGCTGGCGGGGCGCGGCGGCCGACGGCTATCCGGGGCCGGAGACGTGGCGGCGGTTGTTCCGGTGAGCGGGGCGGGGACGCGGTGCGGGGCAGGCCAGGGGCCCGGACGCGGAGGCGGCCCGGGCACGAACGAGAACGAGGCACGAATGAGTCGGAGGCACCGATGAGTGCGACGGCGGCTTCCCAGCCGGAGTCCCCCCAGGAACCGGTCGCGCAGCCCGGCGGGGCGCCCGAGCCGGGCCTCGCGCGAGGGCCACGGGTGATCCAGAGCGAGGCCACCACCGAGATCCCCGTGCACCTCCTCTTCCGCGACGACCCGGACGACGCGACGGGCGTACCGCTCTCGCCCGCCGTGGTCCGGCGCAGGCAGGGGACCGGGGAGCAGCCGCGCACGGCCCGGCGGCCCGCGCCGCCCGCGGCCGCGTCGCCGGTGCGGCCCGTGCCCGACGTCGACCCCGCGCTCGGGGAGCGGCGGGCGTGGGTGCTGCCCGGCCTCGCCGGGGTGCTCGGCGGCTGCGCGGGGATCGCCGGCGGCGCGCTCTCGCTGTGGTGGGCGGGGGTGCTGCCGGAGCCCGCGCTGCGGGTGACGGGGCTGCCGGGGTACGAGGGGGCCGGGCTCGGGGCCGCGCAGTGGGCGTCGCTCGCCGGGTCCGGGACGCTCGGCCTCTTCGGCTTCGGCGGCCTGGCCCGCGGGCGGGTCGGCAGGGCCTGGGTGCTCAGCCTCTTCGGCCGCTACCGGGGCACCGTCCGCCGCACCGGGCTGATGTGGGTGAACCCGCTGCTCCTTCGCCGCCGGGTCGACGTACGGCTGCGGCACTGGCGGAGCGAGCCGATGCCGGCCGTGGACCGCGGCGGCGTCGCCCTGCGCGTCGTCGTCCTCGTCGTGTGGCGGGTGAAGGACCCCGCGCGGGCGACGCTCGCGATCGAGGACCACCAGGAGTATCTGCGGGAGTGCGTGGAGGCGGCCACCGCCCGGGTCCTCTCGCGGCTGCCCGCCGACGCCTTCCACGACGAGGCCCCCACGCTGCGCGACGCCGAGGCCGTCGGCGCGGCGCTGACCCGGGCGCTCGCCGCGGACACCGGGGCGGTCGGCGTGGAGATCTTCTCGGTCCGGCCGACCCGTATCGAGTACGCCCCCGAGGTCGCCGCCGTGATGCAGCGCCGCCGGGTCGCCGCGCTCGACGCGCGCCACCGCGACACCGTCCTGACCTCGGTGGTCGACTCGGTCGAGGACACGGTGACGCGGCTGACCACCCGGGGCCTCGTGGATCTCGACGACTACGAGCGCAAGGCTTTGGTGAAGGACCTGACGGTGGCGTTCTATACGGGCCATGGAGAACACCGATGACCGCCGCCCCGGCCCCGCCGCCTCCCTCGCCCGCCTCGCCGCCGACGCCTGGCGGCTGACCGAAGGCGCCCCGCGCGCGGTCCTCGGGATCGCGGGCCCGCCCGGCACCGGCAAGTCCACCCTCGCGCGGGCTCTGGTCGAACGGATCGGGGAGGGCGCCGCCTATCTGCCCCTTGACGGCTTCCACCTCTCCAACGACCAGCTGGCGCGGCTCGGCCTCACCGGCCGCAAGGGTTCGGAGCCGAGCTTCGACGTGGCGGGGTACGTCGCGCTGCTGCGCCGGGTGCTCGACGACCCGGCGCACGACATCTACGTACCCGATTACGACCGCACGCTCCACGAGCCGATCGCCGCCCGCCACCGCGTCGCGCCCGCCGCCCGGCTCGTGATCACCGAGGGGAACTATCTCGCCTGCGACCTGCCCGGCTGGCGCGTGGCGCGCGCCCTGATGGGGGAGTGCTGGTACGTCGACTCACCGGCTGAGGTGCGTCAACAGCGCCTGGTGGCGCGGCAATTGGCTGGTGGCAGGTCGCCGGAGGAGGCTGCGGGCTGGGTCGCGGCGAATGACACGCCCAACGGTGAACTGGTCGCCGCGTCCCGCGGACGATGCGGACGGATCCTCTCCACGATTGGTATGGACATGTTCAACTAACGCCAATAATCTGAGACTTGGTCTAGACCGCAGTGCGCGCACGTCCCACGGAACTCCCCACGTTCGGCAGGAGCGGCACATGCGAAACAAGAAGATGTACGCGGCCCTGGTCGGCCTCGGTACGGCCGGTGCGTTCGCGCTCTCCGCCAGTGGCGCCAGCAGCCACGGCTACACCGATCTGCCCGCCAGTCGCCAGATCAACTGCGCCAAGGGCGTGGTGGCCAACTGCGGTTCCATCCAGTACGAGCCGCAGAGCGTCGAGGGCCCCAAGGGCTTCCCGGCGGGCGGACCGGCCGACGGCAGGATCTGTTCGGCGGGCGTAGCCGGTTTCAGTCAGCTCGACTCGCCCAGGACGCCAGGGGGCGGGGCCTGGCCGACGACCAAGGTGAGCGGCGGGCAGAACTACACCTTCCGCTGGCAGTTCACCGCGCGCCACCGCACCACCGATTTCAAGTACTACATCACCAAGCAGGGCTGGGACGACAGCAAGGCGGTGACCAGGTCTGCCCTGGACGCCACGCCGTTCCTCAGCGTCCCGTACAACAGCCAGCAGCCGCCCGCGACCCTGTCGCACAGTGGCGCCATCCCGAGCGGCCGCAGTGGTCACCACGTGATCGTCGCCGTCTGGACGGTCGCGGACACGTCGAACGCGTTCTACGCCTGCTCGGACGTCCAGTTCTGACCGCCGCCTGAGGGCGACTTCCCCACACCCCACACCCCACAGGCCACACCCCACAGGCGGGTCCTGCGCACGCCGTGCCGACCTCACGGCGTGCGCAGGGTCCACATCTGACGGTACGTCAATTATGGTGCGCGGTCATGGAGAGCACCGGAACCACCGTCGCGGAACTCGTACGGGCGCGGTGGGGCGACCACCGCACCGGACTGCGCCACCCGGGCGGCGAGCTGACCCACCACCAGCTGGCGGCGGGCGCCGCGGCGCGGGCCGCCCTGCTCACCGACCTCCTGACGCCGCGCGGCGAACCCCACATCGGCGTCCTGCTCGACAACACCCCCGAATACCCCCTCTGGCTGAGCGCGGCGGCGCTCGCGGGCGCGGCGGTGGCGGGCATCAACCCCACCCGGCGCGGCGCGGAACTGGCCCGCGACATCCTGCACACCGACTGCAAGGTCCTGGTGACGCAGCGAGTGCACTTACCCCTGCTCGACGGCCTCCGGCTCCCGGGCGTCCGCATCCTGGTGACCGATACGGCGGCCTACCGCGAACTGCTCGCCCCCTACGCCGACGCGAAGCCGGACATCGCCCGGACGGTGGGCCCCGGCAGCCGCATGCTGCTCTACTTCACCTCCGGCTCGACCGGCGCCCCCAAGGCCGCGATCTGCAGCCAGGGCCGCCTCGCGGCCGCGGGCCGCTCCCTGGCCGCGCACTTCCAGATCCGCCCCTCGGACACCCACTACATCTGCATGCCCATGTTCCACGGCAACGCGGTGATCGCGGACTGGGCGCCGGCGCTGGCCGCGGGGGCGGGCGTCGCGCTCCGCGACCGCTTCTCGGCGTCCCGGTTCCTGCCGGACGTACGGCGGTTCGGGGCCACGTACTTCACCTACGTGGGCCGCGCGGTCCAGTACGTCCTGGCCACGCCCGAACGCCCCGACGACCGGGACAACCCCCTGAGGGTCGGCTTCGGGACCGAGGCCGGCGCGGTGGACGCGGCACGCTTCGAGGAACGGTTCGGGGTGCGGCTCGTCGAGGGGTACGGGTCCTCCGAGGGCGGCGCGGCGATCCAGCGCACCCCGGACACGCCGGCCGGGGCGATCGGCCGCGCCGCACCCGGCGACGACCTCGCGGTGGTCGACCCCGGGACGCGGCGGGAGTGCGCGGCGGCCCGGTTCTCCGCGGACGGCCGCCTGCTGAACGGGCGCGCCGCGATAGGGGAGTTGGTGAACCGCGGGCCGAACCCCTTCGAGGGGTACTGGCGCAACGAGGAGGCCCAGGCGGAACGGGTCCGGGACGGCTGGTACTGGACGGGCGACCTCTTCTACCGCGACGCCGACGGCTACCTCTACTTCGCGGGGCGCCAGGACGACCGGCTGCGGGTGGACAGCGAGAACCTGGCGGCGGCGATGATCGAGAACATCCTCGCGCGGTACGGCGGTGCGGCGGCGGTGGCGGTCTACGCGGTGCCGGACCCGGTCGCAGGGGACCAGGTCATGGCGGCGCTCACCCCGGCCCCCGGCGCCCCTTTCGACCCGCTCGCCTTCGCCGAATTCCTGCTCTCCCAGCCGGATCTGGGGACGAAGATGGCGCCGCGCTTCGTGCGGGTGGTGCCCCGGATGCCGGTGACCGCGACGAACAAGGTCGCCCGCGGCGAGCTGCGCCGCGAGGGCTTCCGGTGCCAGGACCCCGTCTGGTGGCGCCCGCCGGGCTCGTCCGCCTACCGCCCGCTCACGCCTCCCGACGTGACGGAACTGATCTCGCGGTACGAGGCGCGGGGGCGCGGGGCCCTCCTGGACCCCTGAGGCCTGCCCCCCCCGAGACGGAGGGTGAGGGATCCGTGGGGAAGGGACACAACTAGGTAAAACCGCTCGCCTGACCGATTACGATCCACGTCCATGAGCGCGCCAGAACAGACCGAAACCGGCCCCGAGCAAGACGAGATGCCCCTGACCCCGCAGGGACCCACCCCCGCGGCCCGCGCCCGCCGCGCCCGCATCGCCGCGGCCTCGGTGCTGATGGCCGCGGCGGCGGTGGTCCTCGCGCTGCGCCTCGCGAGCCGGTCGTCCGTCCTGGTCGTCGGCGTCTACGGCCTGCTGCTCATCCTCTGCGGCGGAGTCATCGAACTGAGCCGCCGCGGCCGGACGAGGCTCGGCACCTGGCTCCTCGCGGCGGGGCTCGCGGCGGCACTGTTCATGGACGGCTTCGTCCTGTCGTAACCCGAGCGGTCAACTCCCTCAGGGCCCCGGGCACTTCAGGACTCCAGATACCGCAGCACCGCAAGGACCCGGCGGCTGTAACCCTCCGCGCGGGACAGGCCCAGCTTGTCGAAGATCGCGTTCAGGTTCTTCTCGACCGCGCTCAGCGAGATGTGCAGCTTCTGCCCGATCGCCGCGTTCGTGTGGCCCTCCGCCAGGGCTTCGAGCACGGTGCGCTCCCGCGGCGTGAGCCGGGTCAGCGGGTCGACGTGCGTGGTGCGGATGAGCAACTGCCGTACGACTTCGGGGTCGATGGCGGCGCCCCCGGCGTGCACCCGCTCAAGCGCGTCGAGGAACTCCTCGACCTGGGCGACCCGGTCCTTGAGGAGATAGCCGACCCGCTCGGCGCTCGAAGTGAGCAGCTGCGCCGCGTAGTTGCGCTCCACGTACTGGGACAGCACGAGGACGCCGATCTCGGGGCGCAGTTCGCGGATCCGCACCGCGGCGCGCAGGCCCTCGTCGGTGTGGTCCGGCGGCATCCGGATGTCGGTGACGACGACATCGACGTCGGGGGTGTGCGCCCCGACCTCGCGCAGCAGCGCGTCGGCGTCGCCCACGGCGGCGAGGACCTCGTGGCCCTCCTCGGCGAGCAGCCGGACCAGGCCCTCCCGCAGCAGGGTCGAGTCCTCGGCGAGGATTACGCGCACGGCAGCTCCGCGGTGATCGTGGTGGGCCCTCCGGGAGGGCTGTCGACATGGAGTGTGCCGTCGAGCGCGGCGACCCGGCTGCGCAGCCCGGTGAGCCCGCTGCCCGCGGGATCGGCGCCACCGGCCCCGGTGTCGCGGACCAGGACGGTGAGCGTGGGGCCCTCCCGGTGGACCCGCACGAAGACCTCCTCGGCCGCCGCGTGCTTGGCGGCGTTGGTCACGGCCTCCGACACGACGAAGTAGGCGGCCGTCTCGACGGGAGAGGGCAGCGGCTGCGGCACGTCGTACTCGATGCGTACGGGCAGCGCGCACCGCTCCGACACCCCGCCGAGCGCCTCGCGCAGGCCCACGCTGTCGAGCGCGGTGGGGTAGATCCGCCAGGCCACCTCGCGCAGTTCCGTGAGGACTTCCCGCGCCTCCTTGTGGGCCTGTTCGAGCAGGGCGTCGGCCCGCTCCGGGGTGCGGCCGCGGCGGGCCCGGCCGAGCAGCATGGCGAGGGCGACGAGGCGCTGCTGGACGCCGTCGTGCAGATCACGCTCGACGCGGCGCCGCTCCACGTCGACGGCCCGGACGACCGCGGCACGGCTGGTGGCCAGTTCGTCGATGCGGCGCCGCAGGAGTTCGCGCTCGGAGGGGCCGAAGCACTCGCGGGCCAGGCGTGCGTCCTGGTCGGTGAGGGCGCGCAGACCCTGTACGGCGAGGAAGAGCAGGGTGCCGCCGAGGACGACCTGGCTGAGCAGGTCCACCCAGGTCATCGAGGAGCGGGTGATCGACACGGCGAAGATCCCGGCGAGCACGGCACCGAAGTCGACGAGTGCGACCACGACCGCGCACAGCAGCCCGGAGTACGTACGGGCCGCGAGGTAGCGCAGGACCTGCTGGTCGGATGCGCGGTGCTCGGGGAAGACGTCGTGGAAGAAGAGGGAGCGGCGCCACCGTTCCAGGGCGGTGAGCCGGCGGGCGCCCGCCGCCAGGAGGGCGTGGGCGTGGGCGCGGGTGCGCGGCCAGAGCAGGAAGGCGCCGAGGCCCGCGCCGGCGCCGGCGAAGTACAGCAGGCCGAGCAGGGCGGTGAGGCAGCCGACGAGCACACCGCAGACCCGCAGGACGAACGGGGCGGCGACGGGCTCCTTCACATCGCCCGACACTAGCCGAGCCCCGGGAGGGCTAGGCCCTGTCGTCGAACTCGCGTCTGCCTCGCGGCGTCTGGCACGCACGCTCGCCGCGTTGTCGGGCTCATCCCGGTACGCCCAGTACCGGGATGACCCTCCGCCTTGCGATCGCACGCACCAGACGCCGCGAGGCCGCCCTCCGGGCGAACGACGCGAGTTTGACGACAGGGCCTAGTCCGCACGGCGGTGGCGGGGCCCGGCCCCCGGCCTGCTCCGGTCGCGGGACCGCACGCGCACCACCACGTACACCGCGACCGCGAGGAGGACGAGGACCAGGACCGCCTTGGAGAGGAGGCCGACGTACGTCTCGACCGCGTCCCACTGGTCGCCCAGCCAGTAGCCCGCCATGACGAGGACGGTGTTCCAGACCAGGCTGCCCAGCGTGGTCAGGGCGAGGAAGACCGGAAGGCGCATGCGTTCCACTCCGGCCGGTACGGAGATCAGGCTGCGGAAGATCGGCACCATCCGGCCCAGGAGCACGGCCTTGGTGCCGTGCTGGGCGAACCACGCCTCGGTCCGCTCCAGGTCGGAGGTCTTCACCAGCGGCAGCTTCGCCCACAGGGCGTGCAGGCGCTCCCGTCCGAAGAGCACCCCGATCCAGTAGAGGGCGGCGGCGCCGGTCACGGAGCCGAGCGTGGTCCAGAACAGCGCGGAGAACAGGCTGATCACGCCCTGTCCCGCGGCGAAGCCGGTGAGCGGCAGGATCACCTCGCTGGGCAGCGGCGGGAACAGGTTCTCCAGGGCGATGGCGAGCCCGGCGCCCGGTCCGCCGAGCACGTCCACGAGGTCGGCGGCCCAGCCCGCGATGCCTCCCGCGGGTTCCTGGGGGAGGGCGAGCGTCATGAGGTCCATGGAGGTAACGCTAGAAAGCGCAGGTCAGCGGCGGTATGAGGGTTGCCGTCGAGTCAGGGTGCGGGAAACCGCACCCTGAGGACACGAGCCAACGCGAAAGGGCGTCCCCGGAGACCGGGAACGCCCTTTCGGCATTCGCAAGTGCGCCGCCAGGGACTCGAACCCCGGACCCGCTGATTAAGAGTCAGCTGCTCTAACCAACTGAGCTAGCGGCGCCTGCTGACTCATAAATAGTACCTGGTGCGCGGGGGTGCCTCTGACCATGGCGACCCGAAGGGGCGCGGGGAACCGCACGACCCGGCCCCCACCGGCCTGCGGCTGCCTAGATGGCCAGGGACAGCAGCACCGGCGCCGCCCCGCGGTTCAAGGTGTCCGCGGCCTCCCGCAGCCGATGCGCGTGCTCGACCGGCAGCGAGAGCGCCAGGCACCCCACCGCAGAGCCCGCAGTGATGGGGACGGCCGCGCAGACCGTGCCGACCGCGTACTCCTGGAGGTCGAGGACGGGGACCGTGGCGGGTTGGGCGGCGAGGCGGTTCAGGAGCACCCGCTCGTTCGTGATCGTCCGGGAGGTGAGGCGGGCCATCTTGTGTCGGGAGAGGTGGTCCCTGCGGCCGTCCACGTCGAGCTGGGTGAGCAGGCTCTTGCCGACGGCGCTGGCGTGGGCGGAGGAGCGGAAGTCCACCCATTCGTTGACCGCGGGGGCGCGGGGGCCCGCGGCGAAGTCGGTGACGCGGACCTCGCCGTCCACGTAACGGCTGATGTAGACGGCGGCGCCGATGGAGTCGCGCAGTCCGTCGAGGGTCTTCTGGAGCTTCTCGCGCAGCGCCTCGGCGTGGTGGTGGGCCGAGCCGAGGCGGCTGAGGGTCTCCCCGGTCACGTACGCACCGGCGCTCTCGCCGGTGAGCTGCTCGACGTACCCCTCACCGCGCAGCATGCCGAGCAGGGGGACCAACTGGGCGAGGGGCAGACCGGTGTCCCTGGCGATGCGGGCCGCGGTCACGCCGGTACCGTGCCGTGCGACGGTCTCCAGGACCCGCAGGGCGCTCTGGACGGAGCGGTGCGGCGTGGTCGCCTCGTGCTTCAACGCCACGGCTTCCCCCTGCGTGGAACGGTTCCGGACAGCTGGGCTCGGTCCCACGATAGCCGTCAAGTGGCGCATTCGGAGCGACGGTTGAGGAGATTGGTGGCGCGCTCCCGCCTGATCGGCGGGAACGCACCGCTTTGGCATATGCCCATGTCAAGCCCGGTACGGGCTCACAGCACCGCGCTGAGGAATTCGCGGGTCCGCTCGTGCTCCGGCTCCGTGAAGATCTTCTCCGGGGTCCCCGACTCGATGACCCGGCCCGAGTCGAACATGAGCACCTGGTCCGAGATGTCCCGGGCGAAGTTCATCTCGTGCGTCACGCACAGCATCGTGATGTCCGTGGTGTGCGCGATGTCGCGGAGCACGTCGAGGACGCCCGCCACCAGCTCCGGGTCGAGCGCCGACGTCACCTCGTCGAGCAGCAGGACCTGGGGCCGCATGGCCAGGGCGCGCGCGATGGCGACGCGCTGCTGCTGGCCGCCGGAGAGCTGGGTCGGATAGGCGTCGCAGCGGTCGCCGAGCCCGACCAGGTCGAGCAGCTCGCGGGCCCGTACGTCGGCCTCGTCCTTGGACATGCCGAGGACGCTGACGGGTGCCTCGGTGATGTTCCTGAGCACCTTCATGTTCGGGAAGAGGTTGAACTGCTGGAAGACCATCCCGATGTTCTTGCGGACCTCGCGGACGTGCTTCTCGCCGGCGGGGACGAGCTTGCCGTTCTTCTCCTCGTGGGTGAGGTACTTGCCACCCACCTTGATGGTGCCCTGCTCCGGCTTCACCAGGGTCATCAGGAGCCGCAGGATCGTGGTCTTGCCGGAGCCGGACGGGCCGATCAGCGTCACGTGCTTGCCGGAGGCGACGGAGAAGTCCAGCTCGTCGAGGACGGTGTTCGCGCCGTAGCGCTTGACGACCTTGTCGAAGCGGATCAGCTCGCTGCCGTCGACGGCTGGGTTGGGGATTTCCTGGGAAGTGCTGCTGTCAGCGGACAAGGCGACGCTCCAAAACTCGCAGAAGAAGAGAGGCCGGGTAGGCGATGACGATGAAGGCGACACCGACCACGCTGATCGCCTCGTAGGTGAAGGTCGTCTGGCTGTAGCCCTGGGCCTGGCCCAGCATGTCGAGCGCGCCGATGGCGGACATCTGCGGCGACTCCTTCAGCATGACGATCACGTAGTTGCCGAGCGCGGGGATCACCCGGCGCACCGCCTGCGGCAGGATCACGGACGTCCAGGTGCGGCGCTTGGAGAGGCTGAGCGCGGTCGCCGCCTCCCACTGGCCGGCCGGTACGCCGTCGATGCCGGCGCGGTAGACCTCCGACGTGTACGTCGAGTAGTGCAGCCCGAGCCCGACGATGCCCGTGGTGAGCGGGGACATCGAGGGTCCCCACTCCGGCACCACGTAGAACAGGAAGAACAGCTGCACCAGGAGCGGGGTGTTCCGGATGAACTCGGTGACGACCGTGACCGGCCAGCGGATCCACTTCTTCGGCGAGCGCTGCGCGACGGCCCAGACCAGGCCGAGGGAGAAGGCGATCAGGGTGCCGAAGAGCAGCGCCTTGAGGGTGAGCTCCACGCCGTCCCAGAAGAGCGGCATGAAGTCGTCGACGTGATCCCAGTTCCAGTTCACTTGGCACCCCCCGTGCCGGTGACGGCATCGATCGTCGACTTGGAGCGCATCCCGCCGAACAGGCTCGTCTTCTCGGGCGTCTGCCCCACCCGCTTCTTGGCGTGCCGCTCCAGGAGCCGCATGCCGCGCGTGAGGACGAAGGCGAAGACGAAGTACAGGGCGAGCAGCAGCGTGTAGATCGGCGCGCTCTCGCTCTTCACGAGCCGCAGCAGGTCACCGGCGAAGGTCATGTCGGCCACCGCGATGAGGGACACCAGCGAGGTGCCCTTCAGGAGCTCGATGAGCAGGTTGTTGAACGGCGGGATCATCTCCGGCCAGGCCTGCGGCAGTTCGATGCGGCGCAGCCGCTGCGTGGGGGTGAAGTTCAGGGCGATGCCCGCCTCGCGCTGCGCGGGCGGCACCGCGGCGAGCGCGCCGCGCACGATCTCGGAGGCGTACGCCCCGTAGGTGATGCCGAGGGCGAGGATGCCCGCGAACATCGGCTGGAAGCTGATGTTGAAGACCGGCGGCACCGTGAACGCGATCCAGAACATGAAGACCAGCGACGAGGTGCTGCGGAAGATCTCGAAGTAGGCCCCGGCGAGGAACCGCACGATCCAGAGCCGGTTCGTGCGCAGCACGCCGATCGGGAAGGCGATCACGAAGGCGAGGGCCGCGCTGAGGAAGGTGACCTGGACGGTGATCCAGACGCCCGGCAGGAACCAGTTCCCGAAGAACTCCGACGACATCATGACGAGGCGCCCTTCGCCGGGGGACAGAGCCTGGCCACGGTGAGGTTGGTCATCTCGGCCTCGGTGAAGCCGAACTCCTTGACGATGCGCAGGAGTTCACCGCTCTTCTTGAGCTTGTGCAGCTCCCTGTTGAAGGCGTCCCGCAGGTTCTTCTCGGAGAGCCGGAAGGCGAAGCCGCCGGCGCCGTAGGCCGGCTTGCCGTCGACGACGGGCTGGAAGGGCTTCGTCGCCTCGACGCGCGGGTTGTTCTTGATCACCGTGCGGACGGTGACGTTGGTGCCGGCGAAGGCGTCCACCCGGCCCTGGGACACGGCGTCCATCCCCGCCACCTGGTCGGGCAGGACGAGCACGGACTTCACGCCCGCCGCCTTGGCGTAGTCGATCTCCGCGTAGGCCGTGCCGCTCGCCAGCTTCAGACCCTTCTTGGCTATGTCCTCGTACCCCTTGATGCCGTGCGGGTTGCCCTTCTTCACGATGAAGGAGTCGAGCATGAGGTAGTCGGGGTCGGAGAAGAGGACCTGCTCGCACCGCGTCGGGTTGATGTACATGCCCGCCGAGACCACGTCGAACTGCCGCGCCTGCGTCAGGCCGGGGATCAGGGCGCCGAACTTCGTGGGCACCGCCTTGACCTTGGGCACGCCAAGGCGCGGGAAGATGACCTTGGCGATCGCCGGTGCCTCCCCGGTGACCTCGCCGTTCTCGTCGATGTACCCGAACGGGACCTCGCCCGCGACACCGATCCTGACCGTACCGCTGTCGCGCAACCTGTCCAGCAGATCGCCCCCCTCAACCTTCCCCTCGTCGGGTACCCGGCTGCATGCCGAGACCCCGAAAGCGCCCAGGGCCGCCCCGCCCGCTCCGGTGAGCAGGGCGCGGCGGCGGACCGCTCTGCCGGTGAATCCCTCGTTGTTCCCAAGTGGTGGAGCCATGGGCGCGCGGCTACCCGGCTCGACGCGAGATATGCCGATGAATTCCGGCCCCTGATGCAATCGTTGTCCTCTTGACCCAAGGAGGAGCATGGGACACATGCCAGAGCGATTCATCGAAGTCTCCCTCGCCAAGCGGGGAGTTCAGTGCACGGCAAAGCTGCTCGACGACCGGGCCCCGGTGACCTGCGCGGCGGTGTGGGAGGCGCTGCCACTCGGCTCGGACGTCTATCACGCGAAGTACGCGCGCAACGAGATCTACGCCCTCTTCCCGGCCTTCGCGGACCGGGAGCCGCCCCTGGAGAACCCGACCGTCACTCCCATCCCGGGAGATCTCTGCTATTTCTCCTTCTCGGGCACGGAACTGGGCACCCAGGCGTACGGCTACGAGGCGGAGGCCGACGTGCGGGCGGGCACCACGGTCGTCGACCTCGCCCTGTTCTACGAGCGGAACAACCTGCTCCTGAACGGCGATGTCGGCTGGGTCCCCGGCATCGTCTGGGGCCAGATCGTCGAAGGCCTCGACCGGATGGCCGAGGCCTGCAACGACCTGTGGCGCGCGGGCGCACAGGGAGAAACGCTGAACTTCAAACGCGCCTGAGCGCCCCCGCCGTTCAGCTCACCACCGGCGCGGGCGGCGCGAGATCCGCGCTGCCCGCCTCGTACAGGGCGTGCGCGGCCCGGAGCACCACCGTGTCGGCGTGGCGCGCGCCCACCAACTGAACGCCGATGGGCAACCCGTCGTCATCAGCCCCGCAGGGCACCGTCGCGGCGGGCTGCTGGGTGAGGTTGAAGGGGTACGTGAACGGGGTCCAGCCCGTCCAGCGCCGGTGCCCGGAGCCCCGCGGTGCCTCGACCCCGGCCTCGAACGCCGTGATCGGCAGCGTCGGCGTGACCAGCAGGTCGTACGTCGAGTGGAAGCTGCCCATGCGGCGTCCGAGGTCCATGCGCACGTCGACGGCGGCCAGATAGTCCAGCGCGCTGTAGCGGGCACCCTGCCCGCAGACCTCCCGCAGCGCCGGTTCGAGCAACTCCCGCTGAGCGGGCGCCAGATGCTGCACGACGCGCGCCGCTCCGCTGAACCACAGGGTGTGGAAGGCATCCACCGGCTCGGAGAAGTCGGGGTCGGCCTCCTCGACGTACGCGCCCTGCGCCGCGAGGGACTCCACCGCCCGCCGCACCGCCGCCGCGACCGCGGGCCGCACCGCGACCTGGCCGCCGAGCGAGGGGGAGTAGGCGACGCGCAGGCCGCGCACCCCGCCGTCGAGGCCCGCGCGGAAACCGCCCGCCACCGCGCCGAGCTGGGACCAGTCACGGGCGTCGGGACCGGTGATGACCTCCATCATCAGCGCCGCATCCGCCGCGTCCCGCGTCATCGGGCCCACGTGGGCGAGCGTCCCGAACGGGCTCGCGGGATACAGCGGCACGCGCCCGTACGTCGGCTTCATCGCGAAGATCCCGCAGAACGCCGCCGGGATCCGCACCGAACCCCCGCCGTCCGTGCCGAGCGACAGCGGGCCCGCGCCGACCGCCACGGCGACCGCGCTGCCGCCGCTGGAGCCGCCCGAGGTGCGCGACGTGTCGTACGGATTGCGGGTGATGCCGCTCTGGGCACTGTCCGTGACGCCCTTCCACCCGAACTCCGGGGTCGTGGTGCGGCCGATGAACACCGCGCCGTGCTCGCGCAGGCGGGCGACCGAGGGGGCGTCCTCGTTCCACTTCCCCTCCGGACTCACGGTCATCGAACCGCGCAGGGTCGGCCCGCCGCGCATCAGGAGCAGGTCCTTCACCGACACCGGAACGCCGTCCACCAGCCCCTGCGGCTCGCCCCGCCGCCACCGCCGCGCACTGGCCTCTGCCTGCGCCAACGCCGTCTCCGGCTCGATCCGCACGAACGCGTTCACCGCCGGCTGGGTCTCCTCGGCCCTGCGCAGCGTGGCACGGGCCGCGTCGACCGGGCTGAATTCACCCTTGCGGTAGCCGTCCACGAGTTGTACGGCGGTGAGATCCGTGAGGTCGGTCATGCACGCTCCTCAGAAGACAGACGGGGGTGGGGGTGCCGTGGGGGTGGGGGTGAGGCGTGATCAATGCCCTGGGACATACCCACGTTTCTTGTCGACCACGTTCGCCAGCGGCCGCCCCGCCTCCCACGCCTCGTACAACTCGACGAACTGAGCGCCCAGTTCGTCTCGCCAGCCGATCGTGTCGCCGCTCATGTGGGGGGAGACGAGCAGTCCGGGAGCCGTCCACAGGGGGCTGTCCGCGGGCAGCGGCTCGTGCGCGAAGACGTCGAGGGCCGCGCCCGCGATCCACCGCTTGGCCAGCGCCGCCACCAGGTCGTCCTCGACGACGAGCGGGCCGCGGCCGATGTTGACGAACCGCGCGGAGGGCTGCATGACGCCGAAGCGCCGCGCGTCGAACATGCCGCGCGTGTCGTCCGTGAGCGGCGCCGCGCACACCACCCAGTCGGCGCGCGCGAGCAGCCGGTCGAGGTCCTCGGGCCCGTGCACGCCGGGCCGGGACGTGCGGCCCACCAGCGCCGTGGTGATGCCCAGCGCCTTCAGGGTGTGCGCGATCGCCCGCCCGATGGGCCCCGAGCCGACGACGCACGCGCGCGTGCCCGCGATCCGCCGCGTCTCGCGGTGCTGCCAGGAGCGCTCGCGCTGCAGCTCCAGGGTGTGCGGCAGATCCTTGGCCATGGCGAGTACGAGCGCCGCTACGTACTCCGCGATGGGCTGGTCGAAGACGCCGCGCGCATTGGTCACCACCGCCTCGGACGCGGCGAGTTCGGGGCACATCAGGTGGTCCACGCCCGCGCTCGCGGTGTGCACCCAGCGAGGTCGCGGCCCCTCGCCCGGCCAGGCGCGGCGCACCGCGTCCGAGGAGAAGTCCCATACGAGCAGCACGTCGGCGAGCGGCAGCCGCTCGGCCAGCGTGGCCCCGTCGGCGTGCAGGACGCGGGCGCGTCCGGTCAGGCTGCCGAGCCGCGGCGGGGGCGTCGGGGGTGCGGCGTCAAGGACAAGAACGGTCGTTTCGGACGACGAGGGGAAACCGTTTCGCAATGAGGTTCCGCTTCCCGGTCAGAGGTACGGCCACGCCGCGTCAGAAACTCGACTCGGCCGTCTGAGATGTGCGGATTGACCACGCTCGCACCCGAACCTACCTTCGTCAACAGAGGCACTGCTGTACCGGCAGTGCGGCGAGCCAGTACTCTCCGTGCAGCCGTTCACACACTCTGTGCGGTCCGTCCGCGCAGCATCCCCGTCCCGCCGTCCCGGCGCGTCGCCGGCATCGCTCGTCCCGGCCCCCGGCCGGTCCCTGAACACACGCACGAACTTGGGGACTGTTCATGGACGTCTCTTTCCTCGGCGGACCGCACCCTCAACGAGGTGTAGGTGTCGTTGCCCCTTTCGACTTCGTCCTCGACCGCGAACTGTGGCGGTGGATCCCGGACGAGATCTCGCTCCATCTGACCCGCACGCCGTACGTGCCCGTCGAGGTCAGCCTCGACCTCGCGCGCCTGGTCAGCGAGCACGAGACGCTCGCCGAGGCGGTCCGCGCGCTGACCGCCGCCGAGCCCGAAGTTCTCGCGTACGCCTGCACTTCGGGCAGTTTCGTCGGTGGCATCGCGGGCGAGCGCGCGATGTGCGAAGCCATGACACGGGAGGGCGCGGTCGCCTCGGTGACCACCTCCGGCGCCCTCCTGGAAGCCCTCGACGAACTGGGCGCGCGGCGCATCGCGCTGGTCACGCCCTACACCTGGTCGGTGACCCAGTCCCTGGAGGAGTACCTGGGCGAGGCCGACGTCACCGTCGCCGCGCGCGCCTACCTCGGACTCACCCGGCACATCTGGAAGGTGCCCTACCGCGACGTGGCGGACATGGCGCGCCGCGCGATTCGGAGCCGGGGCGGTGACGTCGACGCCCTGTTCATCAGCTGCACGAACCTCCCGACGTACGACGTCATCCCGCAGCTGGAAGCGGAACTGCGGATGCCGGTGATCTCCGCGAACCAGGTGACGATGTGGTCCGCCCTGCGTCGGCTGGGTACGCGTGCGGTAGGGCCCTATCAGGCGCTGATCGATCCGACGGCACGACCGGGCGCGATCCCGTTCGAGCCGCCGGCCCCGCGGCAGGGCCTGCCCGAAGTACCACCCGCAGAAGGAGGAGGCTGGACGTGACGGCACTCGGATTTCTCTACCCGGGGCACTCGGCCGAGGACGACTATCCCCGCATGGAGCAGATGCTCGGCAGCGATGTCCGGCTGCAGGTCGTCCACACGGACATCGGCGAGGACGCGCACCGGGTCGACGCGCTCCTCGAAATGGGCGCGGCCCCGCGGCTCGCCGCGGGCGTCGAGGAGCTGCGGCTCTCCGGCGCGGAGGCGGTGGTCTGGGCGTGCACCAGTGCCAGCTTCGTCTTCGGCTGGGAGGGCGCCCACGACCAGGTGCGCGAGCTGGCTCGGGCGGCGGGGCTGCCCGCCTCGTCGACCTCGTTCGCCTTCGCGCACGCCGTGCGCGAGGTGGGCGCGGTCCGCGTCGCGGTCGCGGCGACCTATCCGGAGGACGTGGCGGCACACTTCTCGGCGTTCCTGAAGGCGTCGGGGGTGGAGGTCGTCTCGACGCGGGGCAGCGGCATCGTCACGGCGGCCGAGGTCGGCACGTGGGGCCGCGACGAGGTCCTCGCCCTTGCCCGCGACGGCGACCACCCGGACGCCCAGGCGGTGCTGTTGCCGGACACGGCGCTGCACACGGCGGCCTACGTCGCCGATCTGGAGTCCGAGCTCGGCAAGCCGGTCCTGACGGCCAACCAGGTCACGGTCTGGGAGGCCCTGCGGCTGGCCGGGCGCCGGGTCAACGCGCCGTCCCTCGGGCACCTCTTCACGAAGGAGCCGCTGGTCCAGGTCAAGGGCTGAGGATCAGTCTGACCACCGTTAACGTCTGGACCGATCCGGAGACGTAATAGAGGACGATGGCGCCGTCGACCGTCGCCTCGCGGCGGTCGGGGTCGTCCCGTACGGGTGTGGAGCCGTGGCCGTACGGGTCCCGGCCCAGGGTCCGGCTCAGCGTGGCGCGGAAGGCGTCGGCGTCGCCCATCTTGGCGAGGGTGTCGTCGGCGGGCGGCGCGTAGGTGACGCGGTGTGTCCTGCGGTGGCGAGGGCTCACGACGTGCCCCGCCTCTCCGCCTCGTCGGAAGCGAGCCGGGCGAGGCGGGCCTCGGCGTCGGGATCGGGCACGGCCTCAAGCATCCAGTGCCGCATCACGGCGTGGATCTCGTCGACCCCGGCCTCGTTGATGGCCCGGTCGAACTCGGTGCGCCGTCCTTCGGGCAGGGCGGCGCGGATGTCCGGGATGGTGTTGGGCACTTCGACCTCGACTCCGTCGACGAGGGTCTTCAGGGGATCAGCCATGGTCGGCACGGTAGTGGGACGGCGGCGGTGGCGCGCCCGTCGGCGCCGCCGGGAATAAAACGGAGTGAGCCTCCTGTTCTGGGTCCCGTAGCCACGAGAGCCACGACACGACGTACGTACGCAGTGCAGGAGGCACCCCAAGTGACAGTGGACCCGACCAGCGACGGCATCCGCGGCGAGCGGCACGGCACCGCGCCCGTGCCCCTGTCCGTGCTCGACCTCGTCACCGTCGGGGCGGGGCGCACCGCCACCGACGCGCTGCGCACCAGCGTGGAGATCGCCAAGCTGGCCGAGGCCCGCGGCTACCACCGCTACTGGGTCGCCGAGCACCACTCCATGCCGGGCGTCGCCTCGTCCTCCCCGGCCGTGATCCTCGCCCACCTGGCCGCCCACACCGGCCGCATCCGGCTCGGCTCGGGCGGCGTCATGCTGCCCAACCACGCGCCGCTCGTCATCGCCGAACAGTTCGGCACGCTGGAGGCGATGGCCCCCGGCCGCGTCGACCTGGGCCTCGGCCGCGCGCCCGGCACGGACGGCGCGACCGCCGCGGCGCTGCGCCGCACGGACCGCCTGGGCGAAGGCGCCGACGACTTCCCCCAGCAGCTCGCCGAGCTCACCCGTTTCCTGGACGACGACTTCCCCGACGGCCACCCCTACCGGCGCATCCACGCCGTCCCCGGGCCCATCCAGGCGACCTCGCCCGGCGGCGTCCAGTCCACGCACCGCCCGCCCCTCTGGCTGCTCGGCTCCTCCGGCTTCAGCGCGCGCCTCGCCGGGGCGCTCGGCCTGCCGTTCGCCTTCGCGCACCACTTCTCGGCGCAGAACACGATTCCGGCGCTCGACCTCTACCGCGAGTCGTTCAAGCCCTCCGCGCTCCTGAACGCCCCGTACGCCCTCATCGGCGTCTCGGCGCTCGCGACCGACGACGAGAACGAGGCCCGCCGCCAGGTCATGGCGGCCGCCCTGAACATGGTCCGCCTGCGCACCGGCCGCCCTGGCCTGGTCCCCACCCCCGAGGAGGCGGCGGCGCACGAATTCACCGAGATGGAGCGGGAGTTCGTCCACTCCTGGAACGCCAACGTCATCCACGGCACCGCGGACCAGGTCCGCACGGGCCTGGACGACCTCGCGAAGCGCACGGGGGCGGATGAGCTGATGATCACGGGTAACGCGCACGGGGGCGACGTGCGGCTGCGCTCGTACGAACTCATCGCCGACGCGTACGGGTTGCCCCGGTAGGGGGCGGGTGCGGGGCGCGGCGCTGCGGGTGCGGGTCGATGTGGGCTGGTCGCGCAGTTCCTCGCGCCCCTTGGGGGTGATCTCGCCGCTGACGGGCGCGGGTCGTTCGTGGTTGCTCGCGCAGTTCCTCGCGCCCCTTTGCGGGGGGGGCGTCTTTAGGGGCGCGGGGAACTGCGCGCTCAGCCCTCTGTGTGCCGCACAGGCCGATCCGCGGAACCACGCAGACGCGTCTGCCTGCGGCGCTGTGTGGGCGGGTGCGGGGAGCTGTGGGCTGGTCGCGCAGTTCCTCGCGCCCCTTGGGGGTGGTCTCGTCGCTGATGGGTGCGGGTTGTTTTGGGTTGCTCGCGCAGTTCCTCGCGCCCCTTGGGGGTGGTCTCGTCGCTGATGGGTGCGGGTCGTTTTGGGCTAGTCGCGCGGTTCCTCGCGCCCCTTACGGGGGGCCGGGGGTGTTTTTAGGGGCGCGGGGAACTGCGCGAGCAACCCACAGCGACCCGCACCGGCCGATCCGCGGAGCCACGCAGACGCGTCAGGCCGCCCGCAGGGCCACACGCAGGTCGGCCAGGGCGTGCCGCGAGCCGCCCTACGACGCCCCCCGTAGCAGTACGGAGATACGATCCGCCGCAACGGGGCGGGAGTACAGCCACCCCTGCCCCGTATCGCACCCGATCTTCCGAAGCCGCGCAGCCTGAGACGCAGTCTCCACGCACTCCGCCACCACCGTGAGCCCCAGCCGATGCGCGAGCTGGACCATCGCCTCCACGATGACCTCGTCGGCGCGATTGGTGTGCGCCTCCCCCTCCTCGTACTGGAAACCCCGCACGAAGGACCCGTCCAGCTTCAGTACGGACACCGGGAGCCGGCTCAGGTACGCCAGGTTCGAGTAGCCCGTCCCGAAGTCGTCGATGGCGATCCGTACCCCCATGTCGCTGAGCGCCTGCAGGGCCTGCAGCGGCCGCCCCGCCGAGCCCATGACGGCGGACTCGGTGAGCTCCAACTGCAGCAGACGCGCGGGGAGTCCGGTCTCGGCGAGGATCTCCGCGACGTCCGCGACCAGGTCGGAGTCCCACACCTGCCGCACCGCCACGTTGACGCTGACGAACACGGGCTCCCGCTCAGGATGCTCCAGCTGCCAGGACCGCGCCTGCCGGCAGGCACTGCGCAGCACCCAGCGCCCCAGCTGCACGATCGACCCGTCCTCCTCCGCCAGTCCGATGAACCGATTCGGCGTCAGGAGTCCGAACTGCGGATGCTGCCACCGCACCAGCGCCTCGACCCCGTGCACGCCCTCGTCGTCGAGCCCCACCAGCGGCTGGTAGTCCAGGACGAACTCGCCCCGCTCGACGGCGGGCCGCAGTGAGCTGGCGAGCGCCTGACGGGTCATGCGGTGGGCGTTGCGTTCGGGGTCGAAGAGGGTCCAGCGGGCCTTGCCGTCCGTCTTCGCCCAGTACAGCGTGGTGTCGGCGGCCTGCATGAGCCCTGTCGTGGTGGTGCCCGCGGCGCGGCGCTCCACGACGCCGATGGACGCGGAGACGGCGAGCCGCTGCCCGGACAGGTCGAACGGCTCCTGCAGCGCCGCCAGCGCCGTGTCGGCGAGGTCCACCAGCTGGTCCGTGCCGGTCGAGTCCTCGACGAGCAGCGCGAACTCGTCGCCGCCCAGGCGTGCGACCAGCGGCGCCGCCGGCCTGCCGTACCCGGCCCGGTCGGCGCAGCGGGTGAGCCGCTCCGCGACGGCGGCGAGCAGCCGGTCGCCGACCCGGTGGCCGAGGGTGTCGTTGACCGCCTTGAACCCGTCGAGGTCGAGATAGCAGAGCCCGATCCGGCCGGTGCTCGTGTCGTCGTACGTACCCGCTTCGAGCGCCGAGGCGAGCCGCTCGAAGAAGAGGTTGCGGTTGGGCAGCCGGGTCACCGGGTCGTGCATCTGCACATGGCGCAGCCGGGCCTGCAGCTCGCGGCGCGCGCTGATGTCGGTGGCGGCGAGGAGAGCGGCCCCGCCCGCATCGCGGCCGACGGTCCCGCCCTCACCGCGCCCCGCGGGCTCCGGCATCGGCATCGGCGAGACCGTGATCTGGACCCACAGCGAGTGCCCGTCGGGGTGCTTCAGGCGCCGGGTGCAGCGCAGCCTGGCCTGCCGCCCGCGCAGCACCTCGCGGTACGCGTGCCAGGTGCGGGCGTCGGAGGTCAGGTCGATCAGCTCGGCGACGACGCTCCCGGTGAGTGCCCCGGGGGCCGTGCCGAAGAGGGCGGCCAGGGCGTCGTTGGCACTGAGGACGAGACCCTCGCTGTCGACGACGGCGAGGGGCAGGGGCGCGGCCGCGAAGGCGGCGCGGTAGTCGGACTCCCTCGTGCGGCGACGCTCCGTGACGCCGGCCCGGAATCCGGGCGCCGTGACCGTCGTGGGGATGGGCCCTTCGGACGTTCCGTTCACCGCTTGCTCCCGCAGTGCAGGTTGTTCTCGAACAGGTCTCGTCGGGCGCCCGGCTGAGGGCGGGCGGTGGTGTGGAGGCCGGGCCCGCGCAGGGAAAGTGTGCCGATCATAGAGGTCGGCCGACGGCCCCTTCCAGCCGTATCACCGGGTCGAGTGGGGCCCACGGCCATCGGCAGATCGTTTCTGCTCGGCCCTGAACTGGTTGCGTTGCGACCCGATCGCTTGTGACGTTCCGTGAGCGCTCGGGGTGTCGCACTCGTGCCTCTCCCTCACTCGGAAGGGCCAGACAAACAGGGCGTACTTCAACAAAACATCACAAGGTGGGTGGGGTGTCCCGCATTCCGCACCCGGAGGTCGACGTGCCGCGTCAGCTCCCCCCTTGGGGACTCACCCGTGGAGGGGAGAACTCCCGTCTGCGCAGCACCGCCGCCCTGCTCACCTCGCTGGCCGCCCTTGCCGCCACCTCCCTGGTCGCGGGCCCCGCCATCGCCGAGCCCACCGCGGGTCCGTGCGCTCTGCGCCGCACCACCGCGCACCACTCGGAGGGCCTCGACACCTGGAACACCGCCTACCCGCGCCCGGTCAGGAACCTGAACGCGGTGATGGTGTTCCTCTCCTTCCCGGACTCCCCGCCCCTCTCCACCCCCGGGGAACTGGCCGCCGACTACTTCCCGGCCACCAGCCAGTTCTTCGAACGCGCCTCGTACGGAAAGTTCCGGCTGACCCCGCATCCGCAGCGCGAGTGGGTCCAGATGCCGCACGGCTCCCTCTCGTACGCCATACAGCGCGACTGGAACGCCAAGCGCCGTGCCGCCTATCTGCGCGACGCGGTGGCCGCCGCCGATCCGCAGGTCGATTTCTCGCGGTTCGACGTCGTCTACTTCGTGGCCGACCCGGACGCGCCGGGCGTCGACTCGGACGCCACGAAGGTGGTCAACTTCGACCGGCCGATGCGGGCCGACGGCACGGACATCCGGCGCATCGTCACCGTCTTCGAGCGGCACCCGCCGGACCGCAACGTCCTGGCCCACGAGACGGGCCACGTCTTCGACCTGCCCGACCTGTACCACCGGCCGACCGACGGCAAGGGCGACTGGGACACCTACGTCGGCGACTGGGACGTCATGGGCAGCCAGTTCGGGCTCGCCCCCGACCTCTTCGGCTGGCACAAGTGGAAGCTGGGCTGGCTGGAGCGGCGGCAGGTGCGGTGCCTGGCGGCGGGGACGGAGCGGCTGACCCTGGACCCGCTGGCGGCGCCGCAGGCGCCCGGCGCCCTCGGCGGCACCCGGCTCGCCGTGCTCCGCACGGGCCGGGGCTCGGCGCTCGTCCTGGAGGCGCGCGGCTCTCTCGGTAACGACCACGCGACGTGCACGGAAGGCGTCCTCCTCTACGAGGTGCGGAACGAGGCGGCGTCGGGCGGCGGCCCCGTCGAGGTGGTCGACGCCCACCCGGACTCCGGTGCCTGCTGGGGCCAATCGGTGTACCCGCAGCTGGCGGACGCCCCGGTGCGGGCGGGGGAGAGCTTCACGGTGCCCGGCGAGGACGTACGCGTGGAGGTGGCGGGGCGGACGGCTTCCGGAGCCTGGACGGTGCGGGTCACGACGGGCTGAACCGGTCGGTCACGGGACGGCAGCTGCCCGCACACGCAGCTGCCCGCACACGCAAGAAGCCCCTCGCTCTCGCGAAGGGCTTCTCACCGTCTGTGCGCCGCCAGGGACTCGAACCCCGGACCCGCTGATTAAGAGTCAGCTGCTCTAACCAACTGAGCTAGCGGCGCCTGCTGACGTCGTAGACCTTAGCACTCTGATCGCCGCCAGGAAAAATCGATATGCGCACGGCGGAGGAGGTCGCCGACCGGGCCGCCCGGACACAGGCCCAGAGCATTACCTCGGGCCCCGGGAGCCAGGGGTGACGGGTGTCGGGGGCGACCAGCCAGCGGGATCCGAGGTGCCTGCCGGACGCGGGATCCGAGGCGTCGGCGGCCGTGAGCGGCGGCACGGTGACCGCGTCGCCGGTGCCGTGGCAGAGGACGGACGGGACGGCGGGACCCCACTCCTCCCACTCCAGGAGGGCGGGCAGGCGCTGGGCGGTGCCGGGGGCGGCGAAGAGCAGGACGCGGCCGCGGTGGGCGGCGACCGGACCCGAGCCGGGCCCCTCCGCCCATAACCGGTCGAGCATCCGCCGCCCGAAGACCGCGGGGACGCTCACGACGTCGAAGGCGGAGCCGCAGGGGAGCACGGCGGGGGCGGCGGGCGCGCTCCGCCAGAGGGCGAGGGCGCTGCGCGGATACGTCTCCGCGGAGACGAGCCAGGCGGCCCCTTCGGCGGTGACGGCGGAGGCGTGGAGGGAAGCACTGCTCATGACAGGAAGGTGTACCGGCAGTGAAGGTTCCCGTTCCGGGAGTTACGGGAAACCGGGACAGCGGGGGGCGGGTTGGAGTACCTTGCCCTACTGGCATATGCCAGAAAACCCCCTCATGGCCGCCGTTTCACCACATCCGCGGCTACGGCATCCTTTCGCTACGGCGCTACGGCGCTACGGCGCTACGGCGCTACGGCGCTACGGCGCTACGGCGCTACGGCGCTACGGCGCTACGGCGCTCTACGGCTTCTCGATGCCGCCGCGCAGCAGTTCCCGGCCGAACTCGACCATCTTCCGCGCGTAGTCCTCGGTCCACTCCGCGCGCTCCGCGATGCTCGCGAGCGTCAGCCGGTCGAACCGGCGCGGGTCGGCGAGCTGGGCGGCCGCGATGGCCTGGAACTCGATCGACCGGTCCGTCGCGGCCCGGAACGCGTGGGTCAGCTCGGTCGCGCGGTCGAGGAGCTCGCGCGGGTCCTCCATCGACTCCAGGTCGAAGAAGTGCTCGGGGTCGCCGGTGGCTTCCGCGGGTTCGAAGAGCAGCGGCGCGGGGCGCATGCGCTGCTCGGTCCGGGGCCGCTCGGGCTCCGCCATGGTGGGTCCTCCTCTTGTACGGGCTGTCCGTCCGGTGCCCGGCCGACTCTCATTCTCCCTTGCCGCACAAGGGGGCGGGGGGCTGTGCGCCCCGCGTAACGGATGTCCGCGGCCGCGTCTGCCGGGTCCCGCGCGTCCGCGTCCGCGGCTTCTCGTGGGTTGCTCGCGCAGTTCCCCGCGCCCCTGACAGGGGCGCGGGGAACTGCGCGACCGACCACGTCCGGACCGCAGACGCCCCAGGCGCGACCCCCGCAGACGCATAGGCGGCTTCTCCAGGGGCGCGGGGAACTGCGCGAGCAACCACAGCGCACCCGCAGACACACCGCACCCGAGCGCCCCGCGCTCAACGCGCCCACGACACCCGGTGCTCCGCCAGCCGCGCAAGCACCGCATGGTTCGCCTCCCAGCCGTCCGGAAACTTCACCGTGACCCCCAGCTGGACCGGCTCCGTCGACGGATGGTCGTCCAGGAGGGCGTCCACACCGGCGCGGCAGACCACGACGCACGCGTGCCGGTGCCGGGAGGTCAGGACGCAGAGGCGGCCCGTCTCCAGGTGGAAGGCGGTCGCGTCGGGGCGGCCCGACAGCGGGTGCAGGACGACCGTCACGTCGTACTCACGGCCCTGGAGACGGTTCGCCGTGTCCACCGTGACATCGCTGACGCCCAGCTCCGCGAGGGCCGCACGGACCGCCGCCGCCTGGTCCCGGTGAGCGGTGCCGACGGCGATGCGGTCGGCCGTGAGCGGCGCGGGGTCCGGGCCGCGCTCCGACGTGGCGGCCCCGCCCCGGTCCAGGAGGCGGCGGACGACCTGGGCCAGCGCGCGCACCGCCTCGGGATCCGTGCGCGGCGTATTGCGCGCGGGCAGCTCCAGCAGGCCCCAGCCCGACAACGCCGCCTCGTCGATCACCCGGTCGGGGGCCGACCCGTCCGACGGCACCGCGAAACTCAGCGCACGGTCCCCGTGCCCCGTGCCGCTGCGGAACGGCGTGTACGGGTAGAACGCGTCGGAGACGAGGGGCGCGGCCGAGGCGGGCAGCCGCCAGGACACCGGCAGGCGGTGCTGCGGCAGCTCGGGATTGTGGGCGAGCAGCGTCGTCACGGCGGACGCCGAGGGGTCGTACGAGAGGCCGGCCCACTGCTCCGCGCCGACGATGGAGAACGGGTCCAACTGTCCCGGGTCGCCCACGAAGAGCGCCCGCTCGAAGAGCCCGGCCACGGCGAGCAGCGCGTCCGAACGCATCTGGTACGCCTCGTCGACGATGGCGTGGCCCCACGGCGCGTCCAGCTGGTCGGTCTTGACGTGCGCCCACTTCGCGGCCGTCGAGATGACGACGTCCAGGCCCGCGAGGTCGCCCGCCTTGGTGGACTTGCGGACGTTCGGAAGGTCGTCGAGCGCCTTGTCGTACGGGTCGGGGTCGCTGCTGTGGAGGCGGCCCACCGGAAGCTCGGGGTCCTTCTCGGCGAGGCGCAGGACCAGGTCGTCCACCTGCGCGTTCGTCTGCGCGATGATCATCAGCGGGCGTCCTGCCGCGGCCAGTTCACGGGCCGCGCGGACCACGAGCGTCGACTTCCCCGCACCGGGCGGCGAGTCGACCACGACGCCGCGGTGCGTGCCGTGCAGCGTGTCGTGGAGGATCGCCTCCGTGGCGCGCGCGGCCTCGGCGCCGGGGTCGAAGGTGCTGCCCGCGGGCGGGCCCAGCTGCATCACAGGGTGTCCTCCGCGGTCACGGGGTCGGGGCGCTCGGCGCTGCCCGCGGGGTCGGCGGGCGGCCCGCCGTGCGTCCACGGAGTGGCCTCGGAGTCGGGCAGCTGGGGGCCGCCGCGCTGCTCGTGCTCGAAGAGGGTCCAGCAGATCCGGTCGCCCTTCGCGGGCACGGACCCCGGCTCGGGCTCCTTGCCGCGGCCCATCTTGTCGGTGAGGCGCAGCACGACGACGCCCTCGCTCTCGTACGCCACGAACTCCGCCGTCTGCGGCTTGCCCGCCAGGGAGCGGAACACCTTCGTGCGCTCGCCGAGATGCGGCCGGTCGTCCGTGCGGACGGTGACCAGGGGGCGCGGTCGCGGGCTCTTGGCCTCGTTGTACGCCATGACGACCTCCGTCACCTCGCCGGCGAAGGCCTCGCCCGCGAGCCGGCGGCCGGCCATCACCAGGGGGTCGTCGAGGGCCTCCTGGGCGTCCAGGCGGGCCTGTTCGCGCTCGCGCGTCGCCAGCTTGTTGGCCGCAGTGACCGCGTCGTCGACGCGGGGCTGCGGCGGCTCGCCCGCCGTCACGCGGTCGCGGTGACCCGTGAACGACCAGCGGTCGCGGGTCCACCGGTCGGCGGCGCGCGGAGCCTCGGGGAGTGTGCACAGGGCGTCGAGGCCGCGCCACACGGCGTCCCAGGTGGGCCGGGTCCTGCTGTCGATCAGAGCGTGGATCTCCCGCTCGGCGCGGGTCAGCCCGGCGAGGCGCTCGTCGGCCGCGACGCCGTCCTCGGCGGCGGCCAGGGCGGTGCGCGCGCGGTCGTAGCGCTCGATGGCCGGGGCCAGCAGGTCGTTGTCGAACGCCGGGTCGGTGGCCGGGCCCGCGGGCGGGCACAGCAGCTGGCCGTCCCCGTCCCGGGCCAGCTCGGCGCGGAGCGCGGCCTCGGCCCCCGAAGTGCCCTCCGGGGCCTCGATCCAGGCGAGCAGCGCCCCCAGGTGCTGGTCCTCCAGGCTGGACTGGCCGGTCGCCCAGTGCCGGGAGAGCAGCTCGGTCATGGCGACGAGCAGCGACGAGCCCGGGACGCGGGCACGCTCCCCGAAGTGCGTCAGCCAGCGCCCGAGGAGGGGCACGCGGGGCGGCGCCGGATAGGGCGCCTCGGGATCCTGCTCGGCGGTGCGGCGAAAACGCATGGAGCGGCCGAGGAGCCGCACGAACTCGATGCCCGCGCGGCTCGGGACGATCAGCTGCGGGGCGTCCGCGCAGAGTTCGACCTCGACCTTGACGCGCTTGCCGGTCTCCGGGTCGGTCTCGTTCCGCTCGGCCGCCTCGACGTCCTGCGCGAAGCTGTCGACGTACGGCAGGACGATCTCGGCGAGCTCCGCGAGGAACGCGAAGCGCAGGTCGCGGTCGCGGGGCTGCGGGACGGTCAGCAGGCGGGGGGAGGTGCGCTCGGTCCCGACGAGGGCGCCGAGCGGCGCACCGGTCTCGCCCGCGGTGGTGAGCGGCACGAGGACGAGGGGCCGCTGCGCGACGTGCCGGTGCCGCACGGTCGCCCGAGGCTGGGCCCGCCCGGTACGCACCGCTTCGAGCCGCCCGAGACTGTCGATCAACGACACGGACACACCTCCGGGGAAGGGGAAAAGGGCGGGTGGGTGGGAACATCCCGCCGCGAAGCGGCAGGGCAGTCCGCCGCATCACAACAGAAGCCCCACCCGGCCGGAGCACCGCGCAGCGCGGCACAGCTCAGCACGAGCCACCCCCCAAGGCGCCCACGCCGGCAACCGCCTCGCGCCGCAACCCCGCCGCCCTGCGCAGCGCCGCCACCGCCGGGTCCGCCGGATCGCCGGCCGTCCCCGCGGCCGCCGCGAGAACCTCCCCGATGGTCGTCAGACCGCCCAGCTCACCGCGGATCGAGCGCCCCAGGGACGTCACGTCGCCCTGCTCGCGGGCCCGGTCCCGGCAGTGGAAGGCCAGCTCGCAGGCGGCCAGGCACTCGGGCGCGTACGTCGCGGGGACCGACTCGACCGCCGCGGTCAGCTCGTCCGTGGAGCGCCGCACGTCGAACGTGGTGCCCTCAGGGAGCTCCGCCGCGATGTCCTCGACGCGCGCCAGGCGGTCCAGCTGGCGGCGGGTCACCGACAGCTGCTTGCGGACGTCGATCGCGGACGCCGTCGGGAGGTTCGAGAAGTCCTTGGGGCAGACCAGGAGGACGTGGTCCCGGACGCGGGGGGCCGGGTCCATGCGCGCGGCGACGCGCTCCAGCGCCAGTGCGTACACCGCGGCCTGACGCGCGGCCGCGCCCACCTTCGCCGCGTCCGCGGAACCGTCGATCATCGGGAAGGACTTGATCTCGACGACCGTCCAGGTGCCGTCCGGCTGGACCACCACGGCGTCCGGCTCCAGGAAGGCGGGCGTCCCCGCCACGTCCAGGGCCAGCATGGGATGGTCAAGGAGCGTCCAGCCCCCGGACCCGGTGGCCTCCCGCAGCGCGAGCGCGGTGCGGGCCGCGCGGCCCTCGGGGCCCGCCGCCGACAGGTCGGGCACGGCGGACTCGCCGGGCACCGGCTCGGGGCCGCCGCCCAGGCGCCCGTGGGTCAGCCGCAGCAGTTCGGCGCCGCCGTCGGCCTTGACCCGCGCCTCGAAGGCGTTGCCCCGGACGAACGCGAACTGGGACTGGCCGAAGCCCGAGGGCGAGCCGAGCGACTGCGCGAGCGCCGTCTTGTCCACGCCCGCGCCGTCGAGCAGCGCCCGCCGTCTGCACCCGGGGTTGGCCGCGAGCGCGGCCAGGGCACGGGCGTCCAGCGGCCGCGGGGGAAGGTCCGCGCCGCGCAGCTCAGTGAGCCGGTGCCGCAGCGCCGTCCCCGGCGTCGGCCGGTCGGCCGGCGTCGGCGGACCGGGCACTCGGCTCGGCTCCGGCGGCGGCACTCTGCTTGCGCTGTCGGGGAATTCGCTCACCCGTCGAAGTCTGGCACCCGGCACTGACAAGTGAGGACTCCGTGGCGGACGAGACCGGGGAGGACCGCAGGAAGCGTGCCCGCAGCCGGTCCGTCACGGGCTCCGCGAGGCGCTGCACGGGCCGTACGAGCAGCAGTCCGACACCCATCACGGCGCAGCCCGCGACCGCGTCGAGGAAGTAGTGGTTGGCGGTGCCCATCACCACGATCGTCGTGATGAGCGGGTAGGCGACGGCGGCCGCCCTGGTCAGCGGCGAGCGTCCGTAGCGCCACAGCATCACGCCGCACCACAGGGCCCACCCCACGTGCAGGCTGGGCATGGCCGCGTACTGGTTCGTCATCCCGCCCAGGCCGCGCGGCGCGCTCGCCTCACCGCCCCACCAGCCGAAGTCGCTGTACTGCGCCATGGAGTCGACGAAGCCGTGGCCCTTGCTCAGCAGCCGGGGAGGGCAGGTCGGCAGGAGCGTGAAGCCGACCAGGCCGATCATGGTGGAGATCATCAGCCAGGCGCGTGCGGCGCGGTAGTGGACCGCGCGGCTGCGGAACAGCCAGATCAGGACGGCCGGCGTGACGAGATAGTGCAGCGAGGCGTACCAGAAGTCCGCGGGGACGCCGATCCAGGAGTTGGCCGTGAAGAGACGGTTCAGCGGGCTCTCCGCGTTGATCCGCAGGAACCGCTCCACCCGGAGAATGCCCAGGCCGTGGTCGACCGCGCTGGCGACGTCACCCCGGACGACCAGCCGGCCGGCCGAGTACGCGGCGTACACCAGCACGATCAGCGGCAGCTCGGTCCACCAGCGAAGCCGGTGGACGGATATGCCCGTGGTGCCCGGCACGTCGGTCTTCGGCATCCGGTCGGTCCCCCATCGTCTCTGTTCATGCGGCGTCCACCGCGTTCATGCGGCGTATACCGCGGCCTCACTTTACGGCGTGCGCACAAGCCGCCGAGGCGTCCCCCGGCCGACTAAGACGCACAGATCGGCAGGTGGGTTGCCAGGCCGGGCGGGCGGGTGTTTCCGGGTGGGTGATGATGGAGGGGACAGGCACTCGCTGTCCGTAAAAGGCATCAAAAGTCCCGTCGGCGCAGGTGGCCGTGCGGGCACGCGTACGACTTGGAGAGGTCCCATGGCACCCCGCATCCTGCTGGCCCGGCACGGACAGACGGAATGGTCACTGTCCGGGAAGCACACCGGCAGGACCGACATCCCCCTCCTGGAGGAGGGCCGCCGCGGCGCCAAGCTCCTGGGCGAGCGACTGCACCGCGCGCCCTACGAGGGCCTGCCGGACGTCGAGGTGCGCACCAGCCCGCTCTCCCGCGCGCGGGAGACCTGTGAGATCGCCGGCTTCGGCGACCGCGCCACCACCTGGGACGCGCTCATGGAGTTCGACTACGGCGCGTACGACGGGATGACGCCCGCCGACATCCAGGCGGTCCGCCCCGGCTGGTTCATCTGGCGCGACGGCGTTCCCGGGGGAGAGACGCTGGAGCAGGTCGCCGCGCGCGCGGACGAGGTGGTCGAGTGGGCCAGGAGCGCCGACCGCGACGTGCTGGTCTTCGCGCACGGCCACATCCTGCGCGTCATCGGCGCCCGCTGGCTGGGGCTCGGCATCGAGTTCGCCGCCCGCGTCCGCCTCAGCCCGACGTCCCTCTCGACCCTGGGCTGGGCCTACGGAGAGCCCGCCGTCGAGTCGTGGAACGAGACGGGACACCTGTCCTAGGACGTCGCCCTGTCGGAAGAGCTCTAGGTCCTGTCGTCAAACTCCCGTCTGCCTCGCGGCGTCTGGCACGCACGCTCGCCGCGTTGTCGGGCTCATCCCGGTACGCCCAGTACCGGGATGACCCTCCGCCTTGCGACCGCACGCACCAGACGCCGCGAGGCCGCCCTCCGGGCGAACGACGCGAGTTTGACGACAGGGCCTAGACGGCGCGCGGCAGACAGGCGTGCCCCTCGAGGAACTCGCTCACCTCGGCGCTGCTGCGGTGCGGCAGGAGCACCCGCGCCGTCGTGGCCAGCATCGACTGGATGCGGGTGGACTGCACCTCGCCGAGGAGCGCGAGGACCCGGAGCCCCGCCGCCGCGGCCTCGTCGGGGTGGCCCGCGCGGGCCAGGTCGTCGGCGAGCTCGGCGGTGTAGAGGGCGATGTTCCGGGTGAACTGCGGGGTCTGCGCCGAGGCGACGTCCGCGGCGCGGCGCGCGTGTCCGGCGGCCCGCGCCCACTCGCCGAGGGCCGACCAGCACTGCGCCTCCAGACCCGCGAGTTCGGCCGCGCCGAAGAAGGTCATCCACTCCGGGTCGGCCTCGGCGGTCCCGCGGTCGAAGAGCGCGTGGGCGCGCGCGAGCGCCTGCTCGCAGTTGGAGCGGTCGCCGAGCCCGGCCCAGCCCCCGGCCTCCCGCAGCGCGATGAGCGAGAGCAGCCGGTGGGAGCCGAGCCGCCGGGCGGCGTGCGTGGCCGCCTGCGCCGCCCGCACCGACTCCCGGGGGCGTCCCGCGTCCCGCGCGAGGAAGGCCGTGTTGCAGAAGGCGTGCGCCTCCAGGGCGGCGTTCGAGGAGACCCGGGCGGTCGCGAGGGCCTCGGCGTAGTGCGAGCGGGCGTCGTCGAAGCGGCCCGAGTCGTGGGCCAGCCAGCCCACCGAGATGGCCAGCTCACCGGCGCCCGCGTACAGCCGGTCGGAGGTGGGCTGCCGGGTGGTGGTCCCCGCGTCGAGCAGGGTGTAGGCGGTGCGCAGGGGCGCGGCCGCCCGCCGGTAGAGGCCGGCGGCGCCGTGCCGGTCGTCGAGCAGCCTGATCTTGCGGACGGCCGCCTCGACCGCCCCGGCCTCGGCGTCGCCGACCCTGCGCCCGCGCAGGGCGGCCGCCTCTGCCGGGCCGCCCAGGGTGAGCCCGATGGGTCCGAGGGCCGCGGCCACGGTGGCTGTGGAGCCGGTCATGAATGCGCGACGCTGCACGTCGCTCTCCTCGTGGGTCTGGACCGCGTACGGATCGCAGGCGTGAGGGTCGGACCCGGACGGATGGGACTCGTACGAGTGGATCGTGGTCGGTGGCGGGTGGATCGTGGTCGGTGGCCGGCTCGTGGGGCCGGTCTCGCTCGTGCGGTGGACCGCAGGCGCGTCGGAGTCGGTGCGCACCCCCCTTCCGCGCACCAGGGCGCGGGGGGCGAATCCCAGGTCCGTCAGCGTCCGGCCCGGGAACATGTGCAGGAACACACGTTCGTAGGCGTAGTTGGGGCAGCGGATCTCGCCCGCCTCCACCCGCCCGACGTAGCGGGCGTCGCAGCTGACCCGCTCGCCGATCTCGCGTGCGGCCCGCCGCACCGCCGCGGCGAACTCGCCCGGCGAGCGCTGTCCGCGGAGTCTGCGGAAGGCGAGGTTGGGTCGTGGGGACTGAGTTGACGATGCCATCGGTGAGGACGCCATGGCCGGACCCTCTCGTGCGGATCGTGCCGGACGGTGCCCACGCTCGCGCACCGGGGCGCCGCGCCCGCACGCTGGTTACCGGCGGCGCTGCCCCTGTCCGGCAGGGCACGAACGTACCCGCTGTGACGGGGTCACCACGCCCAGTTCGCCTACAAACCGGATATCTCACCCCTGATCCGCCATGAACTGCCATCCTTTGCGGCGGCGTGCCGCAGTGCCTGTTGACGCCGCCGCGCGTTGAACCACGAGGAGCGGGAGCCAGGCGGAGCCCGCACTGGCGAGGAGGGGTCCCCTTGTTGGAGATCGGCACGGCGAACAGCGACTCCCGTACGAAGAGCGGCGCACCCCCGGCACCGGCGCACGACGCGTCCCCGGCATCCCTGACGACCGCACGGCACCGGCCAACCCAGGACAGCAGCGCCCCGCCAGGACCCGCCCCCTGCGACGACGAGTGCTGCGACCTCGTCACGGTCCCGGCAAGACAGGGTCTCGAAGCGGTCGACATCCTGCGCCGCGGCGCGGGCGACACCGTCGGCCCCGTCCTGCACGACGGGAGCTGCGACACCCTCGGCTTCCTGGTGCCGCCCGGCACCGCCGACGGCTGGGACCTGCCGGGCAGCGCCTGCACCCAGACCTTCGGACGCGGCATGAGCGTGTACGCGGAGCAGGCACCGGGCCCCAGCGGCCCCGTCGTCCCCGAGCCGCCGGTCGCGGGCACCGGCTGGCTGCTCCCGCCGGACGGCGAGACGGACCCGGTCACCGACCCGGCCGTCCTGCGGGCCGCGCTCGGCCAGGCCGCCCGCACCATCGAGGCCGCCGACAACTGCCGCTGAGCACCCTGCGCCACCGGCCGCCGGGCCGCCGGGCCCGCGTCAGCCGATAATGGCCGGATGGCAAGGAACAAGCGGTCGCGGGAAGCGCGGGAGGCCGTCGTCGAGAACGTCGACGGTGGACTCGCCGAGCTCATACCCGACCGGGACAGACCGCGCGCGTGGACCCTGCTCGTGGACGGCGCCCCGCAGTCGCACGTCGACCTCGACGACCCCGCGCACCTCGCCTTCGAGTACCAGCGCAGGCTCGGCCACATCGCCGACCTCGTCGCCCCGCCCGGCAAGCCGGTCCACGCCCTGCACCTCGGCGGCGGCGCCTTCACCCTCGCCCGCTACATAGCCGTGACCCGCCCCCGCTCCACCCAGCAGGTCGTCGAGCGCGACGCCGCGCTCGTCCGGCTGGTCCGCCGCGAACTGCCGCTCGACGCCCAGGCCCGCATACGGGTGCGCGGCGCCGACGCCCGCGAGGGCCTCGCCAGGATCGCCGACGGCTGGGCGGACCTCGTCGTCGCGGACGTCTTCAGCGGGGCACGCACCCCCGCGCACCTCACCAGCACGGAATTCCTCACCGACGTACGCAGGGTCCTGAAGCCCGGCGGCTACTACGCCGCCAACCTCGCCGACGGCCCGCCGCTCGCGCACCTGCGCGGCCAGATAGCCACCGCCGCCGCACTCTTCCCCGAACTTGCCCTCGTCGCCGACCCGGCGGTGCTGCGCGGCAAGCGCTTCGGCAACGCCGTGCTGGTCGGCTGCGACCGGGCGCTGCCCGTCGCCGAGCTGACCCGCCGCTGCGCGGGCGACCCGCACCCGGCCAGGGTCGAACACGGCCGTGGGCTCACGGACTTCAGCGGTGGGGCCGCGGCGGTCACGGACGCCGGCGCGGTCGCCTCGCCCGCGCCGCCCCCGTCGGTCTTCCGCTGACGGCGGCCCGGTCCGTACGTATCAGTACGTGTCGACATCCACCCGCGGCGCCGTGTCGTGCCAGGTGCAGAAGACCGAGACGTGGGCCGCGCCCCCGGTGAACTCCACCCGGATCCACTTGTCCTGCTTCCACGTCTGCACCGACCAGCCCGCCGCCGGAGTCGCCGAGACGAGCGTCGCGGAGTCCTTGGCGAGGTCGAAGACGACCCGCCCGCCATCGGTGTTGTAGCTCTTCACCGTGCCGGTGCTGGAACTCGTGGGCGGGGGCGAGGGCGGCTTGCCGGTGTGTTTCCGGGAGGGTCCGGGCGATTCCGGCAACTTCGAAGACTTGTGCGGCTTCGGGGACTTCGAGGGCTTCTCCGTGGGTGACGACGCCGGGCGGTGCGTCGAGGAGGCCAGCGGATCCGCGCGGTCCGCGCCGCCGTCGTCGCCCGCCAGCGGCAGGGCACGCGGCGGGTCGTAGGCGGTGCCCGCCATCACCGTGTGGACGCCCCACCAGGACAGCGTGACCGCCGCGCCGGTGGCGAACGACCACGCGATCGTGTGTACGAGACCTCTGTGCATCGCGGGCCATACTGCACCACGCGGCGACGCCGTGTCCCGTACGGTATTCGCTCTGGCGTCCGCAGGGGGACGGATGATCCAGGGAGGACCGCGTTCCTCCGTATGGCGTACGGTGCCGCCCATGGCAAGTGTGCTCGTCGTCGAGGATGACCAGTTCGTACGCTCCGCCCTCATCCGGCATCTGACCGAGGCATCGCACACCGTGCGCAGCGTCGGCACCGCCCTGGAGGCGCTGCGGGAGGTCGCCCATTTCCGTTTTGACGTGGTGATCCTGGATCTCGGCCTGCCCGACCTCGACGGGTCGGAGGCGCTGAAGATGCTGCGCGGCATCACGGACGTCCCGGTGATCATCGCGACCGCGCGGGACGACGAGACGGAGATCGTGCGCCTCCTGAACGACGGCGCGGACGACTACCTCACCAAGCCGTTCTCCGTGGAACACCTCTCGGCGCGCATGGCCGCCGTGCTGCGCCGCGCGCGCGTCCCCGCGGGCGAGGGGCCGCCGAGCGGCATCCTCCAGGTCGGCGGGCTCTCCATCGACCCGCTGCGGCGCCAGGCCGAACTGGACGGCGGACGGCTCGACCTGACCCGCCGCGAGTTCGACCTGCTCGCCTTCCTCGCCGGTCGGCCCGGTGTCGTCGTCCCGCGCAAGGAGCTGCTCGCCGAGGTCTGGCAGCAGAGTTACGGCGACGACCAGACCATCGACGTACATCTGTCGTGGCTGCGGCGGAAGTTGGGCGAAACGGCCGCCAGCCCGCGCTACCTCCACACCCTGCGGGGCGTCGGCGTCAAGCTGGAGCCGCCGCTGCCGGAGCCACCGCTGTGAGGTGGGCCCTCGTCAAGGTGTGTCTGGCCGTCACGACGATGGTCGTGGTCGCCTTCGCGGTGCCGCTCGGCCTCGTGGTCAAGGAGATGGCCAGGGACCGGGCCATCTCCAACGCGGAACGGCACGGCGCGGGCATGGGCCCCACGCTCTCCATCACCACCGACCGCGGGGAGCTCAACCGGGCCGTCGCCTCCTCCGAGGCGGGCGGCGAGGGACGGATGGCCGTGTACGTACCGGCCGTCGACGGTGCCCCCGCCTTCGAGGTCGGCGACCCGAGGGCCGAGGCGCGGGCCGTCGAGGCGACCCGCAAGGAAGGCCGGGCCAGGACGACCGAGGTCCCCGGCGGCTTCGTGGTCCTCCAGCCGACCGCGCTCAGTTCGGGCACGGCCGTCGTGGAGATCTACGTGCCCGAGGCCGAGGTCAGCAACGGCGTGACCACGGCGTGGGTGGTGCTCGCGGGCGTCGGCATCGCGCTCGTCATCGGCTCGGTGGCGGTCGCGGACCGGCTCGGCGTCCGCATGGTCCAGCCCGCCAGGCGCCTGGTGGGCGCCGCGCACGACCTCGGCGAGGGCAAGCTGGGGGCGCGGGTGCCGGAGGAGGGCCCGACCGAACTGCGGCTGGCCGCGGTGGCGTTCAACTCGATGGCCGACCAGGTGGTCCAACTCCTCGCCAACGAACGGGAGCTGGCGGCCGACCTCTCCCACCGGCTGCGTACGCCGCTGACCGTCCTGCGGCTCAACGCGGCCTCGCTCGGCGAAGGGCCCGCGGCCGAACAGACCCGCACCGCGGTCGAGACGCTGGAGCGCGAGGTCGACACGATCATCCGCACCGCGCGCGAGGCCAAACCGCAGACGGCGACGGTAGGACCCGGCACGGGCTGCGACGCGGCCGAGGTGATCAGGGAGCGGATGGCCTTCTGGTCGGCGCTCGCCGAGGACGAGGGGCGCGAGGTCCGGGTGGCGGGCGTCGACCGCCCGGTCCGGATACCCGTGGCCCGCCCCGAACTCATCGCCGCGCTCGACGCGTTGCTCGGCAACGTCTTCCGGCACACGGGCGAAGGCACCGCCTTCTCGGTGGACCTCCACAGCGGCGAGGACGCGGTGATCGTCCTGGTCTCCGACGCGGGGCCCGGCATCGCCGATCCCGAGGCCGCGCTGGCCCGGGGCGCGGGCTCCGGCGAGGACGGCTCCACGGGCCTCGGCCTCGACATCGTGCGCCGCCTCGCCGAGTCGACGGGCGGCGACGTGCGCGTCGGCAGCTCGGTCCTCGGCGGTACGGAGGTCCGCATCTGGATCCAGCTGGGCGCGCGCCGCCCGGGCGAGGCCCGGCGGGGACACCGCGGAGCCGCGGTACGCCGCCGCAAGCGCACGGCCGCCCCGAGCTGACGGCCACGGGCCCCGCCGCCCGCCACCATGGAAACCACGCACCATCATGGAAACCACGCGGCGTCAGTCGCCCGCGGCCAGGTCCAGGGTCCACCACGGCCCGCCGGAGCCGTCCACGACGCCGACGCCCGCGTGCGTGTAGGCGCAGTTGAGGACGACGGTGCGGTGGGAGGGGCTGTCCACCCACAGGTCGACGGCGGCGTTCGGCGTGCGGGCCCCGGACGCGATGACCTCGCCGGCCATCCGGGGGCGGTATCCGGCGTCCCGCACCCGGTCGATCGGCCGGCTGCCGTCCGCGCCCGTATGGGTGAGCCGCTCGCGCCGGGCCATCTCGGCGCTGTGCTCGCGGGCGGCCCGGCTGAGGGAGTCCAGGAGATGGACGGGTGAGCATCCGGCCCTGGCACGGTGCCGGTTGATCTCCTCGACCACGTCGGCGGCCGGGCCTGCCCGGTGTCGGTGTGCGGGCGGGGTGGACGGAAGCGGTGCGGCCCAGGCGGTCGACGGGCAGGCCAGCAGGGCGGCGAGGAGGACGACCCCTCTGCCAAGCGTTTCTCTGCGCGCTCGGGTCATTTTTCCCTTTCTCTCCTTTCCTGTGATGCGCTTTTGTGTGATGCGCCTTTGCCTGACGGGATCTTTAATCGGTCCCGATCCCTTCCTTAAGCGCACCCTAAGATCCTCGGCCCGGGTCCCGCATGCCCGGTTTGTCCGTTCTCGCGCGGCTAGCGTGCTGCCGCACCCCCACCCCCGTACAGCGAAGGCAGGCACGCGATGAGCAGCACGCACCGGCGCACGGTGAGCACCCGTTCCAAGGTCATAGGGGGGCTCGTCGCCGCGTCGCTCGTCGGCGGCGGGGCCTTCCTCTTCTCCGGGACGGCCCTCGCGACCAAGGCACCGGCCCCGGCGAAGAAGGCCCCCGCCGCCAAGGCCGCGGCCAAGTTCGCCCCTTTCGTGGACACCTCCCTCACCCCCGCCCACGACCTCGTGGACACCGCCACGAAGACCGGCGTCAAGGAGTTCAACCTCGCCTTCATCACCTCCGGCGGCAGCTGTGAGCCGCTCTGGGGCGGCACCGGAGCTCTCGGCGACGACAAGGTGGCCTCGCAGATCGGCGCCCTGCGCGCCAAGGGAGGCGACGTCCGCGTCTCTTTCGGCGGCGCGGCGGGCTCCGAGCTGGGCCTGAAGTGCGACAGCGCCGCCTCGCTCGCCAAGGCGTACGGCAAGGTCGTCGACGCGTACAAGCTGACGAAGGTCGACTTCGACATCGAGGGCGCCGCCCTGCCGGACACCGCGGCCAACACGCGGCGCGCCCAGGCGATCGCCCGGATCCAGAAGCAACACCCCGGCCTGGACGTCTCGTTCACGCTCCCCGTGATGCCCGAGGGCCTCACCCAGCCCGGTGTCGAGCTGCTCGCCAACGCGAAGAAGAACGGCGTCAAGACCGCCACCGTCAACATCATGGCCATGGACTACGGCCCCTCCTACAGCGGCGACATGGGCACGTACGCCGTGCGGGCCGCCACCGCCACGCAGAAGCAGGTCAAGACCGCGCTCGGGCTCTCCGACGCGGCCGCGTGGAAGGCCGTCGCGGTCACGCCGATGATCGGCGTCAACGACGTCGCGGCCGAGGTGTTCAAGGTCGAGGACGCCGGTCAGCTCGTGAAGTTCGCCGAGGATAAGGGGCTCGGCGGCCTTTCGATGTGGTCCTCGACGCGCGACAAGGCGTGCCCGGGCGGCGCCGCCAACTCCGCGCAGCCGACGTGCAGTTCGGTCGAGCAGGCGCCACTGGCGTTCACGAAGGCGTTCGCCGCGTACAAGTAGGGCCCCGCGCGCCGCATGGGCGCGGCTGGTCGTCGCCGGCGCCGCCCTCGCTCACTCCAGGTCGGTGCCCGGGGGCAGCTCGCCGGACGCGACGACCTTCGCGTACCAGTGGGCGCTGGACTTCGGGGTGCGGGCCAGCGTGGCGTAGTCGACGTGCACCGCACCGAAGCGCTTGCTGTAGCCGTACGCCCACTCGAAGTTGTCGAGCAGCGACCAGAGGTAGTAGCCACGCACGTCCGCGCCCTCCGCGACCGCCTCGTGCACCGCGGCGAGGTGGCCGTGCAGGTAGCGGATGCGCTCGGGGTCGTGGACCGTGCCGCCCGCGTCGGGCTCGTCGTCGTAGGCCGCCCCGTTCTCCGTCACGTAGAGCGGAAGCCCCGGGGCCTGAGCGGTGTACTCAAGGAGGAGGTCCTTCAGGCCGGTCGGGTCCACCGGCCAGCCCATGGCGGTGAGTTCACCGGGCGCCCGGTGGAAGGAGACGTGCTCGTCGGCGCCCGGCCAGGGGGAGTGGCTGCTCGCGCCGTGACCGTCGGGGCGCGGCCCGACGGCGGCGTCGGCGGGGGCGGCCGACACGACAGAGGGGGCGTAGTAGTTGATGCCGAGGAAATCGAGTGGGTGGTGGGCGGTGCGCAGGTCGTTGTCCCGGACGAACGACCAGTCCGTGACGCCCGCGGTGTCCGCCAGCAGGTCGTCGTCGTACCTGCCGTGCAGCATGGGCCCGGTGAAGACGCGGTTGGCCAGCGCGTCGATGCGGCGCCGTGCGTCCTGGTCGGCGGCCGACGCGGTGAGCGGACGCACCGCGCTCGGGTTGAGGCTGACGCCGATCCGGGCGCGGCGCGGCAGCCCGTCGCGCAGCGCCTGTGCGCCCAGGCCGTGCGCGAGGTTGAGGTGGTGAGCCGCGCGCAGGGCGGCGGCGGGGTCGGTGCGGCCCGGGGCGTGCACCCCCGAGCCGTAGCCGAGGAAGGCGCTGCACCACGGCTCGTTGAGCGTCGACCACATCTCCACCCGGTCCCCGAGCGCGCCGGCGACGATCCCCGCGTACTCCGCGAAGCGGTAGGCGGTGTCCCGCTCCGGCCAGCCGCCGCCCGCCGCCGAGCCGCTGGGGAAGGCGTCCTCCAGCTCCTGCGGCAGGTCCCAGTGGTAGAGGGTCACCATCGGCTGGATGCCGTGCGCGAGCAGTTCGTCGACGAGCGAGCGGTAGAAGTCCAGGCCGCGCTGGACGGCGGGCCCGCGCCCGGTGGGCTGCACCCGCGACCACGACACCGAGAAGCGGTAGGCGGACAGGCCCAGGTCCGCCATGAGCCGCACGTCCTCGCGCCACCGGTGGTAGTGGTCGACGGCGACGTCCCCGGTGTCGCCGCCCAGCACCTTGCCCGGCGTATGGCTGAACGTGTCCCAGATGGAGGGCGTGCGGCCGTCCTCCCGCACGGCCCCCTCGATCTGGTAAGCGGCGGTCGCGGCGCCCCACAGGAAGCCGGGCGGAAAGGCGGCCTTCGCGGGGGTCGGGTTCGCGGAGGTCAGAGACATAGGAGCGCTCCCATGAGTCGTGCGGAAAGGGGGAGTTGACGAGTCGTCCTGGCGGGGGAGCGGGCTCAGCCCTTGACCGCGCCCTGCATGATCCCGCCCACGATCTGCTTGCCGAACAGCACGAAAGCGAGCAGCAGCGGCAACGTGCCGAGCAGCGCGCCCGCCATGATCACGGACTGGTCGGGGATGGTGCCGCGGCCGAGCCCGGCGAGTGCCACCTGCACGGTCGGCTCGCCCTCCTGGGTCAGGGCGATGATCGGCCAGAAGAAGTCGTTCCACGCCATGACGAAGGTGAGCATGGCGAGGACCGCCATCGCGGGACGCGCGGCCGGGAAGACCACGTGCCAGATCACGCGCCAGCTGCTCGCGCCGTCCATCCGGGCCGCTTCGATCAGTTCGGTGGGCAGCGCCTGCGAGAGGTACTGCCGCATGAAGAACACCCCGAAGGCGCTGACCAGGGTGGGCAGGACGACGGACTGCAGCTGGTCGGTCCAGCCGAGGTCCGCCACGACCATGAACAGCGGCACGACGCTGAGCTGGGGCGGCACCATCATCGTGCCGATCACGAGCAGCAGCAGGAGGCCACGGAAGCGGAAGCGGAGCTTGGCGAAGGCGAAGCCCGCGAGCGTCGAGAAGAGCACGGTGCCGACGGTGATGGAGCCGGCCACCACCAGCGTGTTGAGGAGGGCCGTGCCCATGTTGGCGTCGGTCCAGGCGATCTCCAGGTTCTTGAAGAGATTGCCGCCGAACCAGAAGGGAGGAGGGGTCTGGGCGAGCCGGGTGTTGTCGCGCGAGGCCGCGATCGCGGTCCACACCAGCGGAAAGAGCGAGCCGACGGTGAACAGGATCAGCACGGCGTAGGTCACCTTGCCGCCGTGCAGCTGGCGCCCGGCGCCGCGCTTGCCCGTGCGGCCCGCGCCCCGCGTGCGCTCGGTGCCCTTCGCGGCCGGCTCGCGGGATCCGGTGGACAGAGTGGTGGTCACGTCATCCCCTCACGCGTTCTTGCGGAGCCGGCGGCCGATGGCCCAGTTGACGAGGCCGATCAGCACGAGAATCAGGAACATCGTCCAGGCGATCGCCGAGGACCGGCCCAGGTGCTGGTTGAACCAGCCCTGCTCGTAGAGGTAGAGGCCGAGCGTCTGGAACTGGTGGTCGGAGCCGCCGGTGGGGCTCGCGCCCTGGCTGAACAGCAGCGGCTCACCGAAGAGCTGGGTCGCCCCGATCGTCGAGACGACACAGGTGAACAGGATCGTCGGCCGCAGCGAGGGGATCGTGACGTGCCGGAACTGCTGCCACCGGCTCGCGCCGTCCAGCGCCGCGGACTCGTACAGGTCGTGCGAGATGGCCTGCATCGCGGCCAGATAGATGAGCGCGTTGTAGCCCGTCCACCGCCAGATCACGATGGAGGAGACGGCGAACTGCGCGGTCCAGTCGCCGTTCTGCCAGTCGACCGCGTCGATGCCGGCCAGGCCGAGCCCCCAGTTGATCATTCCGTGGTCGGTGCGGCTGAACATCAGCACGAAGACCAGCGTCGCCGCGGCCACCGACGTGGCGTACGGCGTGAGGATCGCGACCCGGAAGAACATCGAGCCGCGCAGCCGGTAGTTGAGGAGGTGGGCCAGGCCCAGCGCCATCAGGAGCTGGGGCACGGTCGAGAGGAGACCGATGGTGAAGGTGTTGCGCAGCGCGTTCCAGAAGAACTCGTCGTCCCAGAGCCGGGTGAAGTTGCGCAGCCCCACCCACTCCATGTCGGTGGGCGCGCCGAGCTCCACGCGGTGCAGCGAGGCCCATCCCGTATAGAGCAGCGGGAAGAGCCCGAAGGCGAGGAAGAAGAGGAAGAAGGGGGCGATGAGGGCGTAGGGACTCCACTTGACGTCCCAGCGGTAGCGGCGGCTGCGCCGTGCCCGGCGGCGCTCCTCGGCGGGGTCCGCCGACCGGGTGGGCGCCCCGGCGCGGGGGGCCGCGCCCTCCTCTCCCGGGGAGGGCACGGCGGTGGTGGCGTCGCTCGTCATCCCGGTCACTGGTCCAAAGCGTTGTCGATCGTCCGCACGGCCTTGTCCCAGGCCTTGTCGGGAGCGGTTCCCTTCTGGTCGACGCCGAGCATCCCGGTGTCGGCCAGGTACTGGGAGATGATTCCGTCCTTGGGGCCGATGGGCTGGAGCGGCACGCCCTCGGCGGCCTTGGAGAAGATCTTTCCTACGGGCGCGTTGCCGAAGTAGGGGTTCTTGGCGTCCTTCACCTCGGGCAGGTCGTACGCGGCGTCGGCGCTCGGGAAGCTGGCCCGCTCGTCGAAGAGCGTGGCGAGCTGCTTGGGCTCGGTCAGCCAGGCGGCGAGCTTGGCGGCCTCCTCCTTGTTCTTGCCCGCCTCGGGGACGGTGAGGAAGGAGCCGCCCCAGTTGCCGGGCCGGGGGGAGGGGGCGACGTCCCACTTGTCCTCGCCCTTGTCGCCCGCCTTGTCCTTGATGTAGCCGAGCATCCAGGGCGGGCAGGTGAGGGTGGCGAAGGAGCCGTTGGAGATGGCCTGGTCCCAACTGGGCTGGAACTGCTGGAGCTTGGCGGTCAGCCCGGCCTCGGCGAACTCGGCCGCGAGGTCCCAGCCCTCCTTCACCGCGGGGCTGTCCTTGTAGATGAGCTCCCCGTCCTTGTCGTAGAACTTCTCCTTGCCCGAGGCGTGCACGGCCGCCATCACGCCCGTCGCGCCGTCCACGAAGGAGGTGCCCTCGGGGGCCTTGGCCTGGTAACGCTTGCCCGCCGCGAGGTACTTGTCCCAGTCACCGGCCCAGAGCTTGCCGACCTCCTCGCGGTCGGCCGGCAGTCCGGCCTTCTTGAAGAGGTCCTTGCGGTAGCAGATGCCGGTCGGGCCGATGTCGGTGCCGAGCCCGATCGTCTTGCCGTCCTTGCTGGTGCCCTGCTGCCACTTCCAGTCCAGGAAATCGTTCTTGTCCACGCCGCCGGCCTTGCCGAGGTCCATCAGCTTGCCGGAGTGCGTGGTGGTCAGTTCGGCGATGTTGCCGACCTCGACGGCCTGGATGTCGGAGAGGCCGCTGCCGCTGCTGAGGTGGGTGAGCAGCGCGGGCCAGTAGTTCTCGTTGCGCTGCACGGAGTTCTGCTTGATCTTGATGTCCGGGTGGAGCTTCTCGTACTCCTTGTACAGACCGGCCTCCTGGAGGCCGAAGGCTCCGAAGACGCCGATCGTGAGCGTCGTCCTGCCCTTGCCGCCTCCTCCACCGCCGCCCGAGGAGCCTCCCGGCTCGTCGCCGTCGTCGGCGCAGCCGACCAGCAGGCCGGCCGCGAGGGCGGTGACGGCCGCTAGAACGGTCACCTTGCGGTACGTACGGGTCCTGTGGCGCATGACGTCCTCCTCATGCCCTGACGTGCCGACCGCCCTCGGCCAACCGGGAAGCCGCGACGGCGAGTTGGCCCTGTCGGAGGTGGGCGGGGAACGTGCGGGTCGTGTAAGAGCCAGGTACGGTGGGAGCGCTCCCATGTGTGATGTCTTGAAGAGTCGCGGCTCTCCGCGGGGGTGTCAAGGCGACGGACGCCAAGAGTTGAAGGCAGTCGGCGGGCGGTGCCCGGGGCGGGCCAGGACCGGCGGCCGGCCGCGGACCGGCTGTTACATTCGCGTCGTTGGGAGGCACAGATGGGGACTGGTCAGCCCAGGGGCCGGGGCGGGGGGCGGCCCACGCTCGAGGAGGTCGCGGCCCGCGCGGGAGTCGGCCGGGGCACCGTGTCCCGGGTGATCAACGGCTCGCCGCGGGTGAGTGAACGCACCCGGGCGGCCGTCGAGGAGGCGGTGGCCGAACTCGGCTATGTTCCGAACACGGCGGCGCGCGCGCTCGCCGCCAATCGCACGGACTCGATCGCCGTCGTCGTGCCCGAGCCGGAGTCGCGCTTCTTCGCCGAGCCGTACTTCTCGGACATCATCCACGGCGTGGGCCAGGCCCTCGCCGACACCGACATGCAGCTCCTGCTCACCTTCGCGGGCGGCGACCGGGAGCGCAGGCGGCTCGCCCAGTACCTGGCCGCGCACCGGGTGGACGGCGTCCTGCTCGTCTCCGCGCACGCCGACGACCCGCTGCCCGACCTCCTGGAGCAGCTGGAGATCCCCGCGGTGATCAGCGGCCGCAGATCGGCGGACGAGACGCTGGCCTCGGTGGACTCGGACAACTTCGCGGGGGCGCGGGCGGCCGTCGACCACCTCGTGGCCCGCGGCCGCCGCACCATAGCGACGATCACGGGACGCCTCGACGTGTACGGCGCCCAGCGCCGCCTGGACGGTTACCGGGACGCCCTGGAGCGCGCGGGGCGACCGGCCGACGAGGCGTTGATCGTGCAGGGCGACTTCACGGAGGAGGGCGGTCGCCGTGCGATGGCCGAACTCCTGGCACGTGCCCCGGCCCTGGACGCGGTCTTCGCGGGCTCGGACGTGATGGCGGCGGGCGCGCGTCAGGTGCTGCGCACGGCGGGCCGTCGCATACCGCAGGACGTGGCGCTGATCGGCTTCGACGACTCGGCGATCGCCCGCCACATGGACCCCCCGCTGACGAGCGTGCGGCAGCCGATCACGGAGATGGGCCGCGCGATGACGGAGCTCCTGCTCGCGGAGATCGCATCGGTCGCGGAGGACGGCGGCAGCGCTCCGGCGGGCGGCGGCGCAGCTCGGGCGGGCGGCGGTGGAACTCGGGCGGGCGGCCGTCACGGGCGCCGTCCGCAGATCGTGCTGCCCACGGAGCTGGTGGAGCGGGCGTCGTCCTGAGCCGCGACGGCGGCGGCCGCTGTGCCCCGTAGGTGAGCCCCCGACTCGCGGTCGAGTCGGGGGCTTCGCGCTGCGACCGGTCTCAGTTGTGGTCGTTGGTGCAGGTGCTGTTGGAGGCCGGGTTCAGCAGCGCGAGGATGTCCACGGTGTCGCCACAGGCGTTGATCGGGACGGTGACCGGCACCTGGATGTTGTCGCCGGAGAGGATGCCGGGGCTGTCGCCGGTCTGGGCGGTCGGCCCGTCGTCGGCCAGTGCCTGCCCGGCACCTCCCATGACGGCCAGACCGGACAGCAGCACAGCGGCGGTGAGAACACGGGCACGACGCATGGAGGACCTCCAAGGGTTCGGGGACGCGTGCGAATTCAGCTCATCGCAGCCCCGGCCCTTCCGCGACCGGTGACGGCCATACGGACCAAGGCCCGTATCGGGGGGTACTCGGGGAACCATGAATCTGTCGAAGCCGGTGAAGACCGCATTGACCGTCGTGGTGATGTACGCCATCTGTGTACCGCTCCTGCACTACCGGCGCGACGGCATGGACTGGGGCTCCGCGCTGCTCGTCGGGGTCGTGGTCACGCCGTTGGCCCTGATGCTCACCTGGGTCAGGGATCGGCTGAACGGCAAGGCGCAGCGAGCGGGGCTGCGGTGGCGGGAGCGACGGCAGAGCGGTGGCTGACCTGCCGCTTGTGGGGGTCCGGTGGTCTCGGCGATGCAGCCGGGCCCGGACCGGCGCTGTCCGCTTCATGGCTGGAAGCGCATCGCGCGAGTTTTCGCCAGGTTTGTCAATCGGGTCGCGGTAATGAGCTGAATTGCCAAGATGACTGCTGTCCCGCCCGGCTCCGGTGAGGGGCTGCCGGACGGGCGTCGGTACGCAGCGTCGTCCACGAAGGAGAAGTTCGATGGCGAACGAGCTCAAGTACGGCGACCAGATCCACCTGCAGAACGGCTACAACGGCTGGCAGGGCGGCTACCTCGACACCAACGGGCACAGCAGCGCCGCGGGCGGCAAGTACCAGGTGTCGACCACCGACACCCCCTCCCGGGGCAAGGGCACCGGCACCTGGGAGATCCTCTCCGCGTCCGGCAAGTCGACGGGCCAGCCCGTGGTCAGCGGGGACGTGGTGTACCTGCGCAACCAGTACGGCGGCGACGGCGGTTACCTCGACACCAACGGCCACGCGAGCGACGTGCAGAAGACCGCGGGCGCCAAGTACGACGTGTCCACCTCGGAGGCCCGCGACCGCGCGACGGGCACCGGCCGCTGGCGGATCTTCGCCCGCACCTCCAGCCCGGCCGACCAGAACGTCCGGGCGGGCGACGTCGTCCACTTGTGGAACCTCTACGGCGACAACGGAGGCTTCCTGGAGACCAACAACACGACGACGGCCGTCGGCGGCAAGTACGACCTGTGCACCAACGCGTACTTCAACCGCAGTTCCGACGTCGGCGACTGGAAGATCCACAAGGCCCAGGGCTGACCGGTACGGACCCACAAGGGCCGACCCGCCTGCGCGGGTCGGCCCTCGCGCTGTTCCCCCGCGTCCGCGCTCCGGTCCCGCGTCCGCAGCGGTCGCGCACGTCCCGCCGGACGGCTTCTCCAGTGGCGAGGCGAAAGAAGCGTGCATAGAACGGGATACACGCTCACATGCGGGGCGAGGACGTCCCGCTGAAATGGAGAAGTGAAAATGGCCGCTGAGTCCTTCTCTGCCGCCGGGGATACGTCCGGGGCCGGCGAACCTCTGGTTTCGACGTCGCTTCACTGGGGCACCGCGCAGCTCGGCGCCCCACCCCATGCCGAGCCCACCCCGTGGCCACAGACAGCCGACCACGAGCCCGACGTCACCCCTGGCCAGGACACAGTCCGGGAAACCGGCGCACCCACCGGCCGGGAAACCGGCCCCGGCACGGCCCACGGCCCCGGCGCCGCACCCCCGGAGCGCCCGCCGCACGACCCCGTCGAACAGCCCCCTGAACCGGCGGCCCAGGGCGACGAGGACGACGCGGTGGACGAGCTCATACGCGTCGCCGTGGTCTCAAGGCCCCTGGACGACGTCGTCGACCTCGTCACCCTCCTGGAGCAGTCGCCCGCCGACATGCCGACGGCCGCGTCCGTCCTCCGGCTGGCAGCCGTGGCCCGCTCGGTCGACGACGTCACCCGCCTGGTCGAACTCCTCGGACCGCCGGAACGTCCCGCCGGGCACATGGACGAGGCCATCCGGCACGCCGCCGAGGAACGGCCCATCCCGGAGGTGAGCCGCCTCGTCCACCTGCTCTCCCGGCCGCCGCACGACCCGCACACCGGCGCCGAGGCGGTGCACGCCGCCGGCACGAGCAGGTCTGTCGAGGATCTGATGCAGCTGATCGGCAGCCTGCGGGACCACAAGGCCTCCGACAGCGTCGAGGCCAGGACCGCGGCCGTGCCCGCGGCGCCGGTCGCGCCGCCCACCGGGACCGTTCGCCCCGCGCCCGCCCCGGCCGCCGACGCCGCCGAGGCCGCGCGCGCCCAGGGCAGTACGCCTCTGGTGTGGATGCGCAGGGTGGCGGGCGTCCTGCTCCTGCTCTGCGGGGCGGCCCATGTCCCGCTGCGCTGGTCGGGCGCGCCCACCGCCGGTCTCTCCGCCGCGGTCGCCGTCTCGGTCATCTGCGCGGCGGCGGGCGTGGCCCTGTTCCTGAGCAGGTCGCCGGTGGTGGCCGTGGCGAGCACCTTGGTGGCGGGGGCGCTGACCGTCGGCCACCTCGTGGACGACCGGGTCCACTCCGCGACGCTCGCCTACGTCCTGCGGCCCGACGGGGTGGCGGCACCGCTCCCGGCCCTGTCGGCGGTGGCCGCGACGCTGGCCGCACTGCTGGTCGTGGCGCTCACGGTCGCCGGCCTGAGGGGCGCGGCCAACCGTGCCCCGGGCAACGGCCGGGGCAACGGCCGGCCTGCCGCGTAGGCACGTCGCGCAGATTCCGGGCAGCAGATCCCGGGCACACGAAGAAGGGCCGGTCCGCTTTCGCGGACCGGCCCTTCTTCGATCAGGGTGAGTGACGGGACTTGAACCCGCGGCCACCTGGACCACAACCAGGTGCTCTACCAACTGAGCTACACCCACCATGTCCGGTCTTTTGTCGTTCTTCCGACCGGCCGAGAAAAAGTGTACAGGGTCCGAAGGGGTGCTCGCGCACACGTTTTCCGGACCCCGTACACGGGGCTCTCGCCTGGGCTATTCCGCAGGCAGGACGTGCTTGGCCGCGATCGTCCTCGCGGTGTCCGAGTCAGGACCGGGCTGCGGGACGAAGATCGCCTCGCGGTAGTAGCGCAGCTCGGCGATGGACTCACGGATGTCGGCGAGCGCGCGGTGGTTGCCGCTCTTGTCCGGGCTGTTGAAGTACGCCCGGGGATACCAGCGCCGCGCCAGCTCCTTGATCGAGGAGACGTCGACGATGCGGTAGTGGAGGTACTCCTCCAGTGTCCGCATGTCCCGCAGCAGGAAGCCGCGGTCGGTGCCGACCGAGTTTCCGCACAGCGGAGCCTTGCGGGGCTCCTTGACGTGCTCACGTACGTACGCCAGGACCTGCTCCTCGGCGTCGGCCAGCGTCGTGCCGCCGGCCAGTTCGTCGAGGAGCCCCGAGGTGGTGTGCATGGTGCGCACCACCTCGGGCATGGTCTCCAGCGCCGCGTCCGGCGGGCGGATCACGATGTCCACACCTTCGCCGAGCACGTTCAGTTCCGAGTCGGTGACCAGTGCGGCCACCTCGATAAGTGCGTCGTCCGTCAACGAGAGCCCGGTCATCTCGCAGTCGATCCACACCATGCGATCGTTCATGCGTCTTACCCTACGGCGCGCTCCTCTGGCCGGGCAGGGGAGCACGTCCTGGCGCGTAGACGTCCGAGTTCGGCTTGCCGGGGTCGGTGGGCACCGAAGCCGACGGGCCGAGCGCGCTGGCGGCCGCCGTGCGCCGGGTCTGGGACGGCACCGGGCCCGCCTCCACGAGGGTGGGCACGGCCTGCGCCGTCGCCGGCACGGACTCCAGCGCCCGCTCGCCCTGTGGCCTGCGGGCACGGTAGGCGGCCCGGTAGGCGGCGGGGGACGAGCCCAGCTGGCGCCGGAAGTGACCCCGCAGCGCCACCGGCGAGCGGAAGCCGCAGCGGCCCGCGACCTCATCGACGGAGTAGTCGGAGGTCTCCAGGAGTCGCTGTGCCTGGAGCACCCGCTGGGTGATCAGCCACTGCAGCGGCGCGCTGCCGGTCAGCGAGCGGAACCTGCGGTCGAAGGTCCGCCTGCTCATGTACGCGCGCGCGGCCAGGGTCTCCACGTCGAACTGCTCGTGGAGGTGTTCCAGGGCCCACGCGACGACCTCGGCGAGCGGGTCCGCGCCGATCTCCTCGGGTAAAGACCTGTCGAGATAGCGCTCCTGGCCGCCGGCCCGGCGCGGTGGCACCACGAGCCGACGGGCGAGCGCGCCCGCCGCTTCGTTGCCGTGGTCCGTGCGCACGATGTGCAGACAGAGATCAATTCCGGCCGCGGTGCCGGCGCTCGTCAGGACGTCCCCGTCGTCGACGAACAGCTCGCGCGGATCCACGTGGACGGACGGATAACGCTTCGCGAGCGTCGGCGCGTACATCCAGTGGGTGGTCGCCGGGCGCCCGTCGAGCAGTCCCGCCGCGGCGAGCACGAACGCACCGGTGCACAGCCCGACGATGCGGGCGCCCTCCTCGTGCGCGCGCCGCAGTGCGTCCAGCGCCTCCGGTGGTGGCGGCGATGTGATCGACCGCCAGGCCGGTACGACGACGGTGCCTGCCCGTCCGATCGCCTCCAGGCCGTGTGGCGCGGTGAGTTCGAGCCCACCAGTGGTCCGCAGCGGTCCCTCCTCGCCGGCGCACACAAGGAGCCGGTAGCGGGGGACGCCGGCGTCCTGCCGGTCGATGCCGAACACGGAGAGCGGTATGGAACTCTCGAAGATGGGACCGCCGCTGAAGAGCAGCACCGCTACGATCTCCCGGCGGCGCCGCCCCGAGAGTTTCCGAGCCGCGGCCTCCGGCGCGGCAATGGAGTCGTGGCTCATGGTGCTAAACCCCCCTCGGTCGTCGCGGCTCCCCGTTCTTGACGTGCCTGACGTGCTTGACGCGCTTGCCTGGCTTGTCGCTCCTGCACGTTTCCCCTCGGTCCTCCACCAGTCCCCCGCCGTAATACAGTCAAGATCGAATCTACTGCGTCCCGTGCTGCCGGAGTGACCAGTTCATCACTCGGCAGATTGTCGACATGGCAACTTGGCGTGAAGCATTCGATCACGAAGCGTTGCACTCGCACGGCCCGCTGGGAAGTGCGCCTTGGCTCCATGGCCGGTCCCCGTAGGGTGCAGACGGCCCGAGAGCACCTTTCAGCCCTGGTCGGACGGGGGTTGAGGGGGCGTTCGGCCAGGGAATCGCCGAGCCCCGGAAGTTGGCTGAAAAGCTACGGGCGCGTGTGTGTGAATCAGTCAGTCCACCGGCGCACTGTCGGCACTTTGACGAGTGCCCCTGTGCGCCCCTGAAGTGGTCCTGCCGTGCCGTCCCCGGGGCCCGCTGTTCTGTTCTGCAAGCAGTCGCGCGGCGCCCCGTTCGGACTGCCGCAGGAGCAGTCGGCAGACTCCGGTGACGGCCACCAGGCCGAGCGCCGAGCCCGCGGCGCCGGCCAGCGACGTGCCGTATCCCACGAGGACGACGGGGACGAGGACGCAGCTGAACGCGGCCCAGCGGACCACGTCGCTCACCGCATCCTGCGCGGGGGTGTCCTGCGGCTCCCGGGTGCGCGGCGCGGCCACCCCGTCGGGCCTGCGCTCGTGCGCCCCTTCGGGGGACCGTCGGCGGCCGTGCGCCGGGCCGTGTCCGCCCTGTTGGGCTCGCTGGCTCCGCTGGGCCCGCTCGGTCTCGGGGCCTTGCTCGGGTGAACCCGGGAAGCGCGTGGAGGGTGGGGGCGCGGTCGAGAATCCAGGCACGGCGTGCTCCCTGTGGCGGTGAGGTACGGAGGTTCAACGTCCGGCCACCCGGTGGGTCACTGGGGACGGCGCCGGGTGGCGCCGGACGGGTGGGCAAACCGCCTGTAGGAGGCAGCAACCATTGCCATACGGGCGAGGCTCGTGCATGCTCCGGTGAACGCCGGGGGGCCTGTGCAGGCCCCGGCGGGGCTCCGTGCGGGGCCTGCACAGGCTCTGGGCAGGAGAGGAGTGTCGCCGTACCCTTGGGGGTATGGGGTTGGGAAGATGATTCCCGGACGACCTTCCAGGTCCTGAACGTTTGCATCACCTGAAAAAGCCGACCCTCCCACAGAGGATCCTTCGCCGAGACGCCCATGGCCGGTCACGAATTCTCCGAACCCGCGGACCGCGAGAGGCAGGTCGCCGATCCGACGGCGACTCCCCGAGCGGCGGAAGAACCACGCCACTCCTGCGATCCCGCCTTCCAGCACGGCGTCGTCGTCGGCTTCGACGGCTCGACCTCCAGTGAGCGAGCCCTCGCGTACGCGATCGGAATGGCCCACCGCTCGGGATCGGGTCTGATCATCGTCCACGTCGCCAACCGGCTGCCCACCACCGTGTGGGCCGGCTGCGAGCCGCCGGTCTTCGTGGACGTGCCGGATCACCGCACCGAAGTGCTCGGCCTCGAACTGGCCTGTGCGGAGTACCTCACCGAGGTGCCGTGGATCCTCGTCGAGCGCGGCGGCGACATCTGCCACGAGCTGGAGGAGGTCGGCCGCGAGTACAGCGCGGACGCGATCGTCGTGGGCTCCACGCACGGCATCGTCGGCCGCATCTTCGGCTCCGTCGCGGGCCGCCTCGCCCGCCGCGCGCAGCGGCCCGTCGTCGTCATCCCGTAACGTCCCGCGGCCACCGGCGAGTTGACCGGTAGCACGGTCAACTCCCGCGGTGGGAAAGTTTTGTGGACAGATAAATCTACTCATGCGTAGAGGTGGTTTGTGCCCTTGTGAAGGGTACCTAAGGGGCACTGCGCCGAGTGGCCCACGGTTCTGCCGGGGCGCCCCGCGGGCCGGGGGTGACGGTCACCGGCCGAGGCGGGCGCGGGTCGGGGTAATGGGCGACCCCGGCCCTTCGAGGAACGACCCCCTGTGTGCTGGTGGCACGCACAGGGGGTCGTTCATGTCCCGTTCGTACGGCGGTCCCGGTGCGCCGCCGTCCCGGAGGTCCTACTCGACCGTCACGGACTTCGCGAGGTTGCGCGGCTTGTCGATGTCCCGGCCAAGGGCCAGCGCCGTGTGGTAGGCGAGGAGTTGGAGCGGGATGCCCATCAGGATCGGGTCCAGCTCGTCCTCGTTCTTCGGGACGACGATCGTCTGGTCGGCCTTCTCCTGCTCCTGGTGCGCGACCGCGAGGATCTTGCCGCTGCGGGCCTTGATCTCCTCCAGGGCGGCGCGGTTCTTCTCCAGGAGGTCGTCGTCCGGGACGATCGCGACCGTCGGGAGCGCGGGCTCGATGAGGGCGAGCGGGCCGTGCTTGAGCTCGGAGGCGGGGTACGCCTCGGCGTGGATGTACGAGACCTCCTTGAGCTTGAGCGAGGCCTCGCGGGCGACGGGGTAGCCGCGTACGCGCCCGATGAAGAGCATCGAGCGGGCGTCCGCGTACTGCTTGGCGATCTTCTTGATCTCGTCCTCCTGCTTGAGGATCTCCGAGATCTGTCCCGGCAGCTTGCGCAGGCCTTCGATGATCCGCTTGCCGTCGGAGACCGACAGGTCGCGGATGCGGCCCAGGTGCAGCGCGAGCAGGCCGAAGGCGACCGTGGTGTTCGTGAAGCACTTGGTGGAGACGACGCAGACCTCCGGGCCCGCGTGGACGTACACGCCCGCGTCGGCCTCACGGGCGATCGCGGAGCCGACGACGTTCACGACACCGAGGACGCGGGCGCCCTTGCGCTTGAGCTCCTGGACGGCGGCCAGCACGTCGTACGTCTCGCCGGACTGGGAGACGGCGATGTAGAGCGTGTCGGGGTCCACCACCGGGTTGCGGTAGCGGAACTCGCTCGCCGGCTCCGCGTCGGCGGGGATGCGGGCCAGCTCCTCGATCATCTGGGCGCCGATCATGCCCGCGTGGTACGAGGTGCCGCAGCCGAGGATCTTGACGCGGCGCACCTTGCGGGCGTCGTGCGCGTCGAGGTTCAGGCCGCCGAGGTGCACGGTGGAGAAGCGGTCGTCGATACGGCCGCGCAGGACGCGGTCCACCGCGTCGGGCTGCTCGAAGATCTCCTTGTGCATGTACGTGTCGTGGCCGCCCATGTCGTACGACTCGGCCTCCCACTCCACGGTGGTCGGCGAGGCGGTCGTACGCGAGCCCTCGGTCGTGTACGTGCGGTAGTCGTCGGCCTTGATGGTGGCCATCTCGCCGTCGTCGAGGGTGACGACCTGGCGGGTGTGCGAGACGAGCGCGGCGACGTCCGAGGCGACGAACATCTCCTTCTCGCCGATGCCGAGGACGACGGGGGAGCCGTTGCGGGCGACGACGATGCGGTCGTTGAAGTCGGCGTGCAGGACGGCGATGCCGTACGTGCCCTCGACGTGGCGCAGGGCCTCGCGCACCTTCTCTTCGAGGGTGTCCGCCTGGGCGCGGGCGACGAGGTGGGTGAGGACCTCGGTGTCCGTCTCGGAGAGGAACTCGACGCCGTCGGCGCTGAGCTTGGCGCGCAGCTCGGAGGCGTTGTCGATGATGCCGTTGTGGACGACGGCGACCTTGTTGTCGCCCGACATGTGCGGGTGGGCGTTCTCGTCGGAAGGGGCGCCGTGGGTGGCCCAGCGGGTGTGGGCGATGCCGGTGGTGCCCTTGAAGCGGGCGGGGACCTTCGCCTCCAGGTCGCGGACGCGGCCCTTCGCCTTGACCATCTTCAGGCCGGTGGCCTTGGGGCCGGTGATGACGACGCCCGCGGAGTCGTAGCCGCGGTACTCCAGGCGCTGCAGGCCTTCGAGGAGGAGGGGGGCTACGTCACGCTTGCCGATGTATCCGACGATTCCGCACATGGAGGGATTCCTAGCCGTAGACGATGCGGCGCAGCTGCCTGAGCGTGAGCTCCGGCGGCGCGACCGCGCGGTATTCGAGATCCGCCGAGATCTGCTGGAAGATCGCCGCGTTGAGCAGGCCCTGACCCTGCAGCTCGCGGTGGCGGCGACGGACGAACGCTTCGGTCGTCTCGTCGAAGTAGGCGAGCACGTCCTGGATGACCCGCAGAGCTTCGCCCCGCTGGAGCGGGGTGCTGCGGGTGAGGTGGTCCACCAGGTCGTCGTGCATTCGTTGATCCTGGGGTATCGCATGCCCATTCGCAAGAATCCTGCCCGGAATCGGGCAGGGTCGTGTCGGAACGGGCCAGGAAGTGGCGGAAAGGGCGTCGGCGAGGACGCTTACATGCGGCGGAGGACCGCCTGCTTGGCCGTCGCGAACTCCTCCGCGGTGAGGATCCCGGCCTGGTGGAGCTCGCCGAGCTCGCGCAGCCTGCGCAGCAGGGCGTCGTGGTCGTCGGCCGGGGACTGCGGCGCCGGGACCGCCGTCTGTGCGGGCGTGGCCGCGAGCGTCTTCGGGGCGGCGGGGGCCGCGGGGTGCGGCAGGCGGACCTGGACGGCGGCCGCCACCAGTGCCATCAGCGGGTCCTTCTTGAAGCCCCACAGCTCGACGGAGTTCGGGTCGTACTTCGCCGGGGCCTCGGTCGGGGCGTTCTTCACGGTGAACCGGAGGTGGCCGTTCTCCAGGCCGACCGCGGGCAGCCACTCCACGGCCGCGACGTCGGCGAGCGCCAGCGACCGCGTGCCGGTCGCCGCCTTCGCCTCCTCCGTCTTCCAGTTCCACTCCAGGCGGACCCTCTCCCCGTCGAAGCTCGCCGTGGCGTCCCCGGCGGAGACGGACAGCGGCACGGAAGGGCCGGTGAGGAGGTACGCGTCGCAGGGCGTGGCCGGCACCTGTTCGATCAGATGGGCGCCCCGGACCTCGTCGACCAGATACTCCGCGACGCCGTACCGGTCGGGATCGACGTGCAGCTGGTACGGGTCCGCCGAGTCCGTCAGCTTCCCGCCCGCCGCCTGGAGCAGCGGATCGGCGCCGTCCCGCAGGCGCAGCCGCAACCGGCCCGACTTCTTGCCCTGTTCGAAGGCGATGCCCGCCAACGCCCGCAAAGGCACCGTCACTTCGCCCAGTGTCCTGCGCAGCAGGGAGACATTCTTGTCGTGGCCCGGCACCAGGCGCAGCATCTCTCCGTCGAAGGTCCACGTGCCGTCCCGCTGGATGATTTCCGCCATGCGGGGATTCTCGCACCGCCCCATCGGATACCTGGTCTACACCCCTTGACCCTTCGTGGGGCCCGAGCTTCCAATGAGGACCGTTCGATTGCGATGCACCACAGATGCGCCACGCGCCACCACAGACGCGCCGCACACGTGCCCCACCGCGGCGCCGGCCCGTCGGAGGGAACCGCTTGTGAGATCGCAGACAAGATCGACACGACTACTCGGTGCGCTGCTGCTGGTGGCGGCCGCCGGAATCTCCTCGTTCGCCGCCGCGCCCGCCCCCGAGCAGGCGGAGCCGCCCGTCACCCCGCTCGGCCAGGTCGTGCCCGCGCCCCTGAAGGCCGATGCGGGCGGGTCCGGGTACGAGATCACCGCCAGAACCCGGATCCTCGTCGGCAAAGGCAACACGGCGGAACGGCGCGCCGGCGAGTACCTCGCCAAGGTGCTGCGCCCCTCCACCGGCTACCGGCTCCCGGTCACCACCGGCAAGGGCGGCGACGGCATCCGGCTGCGCATCAGCGCCGAGCCGGCGAACAAGGCGCTCGGCGACGAGGGGTACCGCGTCGTCTCCGCACGCGGCTCCCTCACCATCACCTCCTGGACGGGCGCCGGGCTCTTCCACGGCGTCCAGACGGTGCGCCAGCAACTGCCCGCCGCCGCGGAACGGACGACCCGGCAGCCCGGCCCGTGGCGGATCGCGGGCGGCACCATCAAGGACATGCCGCGCTACGGCTACCGCTCCACCATGCTCGACGTCTCACGGCACTTCTTCACCGTCGACCAGGTCAAGCGCTACATCGACCAGGCCGCCCTCTACAAGATGAACAAGCTGCACCTGCACCTGAGCGACGACCAGGGCTGGCGCATCGCCATCGACTCCTGGCCGAGGCTCACGACGTACGGCGGGTCCACGCAGGTCGGTGGCGGCAGGGGCGGCTTCTACACGAAGGCGCAGTACAAGGAGATCGTCGACTACGCCGCGTCGCGGTACCTGGAGGTCGTCCCCGAGATAGACATGCCGGGCCACACCAACGCCGCGCTCGCCTCGTACGCCGAACTGAACTGCGACGGCGTCGCCCCGCCGCTCTACACCGGCACCGAGGTCGGCTTCAGCTCGCTGTGCGTGAAGAAGGACGTCACGTACGACTTCGTGGACGACGTCATCAGTGAGCTCGCCGCGATGACGCCCGGCAAGTACCTCCACATCGGCGGCGACGAGGCGCACTCCACCAGCCACGAGGACTTCGTGGCGTTCATGGAGAAGGTGCAGCCGGTGGTCGCCAAGTACGGCAAGACGGTGGTGGGCTGGCACCAGCTGACCGGCGCCAAGCCCGCCGCGGGCGCCGTCGCGCAGTACTGGGGCTACGACAGGACGGGCGCCGCCGAGCGTGAGCAGGTCGTGAACGCCGCGAAGAACGGCACCAAGCTGGTCCTCTCGCCGGCCGACCGCGCCTACCTCGACCACAAGTACACCAAGGACACCCCGCTCGGTCTCTCCTGGGCGGGCTATGTCGAGGTGCGGCGGTCCTACGACTGGGACCCGGGAACGTACCTGGCGGGCGCTCCGGCGGACTCGGTCATGGGTGTCGAGGCGCCGCTGTGGTCGGAGACCCTCTCCACCTCCGCGCACCTCGACTACATGGCGTTCCCGCGGCTGCCCGGCATCGCCGAGCTGGGCTGGTCGCCCGCGGCCACGCACGACTGGGACACGTACAAGGTGCGGCTCGCCGCGCAGTCCCCGCGCTGGGACGCCCTCGGCATCGGCTACTACCGGTCGCCGCAGGTGCCCTGGCCCGCGAAGTGACGACGGGAGTTCAAAGACAGGCTCTGAGGACGTGACAGGGACGGGCGCCCCGGAGGACCGTCTCCGGGGCGCCCGTCGGCACGCAGGGGGCAGCCGGGTGAACCGTGGGCGTGGAGGCCCTACTTGAGCTTCTTGGCCTTCTCGATCGCGTCGGCGAGGTCCTCAAGAATCGGCGCGCACTTGTCGTACGAGAAGATGGGCTCGGCGACGCGCGGGATGACCTGCCCCGCCTTGACCGCGGGGAGCTTGCGCCAGGTCGGCTTCGACTTGTCGAGCTCGGCGGGCTGGAGTGCGGAGGAGCGGTTGTCCATCATGATGACGTCCGCGTCGTACTGGTCGACGTTCTCCCAGCTGAGGTTCTCGAACCAGCCGCCGGACGCCTTCTTCGCCTTCTCCGGCGGCTCGACGAGGTTCACGCCGAGCGCCTTGAAGTACTCCAGGTCGACGGAGAGGTTCGAGCCGGAGACGTAGAACAGGTCCTGGCTTCCGGAGCCCACGAGGACCTTGATGTCCTTGCGCGCCTTGGCGGCCTTGCGCAGCCGCTCGGACGCGTCCTCGAAGCGCTTCTTCGCCTTGACGACCTTGTCGGACCTCACGTCCGCGCCGAGCGACTCGGCGAGCGCCTGGATGCGCTGCAGCGGCTGGGTCAGCTGGCGGTCGTAGACGCTGATGCCGACGCTGGGGGCGAACTTGAGGATCTTGTCCTTGCTCTCCTCGGGTACGTACCAGAGGGTGCCCTTGTCGTCGAACATGGTGGAGATCAGCACGTCCGGGGCGAGGCTCGCGTACTTCTCGATGTTGAACTGGCCCCATGTGTTGCCGATGACCGTCAGCTTGCTGACGTCCATGTCGCCGGCCTGGACGTCGGGCTTGCCCTCCTTGGTCTTGGTCGGGCCGAAAACGCCCTTGACCTCGATGCCGTAGTCGAACAGGGCGGCGGCGACACCGGTGAACGCCACGATGTTCTTCGGCGTCGCGTCGCGCTTCGCGGTCGTGCCGCGGTCGTCCTTGAAGCTCCAGGGGCCGGTCTTGCCGCCGCCCTCGGCCTTGCCGGACCCGTCCTTCTTCTCGGTGCCGCAGGCCGCCAGGGCGGCGGTGAGGCCGAGGGCGCCACCGGCGGCGAGGATCCCGCGACGGGAGGGCTGGGGGAAGCGGGCCTGGGGCATGAGGGTCTCTGCTTTCGTGGACGTACGGCGACGGGGCCGCTGGCCGGAACTAGAGCTTAGGCTAACCTAAGCTAACTTCGGATCCAGTGGCCCCTCGCGTCACGTCCGCCGCACGGCCTCAGCCCGCGAAGCCCAGCTCCCTGGCGATCAGCATGCGCTGCACCTCGCTCGTGCCCTCGCCGATCTCCAGGATCTTGGAGTCCCGCCACATGCGCGCCACCGGGTACTCGTTCATGAAGCCGTACCCGCCGTGGATCTGCGTGGCCTCACGGGCGTTGTCCACCGCCACCGTCGAGGAGTAGAGCTTGGCGATGGCCGCCTGCTTCTTGAAGGGCTCGCCCGCGACCAGGCGCGACGCCGCGTCGTGCCAGCCGACCCGGGCCATGTGCGCCCGCGTCTCCATGTCGGCGATCTTGAACTGGATGGCCTGGTTCGCGCCGATCGGCCTGCCGAAGGCGTGCCGCTCCTTGGCGTACTTCACGGACTCGTCCACACAGCCCTGGGCGAGCCCGGTGGCGAGCGCGGAGATCGCGACGCGGCCCTCGTCGAGGATGTGCAGGAACTGGGCGTACCCGCGGCCCTCCTGGCCCAGCAGGTTCGCGGCAGGCACCCGGACGTCGGAGAAGGACAGCTCACGGGTGTCCGACGCGTTCCACCCCACCTTCGAGTAGGGCGCGGCCACCGTGAAGCCGGGCGTCCCGGACGGCACGATGATCGAGGAGATCAGCGGGCGGCCGTCCTCCTTGCGGCCGGTGACGGCGGTGACCGTGACCAGGCCCGTGATGTCCGTACCGGAGTTGGTGATGAAGCACTTGGAGCCGTTGATCACCCAGTCGTCGCCGTCGCGCACCGCCGTCGTGCGCGTGCCGCCCGCGTCCGAGCCGCACTCCGGCTCGGTCAGGCCGAACGCGCCGAGGAGCTCGCCCGAGCAGAGCCGCGGCAGCCACGCGCGCTTCTGCTCCTCCGTGCCGAAGAGGTGGATCGGCATGGCGCCGAGCGAGACGCCCGCCTCCAGGGTGATCGCCACGGAGGAGTCGACGCGGGCGAGCTCCTCCAGCGCGATGCCGAGCGCGAAGTAGTCACCGCCCATCCCGCCGTACTCCTCCGGGAAGGGCAGGCCGAACAGGCCCATGCGGCCCATCTCGCGGACGATCTCGTAGGGGAACTCGTGCCGCTCGTAGAAGTCGCCGATCTTGGGGGCGACGACGTCGTGGGCGAACGCCTCGACCGTGCGGCGCAGTTCCTCGTGCTCGGGGCTCAGACGGTGGTCCATCGTTCTTCACTGCTCCTGGTGGGAGGCGGTCTGCTCGGAGTCGGTCCGCTCGTCGTGGGAGCGGGCCGTGAGGGCACGGACGGTGCGGGACGGGCTGGGCCGGCCCAGCTGGTCGGCCATCCACGCGCTGGTGGCGCTGAGGCGGACGAGGTCGACCCCGGTGTCGATGCCGAGGCCGTGCAGCATCCAGACGAGGTCTTCGGTGGCGAGGTTCCCGGTGGCGCTCTTCGCGTACGGGCAGCCGCCGAGGCCGCCCGCGGACGCGTCCACCGTGGTCACGCCGTGCTGCAGCGCGGCGAGGGTGTTGGTGAGCGCCTGGCCGTACGTGTCGTGGAAGTGGACGCCGATGCGCTCGGTCGGCACCTGCACCGCGTTGAGCGCGGCGAGCATCGCGGAGACATGGCCCGGCGTGGCCACCCCGATGGTGTCGCCGAGGCTCAGCTCGTCGCAGCCCATGTCGAGCAGCGCGCGGCAGACGCGGACGACCCTGGAGATCGGCACGGCGCCCTCCCAGGGGTCGCCGAAGCACATCGAGAGATAGCCGCGGACGTGCACTCCCTGCTCGCGGGCGCGGGCGACCACCGGGGCGAACATCGCGAGGGCCTCGTCCACCGTGCGGTTGAGGTTGGCCTTGGCGAAGGACTCGGTGGCGCTGGCGAAGACGCCGACCCGGTGCGCGCCGAGCGCGAGGGCGCGGTCCAGGCCGCGTTCGTTCGGCACGAGGACCGGCAGGTGCACGCCCTGGAGGTCGCTCAGGAGCGGGAACAGCTGCTCGGCGTCGGCCAGTTGGGGCACCCACTTGGGGTGCACGAAGCTGGTCGCCTCGACGGTGGTGAGGCCCGCGTCGGCGAGGCGGTGGATGAACTCCGCCTTGATCTCGGTGGGCAGAGCCGTCTTCTCGTTCTGCAGGCCGTCGCGGGCGCCGACCTCGTGGATGCGGACACGGGCGGGCAGGCCCCGGGTCGGCACGACCATGGGGAGCGGCGCGGAGGCCAGTTCGAGCGGCTCGTCCTGCGCGGCCGTCGGGTCGGTGCCGGTCATTCCTGCTCCTCCTCGGGGGTGACGACGGCGAGGATCTGGTCCATGGCGACGGTCGTGCCCGGGGTGACGTCGAGCTCGGTGACGGTGCCCGCGTGCGGGGCGGAGATGACGTGCTCCATCTTCATCGCCTCGACGACCAGCAGGCTCTGTCCGGCGGCCACCCGGTCGCCGGGGGAGACCTTGACGACGGTGACGGTGCCGGGCATGGGGGCGGTGAGGGCGTCGGCCCCCGCGTGCGCGGCGCCGGTGAGGGAGGCGGCCACCGGGTCGTGGTCCTGGATGTGCCAGGCGTCGCCGTCGCGGCCGAGCCAGTCGCCCGCGCGGTGGAAGGTGTGCAGGGTGCCGTCGACGGTGACGCGCACGCGGTCGGGGGTCACGGTGTGACCGGTGTCCCGGAGGCGGTGCGCGACGGGTTCGAGGCCCGCGGCCTTGAGCCAGTGCGTCACGGGCGCCGGGGTGCCGCCGAGCCGCCAGCCGCTCGGCACGGAGAACGGGTCGGTCCAGCCGTCGCCGGTGGGCCCGAGGGCGTCCTCGCGCACCGCTGCCGCCGCCTCGTACACCTCGTCGGGCACGCCGTCCGGGACCAGCCCGTCCGCCTCGCGCTCCACCAGGCCGGTGTCCAACTCGCCCGCCACGACCGCGGGGTGGGCGAGGAGCCTGCGCAAGAAGCCCGCGTTCGTCGGCACGCCGAGGGTGACCGTGTCCGCGAGGGCGGCGCGCAGCTTGCGCAGGGCGGTGGCGCGGTCGGGGCCGTACGCGATGACCTTCGACAGCATCGGGTCGTAGAGACTGCCGACCTCGGTGCCCTCGCTCAGGCCGGAGTCGGTGCGCACGCCGTCGCCCTGCGGCTCGTGCAGCGAGAGGACCGTGCCGCCCGAGGGGAGGAACCCGCGCGCGGGGTCCTCGGCGCAGATACGGGCCTCCACCGCGTGCCCGGTGAGGGTGATGTCGTCCTGGGTGAAGGGCAGCGGCTCGCCCGCCGCCACGCGCAACTGCCACTCCACGAGATCGAGGCCGGTGATGAGCTCCGTGACGGGGTGCTCCACCTGGAGACGGGTGTTCATCTCCATGAAGTAGTACGACGAGGGGTCGCCGCCGGGGACGATGAACTCCACGGTGCCCGCGCCCGCGTACCCGCACGAGCGGGCCGCCTGCACCGCGGCTTCGCCCATCGCCGCGCGCGTGGCCTCGTCGAGAAGCACGCTCGGCGCCTCTTCGATGATCTTCTGGTGGCGGCGCTGGAGGGAGCACTCGCGCTCGCCGAGGTGCACCACGCTCCCGTGGCCGTCCGCGAGGACCTGGATCTCGATGTGCCGGGGGCGGTCGACCCAGCGCTCCACGAGCAGCGTGTCGTCGCCGAAGGAGGCGCGGGCCTCACGGCGGGCCGCCGCGATCTCGTCGGCGAGGAGCGCCTCGTCACGGACCAGGCGCATGCCCTTGCCGCCGCCGCCCGCGCTCGGCTTGAGCAGCACCGGGGTGCCGATCTCGCGTGCCGCGTCGGCGAGCTGGGCGTCGGTCAGGCCGCTGCCCGAGGAGCCGGGCACGACCGGCACGCCGGCCGCCCGCACGGTCGCCTTGGCGCGGATCTTGTCGCCCATGAGGGAGATGGCCCCGGCGGGCGGGCCGATGAAGGTCAGGCCCGCGTCCGCGCACGCCTGCGCGAAGTCCGCGTTCTCCGCGAGGAAGCCGTACCCCGGGTGGACCGCCTGGGCGCCGGACTTCGCCGCCGCCCGGAGGAGGCGCTCCGCGGACAGATAGCTCTCGGTGGCCGGTGCCGGGCCGATCCGCACCGCGGTGTCGGCCTCGCGCACATGCCGGGCGTCCGCGTCCGCGTCGCTGAACACGGCGACCGAGCGGACGCCGAGCTGCCGCAGCGTGCGGATGACGCGGACCGCGATCTCGCCGCGGTTGGCGACGAGCACCGTGTCGAACATGGTCCCTCTCCCCGGGGTGGTCCCTTGCTGGAAGTCGCTCATCGTCCGCCCCTCACATCCGGAAGACGCCGAAGCCGGGCTCGCCCAGGGGGGCGCCGGCGCAGGCGGTCAGGGCGAGGCCGAGGACCTGCCGGGTCTCCATCGGGTCGATCACACCGTCGTCCCAGAGGCGGGCCGTCGCGTAATAGGCGCTGCCCTGCTCGTCGTACTGCGCGCGGATGGGGTCCTTGAAGGCCTCCTCGTCCTCGGCGGGCCACTGCTCGCCGCGGGCCTCCAGCTGGTCGCGCTTGACCGTGGCGAGGACGGAGGCGGCCTGCTCGCCGCCCATCACGGAGATCTTGGCGTTCGGCCACATCCACAGGAAGCGGGGGCTGTAGGCGCGGCCGCACATCGAGTAGTTGCCCGCCCCGTACGAACCGCCGACGACGACCGTCAGCTTCGGCACGCGCGTGCAGGCCACCGCCGTCACCATCTTCGCGCCGTGCTTGGCGATGCCACCCGCCTCGTAGTCCCGGCCGACCATGAAGCCGGAGATGTTCTGCAGGAAGACCAGGGGGATGCCGCGCTGGTCGCACAGCTCGATGAAGTGGGCGCCCTTCTGGGCGGATTCGGAGAACAGGATGCCGTTGTTCGCGACGATCCCGACCGGGTGGCCGTGGATGTGGGCGAAGCCGGTCACCAGCGTCGTGCCGTACTCCGCCTTGAACTCGGCGAAGCGGGAGCCGTCGACCACGCGCGCGATGACCTCGCGGACGTCGTAGGGGGTACGGGAGTCGGTGGGCACCGCGCCGTAAAGACCCAGGGGGTCGACCTTCGGCTCCTCCACCGGCCGCACCGGCCAGGGCAGTTCGCCGCGCTCGGGGAGCGTCGCCACGATGGTGCGCATGATGCGCAGCGCGTGCGCGTCGTCCTCGGCGAGGTGGTCGGTCACCCCGGAGGTCCGGGAGTGCACCTCGCCGCCGCCCAGCTCCTCGGCGGTGACGACCTCGCCGGTCGCGGCCTTCACCAGGGGCGGGCCGCCCAGGAAGATCGTGCCCTGGTCGCGGACGATGATCGCTTCGTCGCTCATCGCCGGTACGTACGCCCCGCCGGCGGTGCAGGAGCCGAGGACGGCGGCGATCTGCGGGATGCCGGCGCCGGACATCCGGGCCTGGTTGTAGAAGATCCGCCCGAAGTGCTCGCGGTCGGGGAAGACGTCGTCCTGCATCGGCAGGAAGGCGCCGCCCGAGTCGACCAGGTAGAGACACGGGAGGCGGTTCTCCAGGGCCACCTCCTGGGCGCGCAGGTGCTTCTTGACGGTCATGGGGTAGTACGTGCCGCCCTTGACCGTCGCGTCGTTCGCCACGATCACGCACTCGCGGCCCGAGACGCGGCCGATACCGGCGATGACACCGGCCGCCGGCGCGCCCCCGTCGTACAGCCCGTCGGCCGCGAGGGGGGCCAGCTCCAGGAACGGGGAGCCGGGGTCCAGGAGCGTGTCCACGCGGTCGCGGGGCAGCAGCTTGCCGCGTGCCACATGGCGGGCCCGCGCCCGCTCCCCGCCGCCGAGCCTGGCCGCCGCGAGCTTGGCCCGCAGCTCCTCGGCGAGGGCGGTGTGCGCCGCCTCGTTCGCCCGCCATGCCTCGGACGCGGGGTCAGCCGCGCTCGCCAGCACTGGTGCCTGCCGCATCAGTCGAGCCCCCTTGCTCGGTCCGGACGGTCGCTCCCCGGGTCCGGCGGATCGACGCCCGCACCGGTTAATGACCGTTAACGCGTTTCCTTTAGGTTAACGACCGCTAACCGGCCTGTCTAGAATCAATTCCATGGCCACCAGAACCGACGCGCCCACCCGGCGCGAGCAGATCCTCAAGGAGGCCGCCCGGCTCTTCGCCGAGCGCGGCTTCCACGGAGTGGGAGTGGATGAGATAGGGGCCGCCGTCGGCATCAGCGGACCCGGCCTCTACCGCCACTTCGCGGGCAAGGACGCGATGCTCGCCGAGCTCCTCGTGGGCATCAGCGGGCAGCTCCTGACGGGCGGCAGGCGGTGCGCGGCCGACGTGGGCGGCCCGCCCGGGCAGGTCCTCGACGCGCTCATCCAGGGGCACATTGACTTCGCGCTCGACGACCGCTCCCTGATCACCCTGCACGACCGCGAGCTGGACCGCCTGCGGGACAGCGACCGCAAGCTGGTCCGCCAGCTCCAGCGGCAGTACGTGGAGATCTGGGTCGACGTGGTGCGCAAGGTCTACCCGGACCTCGCCGAGAACGCGGCGCGGGTGGCCGTGCACGCGGTCTTCGGGCTGCTGAACTCCACGCCGCACCTGAGCCGCCGCGACGCGCTGCCCAGCCGGACGGCCATGGCGGAACTCCTGCACCGTCTGGCGCGCGGAGCCTTCGAGGCCGCCGCCGAGTGACACGGATCTCTGGACGCTCTGGTGACCGCCGGGTAACCTGGCTCTGAGCAAGCGCTTAGTCGCCGTCGGCATGATGTAGGCAGAGGGAGTTCTCCGTGCGCCGTACCGTTTTCAATGAGGACCACGAGGCGTTCCGGGAGACCCTGCGCGCCTTCATCGAGGCCGAGGTCGTCCCGGTCCACGACGAGTGGTTCGCCGCGGGTCAGGTGCCGCGCGAGTTCTACTACAAGCTCGCCGAGCTCGGTCTCTTCGGCATCAACGTGCCCGAGGAGTTCGGCGGCGCGGGCATGGACACGCACAAGTTCGAGGCCATCCAGTACGAGGAGACCGCCCGCGCGGGCGTCACCTTCGGCGGCTCCGGCGTGCACGTGCTGCTCGCCCTGCCCTACATCAAGGCGCTCGCCACCGACGAGCAGAAGAAGCGCTACCTGGAGAAGTTCGTCTCCGCCGAGGAGATGTGGGCCCTCGCGATGACCGAGCCGGGCACCGGCTCCGACCTCGCGGGCATGAAGAGCACGGCCAAGCTCTCCGAGGACGGCACGCACTACGTCCTCAACGGCTCCAAGACCTTCATCACCGGCGGCGTGCACGCCGACCGCGTGATCGTCTGCGCCCGCACCTCCGCGCCCACCGCCGAGGACCGCCGCTACGGCATCTCCCTCTTCGCCGTCGACACCAAGTCCGAGGGCTACTCCATCGGCCGCAAGCTCGACAAGCTCGGCCTGAAGACCTCCGACACCGCCGAGCTGGCCTTCGTCGACGTCAAGGTCCCCGTCGAGGACCTCCTCGGCGAGGAGAACAAGGGCTTCTACTACCTCGGCAGCAACCTCCCCTCCGAGCGCTGGGGCATCGCCTACGGCGCGTACGCGCAGGCGAAGGCCGCCGTCCGGTTCGCCAAGGAGTACGTCCAGGACCGCACGGTCTTCGGCAAGACGGTCGCCTCCTTCCAGAACACCAAGTTCGAGCTGGCCGCCTGCCAGGCCGAGGTGGACGCCGCAGAGGCCGTCGCCGACCGCGCCCTGGAGGCCCTGGACGCCGGCGAGCTCACCGCCGCCGAGGCCGCCTCCGCGAAGCTCTTCACCACCGAGGTCGCGCACCGCGTCATCGACAAGTGCCTCCAGCTGCACGGCGGCTACGGCTTCATGAACGAGTACCCCATCGCCCGCCTGTACGCGGACAACCGCGTCAACCGCATCTACGGCGGCACGAGCGAGGTCATGAAGATGATCATCGCGAAGAACATGGGTCTGTAGAACCACCTTCATGAACCAGGCACTTGAGGACCTCCTCGATCTGCTCGACCTGGAGCGGATCGAGGAGGACATCTTCCGGGGCGTGAGCCGCTCGGCGCTCGTGCCCCGCGTCTTCGGAGGCCAGGTCGCCGCGCAGGCCCTGGTCGCCGCCGGACGGACCGTCCCCGACGACAGTTCCCCGAGCTCTCGGCTGCGCTCGAGCGGGGGAGGCCCCAACGCCCACTCCCTGCACGCCTACTTCCTGCGCCCGGGGGACCCCGGCGCCCCCATCGTGTACTCCGTGGACCGGATCCGCGACGGCCGCTCCTTCACCACGCGCCGCGTCGTCGCCGTCCAGCACGGGCAGCCGATCTTCCACCTCTCCGCGTCCTTCCAGACGTACGAGGAAGGCCTGGAGCACCAGGCGGAGATGCCGCCCGCCGCCGACCCGGAGACGCTGCCCACCGCCGCAGAGACGCTCCCGCGCCACCTGCCGCCCGAGGTCGCCGACCGGCTTCTGGAGACCCGCGCCGCCGTCGACCTGCGCTACGTCGACGAGCCGCCCTGGGCCACCGTCGGACAGCCGCGCGAACCCCGCTCCCAGGTGTGGTTCCGCGCCAACGGCAAGCTGGCGGACGACTCCCTGCTGCACGTCTGCCTCGCCACGTACGTCTCCGACATGACGCTCCTGGACTCCGTGCTGCTCGCGCACGGCCGCGGCGGCTGGGCCGTCGGCGACGTCGTCGGCGCCTCGCTCGACCACGCCATGTGGTTCCACCGGCCCTTCCGCGCGGACGAATGGCTGCTGTACGACCAGGAGTCGCCGTCGTCCTCCGGCGGGCGCGGCCTCGGCCAGGCGCGGATCTGGACGCAGGACGGGCGCCTCGCCGTCACCGTCATCCAGGAGGGCCTGATCCGGGTCCCGCGGTGAACCCCGGGGTTCGCGTTCCCCGCTGATCGGACATACCGTCCGATACATGTCGGAGCAACCGGAACACCAGGAGTCGGAGCGGCCGGAACATCAGGAGTCGGAGCGGGCGGAACATCAGGAGCCGGAGCGGGCGGAACAGCAGGAGCCGGAGCGGGCGGAACAGCAGGAGAACGGCGAGAGTACCTTCACCGTCCTCGTCGCCGCCGTCGCCAACCTCGGGATCGCGCTGGCCAAGGCCGTCGCCGGAGTCATCAGCGGGTCCAGCGCCATGCTCTCCGAAGCGGCGCACTCCGTCGCCGACACCGTCACCGAGCTGATGCTGCTCGTCTCCCTGAAGGCGAGCGACAAGCCCGCCGACGAGGAGCACCCGCTCGGCTACGGAGGCGCCCGCTACATCTGGGCGCTGCTCGCCTCCGTGGCCACCTTCGTCGGCGGCGGCGTCTTCGCCGTCTACGACGGCATCCACACCCTCACGCACGGCGAGGACCCCGGCGACCCGCTCATCTCGTACATCGTGCTCGCCGTCGCCTTCCTCCTGGAGGGCTACTCGCTGCGCACCGGCCTCAAGCAAGCGCGCGGCGAAGCCGACCGCTTCGGAGTGCACATCAAGCGCTATCTGCGCCACACCCCCGACACGGCGGTCAAGGCCGTCGTGATGGAGGACTCGGCGGCGCTCGTGGGTCTCGTGCTCGCCGCCGCCGGACTGCTCGGCGGGCAGCTCACCGGGTCCGGCGCGTGGGACGGTGTCGCCTCGCTCTGCATCGGCGTGCTGCTCGTGTACGTCGCATGGGTGCTCGGACACGCCAACTCCGAGCTGCTCATCGGGCGTCCGCTCCCGCCCGAGATGCGGGCCGTGGTCCGCGCCGAATTGCTCGCCGACCCGCACGTCGTGGACGTCATCGAACTGACCACGCTGCTCCAGGGGCCCAAGGAGGCGCTGGTCGCCGCGAAGGTCGACTTCCGCGACATGTCGAGCGCCGCGGACATCGAGCGCGCCTGCGACCGGATGGCACGCCGCCTCCAGGAGCGCTTCCCAGCGATCCGGCGGGTGTACCTGGACCCGACGCCGGGCCCCGCTCAGGACTCGGGCGTCAGCCCCGCGGCGTCGAGCAGGTAGGCCGTCATCGGGTCGTAGTGGCGCGGGCTCGTGACGTGGTCGTCGAGCGGCACGGTCACCTGTACGGTGCCCTCGGCCTCGCCGATGAACAGCGCCGGGTCGTTGCAGTCCGCGTACCCCAGGGAGTCCAGGCCGCGCTGGCCCGCGCGCCCCGCCCAGCCGTGGTCGGCGACGACGAGGTCGGGCTGTGGGCGGCCCTCGCGCTCCAGGCCGTCCAGGATGGCGTTCATCGGCTCGGGGGAGTGGGTGTGCCACAGCGTCGCGCCGCGTTCCAGGACCGCGACGTCCGCGAACTGGAAGACCATGCCCTCGTCGGCCGTCAGGCCCTCGGGGATCACCACGATCTCGCAGCCCGCCGCGCGCAGGGCGGCGGCCGTCGCGCGGTGCACGTCGAGCAGGCCGCCGGGGTGGCCGGTCGCGAAAAGGACCCTCTCCTTGTCGGCGGCCGCCTTGCGCAGGCGGGCCGCCATCCGCTCCAGGGCGTCGACCGTCAGCTCCGGGTCGATGGTGTCCTGACCGTGCCGGAACTGCGGGTCGTCGATGACGCCGCACCGCTCCGCCATCACCGCGAGGACGTCCTGCTCGTCGGTCCAGCGGTCGCCGAGCTCCAGACCCAGCCAGTAGTGACGGTCGCCGTTCGCGAGCTTCCTGTAGTGGCTGAGGTTGTTCTCGCGGGGTGTGGCGACGTCGCCCGCGATGCGGGTGCGGACGAGGTGGTCGACCAGTGCGGGGCGGGTGGGTATTGGCATGGGTGGCATGGTCCCCATTGTGCCGTCGCTTGGGCCGCGGGGCCGGGGCGGTGGGGTTGTTCCTTGGGCACGGCGCGGGTCCGTGGGGGCTCGTTGCGCAGTTCCCCGCGCCCCTTGTGGGGTGGTCGTCGGTTCTTCGGGTGCGGGTGGGGTGTGGCTGAGCGCGCAGTTCCCCGCGCCCCTGGGCCTGCGGCCCTCGCCCCGCCTTCTGGGCCTGCGGCCCTCGCCCCGCCCTTTGGGCCTGCGGCCCTTGCCCCGCGTCCCTGGGCCTGCGCCCCTTGCCCCGCGGCCCTCGCCCCGCCCTCCCCCCAGGGCCGTCTAACCCACGCGGCTCAGAGCGAACCAGAGTTCCATCCTCGTGTCCGGGTCGTTCAAGTCCATGGCCAGGAGGGACTCGCAGCGGGCGATGCGTTGGCGGACCGTGTTGCGGTGGATCGTCAGGGCCATCGCCGTGCGGTCCCAACTGCCGTGCAGGGAGAGCCAGGTGCGCAGGGTTGTCGTCAGGGGCTCGTTGTTGGTCAGGGGGGCCAGGAGCGTGCGTGCGTGGGTGTCGGCCTCCTCGGGGGCCATCAGGGACGCGATGCCGTTCTCCTGGTGTCTGACCAGGGGGCGGCGGGTGGCCTCCGCGCGGCGCAGGGCGCGGGATGCCTGGGTGTCGGCGGCCGCCAGTCCGCCGGGCGGCGCCGCCGCGGAGACGCCCAGGGTCCAGCCGTCGGTGGGGGAGATCTCGCGGTCGGCGGGGACGAGGAGGCGTACCGCGTCCCCGGGGCCGCGCGGGTCCACGAGCGCGCTGCCCAGGGCCGCGGCGAGCGCGGACGCGGCCAGCGGACCGGGGGTCCCGCGCGCGTGCACCACGGTCCAGTGGCCGCTCCCCAGGAGAGGGGCGGTCTCCTCCACGGGGGCCCCGACGAGGAGCCGTACGAGCGCCGCCGAGCGGGCCGCTTCGGAGGCGCCCTGGTGTTCGCCGGTGAGCAGCGAGAGCAGAACGACCGCGGCGCCGGCGATGGTGTGGTCGCCCGGTTCGCGGCGGTCCGTGGCGAGACCGAGGGCGAAGCCGCGGCCGCCGCCCAGGGCGTAGGCGGCGAGGTGGGTGGCACCCGCCGTGTCGGCGGCGGACGCGGGGGCGGTGGGGGTGCGGCGGCGGACGATCCCGGTCAGCTCCCGCAGCGCTTCCCCCACGCCCTCGCCCTCGCCTTCGCCCTTGGCCAGGCCCGCCGCCTGCAGCTCCGCCCCGTCAGGGCCGTAGAGCACCGCGAGGCCGCCGAGCCGGGCCGCCAGCTGGCGCAGGACGGCCGGGACGGGGTCGGGGCGGGCCGCCGCGGTGGCGAGGCCCTGCTGGGCCTCCGTGACGCGGCGCAGCTCCGCGTGCCGGGCCTCGGCCATCAGCCGCCACACGGCGCGGGCGACCCCGCTGAAGGTGGTGCGGGGCGGGACCTCCAGGAGCGGCAGGCCGTAGCGCTCGCAGGCCGCGGCGAGGGCGCGCGGCACCGTGTCGTGCACGGGCGCGACGCCGAAGCCGAGCGCCGCGCCGCCCGCCGCGACGATGCGGGCCACGTAGTCGTCCAGGGAGCCGCCCGCGCCCGTCGGGTCCGTGATGTGCACGCCCGCGGTCAGCAGCAGCTCGCCGCCGAGCAGGTACGGGTACGGGTCCGCCATCTCCGAGGTGTGCACCCACTGCACGGCCGTGCCCGCGGCCCGCGCGTCGGGTCCCGCGATCTGCCGCAGGCCCAGGTCCTCGCGGGCGAGCAGCGCGGCGAGCGGTACGGGTGGGGTCGGTGGGGTGTGTGGAGTCGGTGGGGCCGCCGGGGCGGTGGGCGACGGTGTGCCGGGGGGTGCGGGGTCGGCCATGGTGGACGTTCCCTCCATAGGAGTCGCGGAGAGTAGAGGAAACGTACACTTCAGCGTCGCTTTCCGGCCACCTAAGGTCGTGCCGACCACAGGCAGCGGGTACGGGCGGATGTCCCCGCGGCCGGTCGCCACCACTGCATCTGCACGACACGCCACCGAGGTGCGCGAAGGAGGCCCCCCTTATGGCCGTCGACTACACAGTGATCGTCGTCTATCTCGCCGGGATGCTGGCCATGGGCTGGTGGGGCATGCGCCGTGCCAAGTCGAAGAGCGAGTTCCTCGTCGCCGGGCGCCGCCTCGGACCCTGGATGTACTCCGGGACCATGGCCGCGATCGTCCTCGGCGGTGCCTCCACCATCGGCGGCGTCGGCCTCGGCTACCAGTACGGGCTCTCCGGCGCCTGGATGGTCGTCACCATCGGCCTCGGGATCCTCGCGCTGAGCGTGTTCTTCTCGGCCCGTATCGCGCGGCTGAGGGTCTACACCGTCTCCGAGATGCTCGACCTGCGCTACGGAGGGCGCGCGGGCGTCATCTCCGGAGTCGTCATGTGGGCCTACACGCTGATGCTCGCGGTCACCTCGACCATCGCTTACGCCACGATCTTCGACGTCATCTTCGACATGAACCGCACCCTGGCGATCATCCTCGGCGGCTCGATCGTCGTCGCGTACTCGACGCTCGGCGGCATGTGGTCCATCACGCTCACCGACATGGTGCAGTTCGTGGTGAAGACGATCGGCGTGCTGCTCCTGCTCCTTCCCATCGCGGTCGTCAAGGCCGGTGGCTTCGGCGAGATGAAGGCCGAGCTGCCCACCGCGTACTTCGACCCGCTCGGCATCGGCGGCGAGACGATCTTCACGTACGTGCTGATCTATACGTTCGGCATGCTCATCGGGCAGGACATCTGGCAGCGCGTGTTCACGGCGCGCAGCGACAAGGTCGCCCGCTACGGAGGCACCGTCGCCGGCACGTACTGCCTCCTCTACGCCGTCGCGGGCGCCGTGATCGGCACCGCGGCCAAGGTCATGTACCCGAAGCTGCCCAGCGCCGACGCGGCCTTCGCGACCATCGTCAAGGACGAACTGCCCATGGGCGTACGGGGTCTCGTGCTCGCCGCGGCGCTCGCCGCCGTGATGTCCACGTCCTCCGGAGCGCTCATCGCCTGCGCGACCGTCGCCAACAACGACATCTGGTCGCGGCTGCGGGGAGCTGTGAAGGCTGACGGAGCGGGCGACGGGCCGCACGACGAGGTGCGGGGCAACCGCCTGTTCATCCTGATCATGGGCGTCGCCGTCGTCTGCGTCGCCATCGCACTCAATGACGTCGTCCAGGCGCTGACCGTCGCCTACAACCTGCTCGTCGCCGGTCTTCTCGTGCCGATCCTCGGCGGGCTGCTGTGGAAGCGCGGCACGGCCGAGGGCGCGCTCGCGGCCGTCGCGGCCGGCGGGCTCTCGGTCATCGGGCTCATGTGGGGCTACGGAATCCTCGCCAACGAGCCCATCTACTACGGCCTGTTGATCTGCCTCGGCGTGTACGTCGTGGTCTCCCTCGCCACCAAGCCCACCGACGCGGCCGTGCTCGCCGCCTGGCGCGAGCGCCTGGCCGGACGGGGCGCGGAGCCCCAGGCGGAACCGGCCCCCGTACCTCAGTAGAGTCAGAAAGCGCCCACAAGGCGCATCGAAGCGTAAAAAGGAAGGCACTCCATGAGCAGCAACGAGACGCCCCGCGGCCCTGTCGACTCCTCCCGCATCCCGCGCTACGCGGGCCCGGCGACGTACGCCCGGCTGCCCCGCCTCGACGAGGTCGGCGGCAAGGCGGACGTCGCGGTGGTCGGCGTGCCCTTCGACTCCGGCGTCTCGTACCGCCCCGGCGCCCGCTTCGGCGGCAACGCGATCCGCGAGGCCTCCCGGCTGCTCCGCCCGTACAACCCCGCCCAGGACGCCTCGCCCTTCGCGCTGGCGCAGGTGGCCGACGCGGGCGACATCGCCGCCAACCCGTTCAACATCAACGAGGCCGTGGAGACCATCGAGGCCGCCGCCGACGACCTCCTCGGCTCCGGCGCCCGCATGATGACCCTCGGCGGCGACCACACCATCGCGCTGCCGCTGCTCCGCTCGGTCGCCAAGAAGCACGGCCCGGTCGCGCTCCTTCACTTCGACGCGCACCTGGACACCTGGGACACCTACTTCGGCGCCGAGTACACGCACGGCACGCCGTTCCGCCGCGCCGTCGAGGAGGGCATCCTCGACACCGAGGCGCTCTCCCACGTCGGCACGCGCGGCCCGCTGTACGGCAAGAAGGACCTCACCGACGACGAGAAGATGGGCTTCGGCATCGTCACCTCGGCGGACATCTACCGCCGCGGCGCCGACGAGGTCGCCGACCAGCTCCGCCAGCGCATCGGCGACCGCCCCCTCTACATCTCCATCGACATCGACTGCCTCGACCCGGCCCACGCGCCCGGCACCGGCACCCCCGAGGCCGGCGGCATGACCTCCCGCGAGCTCCTGGAGATCCTGCGCGGCCTCGCCTCCTGCAACCTCGTCTCGGCCGACGTCGTCGAGGTCGCCCCCGCCTACGACCACGCGGAGATCACGGCCGTCGCGGCCTCCCACACGGCGTACGAACTGACGACGATCATGAGCAGGCAGATCGCCGCCGCCCGCGGCGCGGAGCAGAACACGAAGTGACCACGGCCGCGAGGCTGTTGGGCGCCCGTGCACGCCGGGCCGTACGCGGCCCGGCGGCCGGAGCGCCTGCCGGGCTAGGACCCTTTTGCCCCAGCCCGGACGAGACGGAGGAGACGCCGCATGACCCACGACCACGACCTGGTACTGCGCCCCACGCCGCGCCAGACCGAGGCCGCCCTGAACCCGCCCCCCGGGCGCAACGGCGGCGACCTCGTCGTCGAGACCCTCGCCGGTCTCGGCGCGACCACCGTCTTCGGGCTGCCCGGCCAGCACGCGCTCGGCATGTTCGACGCGCTGCGGCGCTCCTCGCTCTCGTACGTGGGCTTCCGCGTCGAGAACAACACGGGCTTCGCGGCCGACGCGTACGGCCGGGTCACCGGCGAGGTCGCTCCGCTGCTGCTCTCCACCGGCCCCGGCGCCCTGACCTCGCTCGCCGCGCTCCAGGAGGCGGCGGCGGGGTCGTCCCCGGTCCTCGCCATCGGCAGCCAGGTGCCGGTGGCCGGGCTCGGCGGCGGCCGCCACGGCTATCTGCACGAACTGCGCGACCAGCAGGCCTCGTTCCGTGACGTGGTCAAGTCCGTCCACACCGTCCGCACGGCCTCGCAGATCCCGTCCGCCATCGCGGCGGCCTGGGAGTCGGCGCTCACCGCGCCGCACGGCCCGGTGTGGGTGGAGATCCCGCAGGACGTGCTGCTCGCGGAGACGACGCTGCCGGTCGTCACCGCGATGGACGCGACGCCCGAGGACGTCGTGCCGCGCCCCGAGCTGACCGCGGTCGCCGCCGACCTGCTCTCCCGTGCCGAGCGCCCGGCGATCATCGCGGGCGGCGGCGTCGTACGGTCCGACGCGAGCGGCAAGCTGCGGGCGCTCGCCGAGCTCGTGAACGCCCCCGTCGTCACCACCTTCGGCGGCAAGGGCGCCTTCCCCTGGGAGCACCCGCTCTCGCTCCAGTCGTGGCTTGAGGACCGGCACACCACGGACTTCCTCGAGGACGCGGACGTCCTGCTCGTGGTCGGCTCCGGACTCGGCGAACTGTCGTCGAACTACCACACGTTCACGCCCCGCGGCCGGGTGATCCAGATCGAGGCGGACGCCGGGAAGCTGGAGTCCAACCACGCCGGGCTCGGCATCCACGCGGACGCGCGGATCGCCCTTTCGGCGCTCCTGGAGACCATCGAGACGCCTCGCGAGGACGTCGAGGCCCCCAAAAGGGCGGCTGCTCTCCTCGCGAAGGTCCGCGCGCGCATCGACGCCCAGGACCTCACCCTGGAGCAGCGGATCCTCACGGCCGTCCGCGAGGCCCTGCCGGACGCGTCACCGTCCTTCTGGGACATGACGATCCTGGCGTACTGGGCGTGGTCGGCGTTCGACGCGCGGCGCCCCAACACCATGCACTCGGCGCAGGGCGCGGGCGGCCTCGGCTACGGCTTCCCGGCGGCGCTCGGCGCGGCCGTCGCGGACCCCTCCCACCCGGTCCTCGCCGTGTCGGGCGACGGCGGCGCGATGTACTCGATCGCCGAGCTGGCCACGGCGAAGCAGTACGGACTGAACGTGACCTGGCTGATCGTCGACGACGGCGGCTACGGCATCCTGCGCGAGTACATGTCCGACGCCTTCGGCGAGGCGACCGGCACGGAGCTGGCGCGGCCCGACTTCGTGGCGCTCGCGGAGTCCTTCGGGGTGCCCGGCGTCCGGACGACCCCGGAGACCCTCCGCGACGTCCTCGCGAAGGCGCTGGCCGAGCCGGGGCCCTCGGTGGTCGTGCTGCCCGCGCTCCTGCGGATGTTCGCGCCGACGCATCTGGGCTGAGCCGCGCCGCCGCGAGATCGGCGCATCGCGAGATTTCGTCCACATTTTCTATTTTCCTGCAACCTTTCACCACCGTTGGTGAGTCATGTGAGGCGAGTGCGCCGGGGGGCGCACTTGTCGCACCAGGGGATGGGAAGCTCCATGACTCACCGGACATCCGGTATATCCAGCCGTGCCCGCGTACTCTCGGCGGGCATCGCCGCCGGAGTACTCGTGCCGCTCGCCGCGGCCGCCACGCCTGCCGCCGCCGCCACGCCCGCCGCCGCCACGCCGCAGGTCAGCTGCAGCTCCGCGCAGGCCGGGCTGGCCGGGAAGCTCAAGAAGGACATCACCGCGGCCCTGAAGAACCGCAAGGGCACGGTGGCCATCGGCCTGCACGACCGCACCACCAACACCACCTGCACCCTGCGTGCGGGCACCTCGTTCGACTCGGCGAGCGTCGTCAAGGCGACCGTCCTCGCGACGCTGCTGTGGGACGCGAAGAAGTCCGACCGGTACCTGACGGACCGCGAGTCGGACCTCGCGTACGCCATGATCACCAAGTCGGACAACGCGGCCACCAGCACCCTCTGGCGCCAGCTCGGCACCGGAAAGATCAAGGCGTTCCTCAAGGAAGCCAAGATGACCAAGACCGTGCCCGGGTCCGGCGGCTACTGGGGCCTGACCCGGATCAATGCGGCCGACGAGCAGAAGCTCCTCGCCCTGATCACCGCCAAGAACACCGTCCTGAGCGACAACGCGCGCGCGTACATCCTCAAGCTCATGGGCAAGGTGATCCCCTCGCAGCGCTGGGGCACCCCCGCGGGCGCGCCCTCCGGCGTCTCCATCCACGTCAAGAACGGCTGGCTGCAGCGGGCGACCCAAGGCTGGCGCGTGCACAGCATCGGCGCGTTCAAGGGCGGCGGCCACGACTACACGATCTCCGTGCTCACGCACGGCAACAGCACGATGAACTACGGCGTCGCGACCATCCAGGGCGTGGCCAAGGCCATCCACAAGGACCTGACGCCCAGGGCCTCGGCGGCGCAGCGCTACGCCCCGACCGACGCGCCGAAGGAGGCGTTCGTGGCGGTGCCCAGCTCCTGAGGCCGTTGCGCAGCCGCGGCTCGTCGCGGCTTGTCGCACCCACGCGGCGGAGCCGCACCTGTCACAGTCCCGCGCCCCTTCGGGGGCGCGGTTTTGTTGCGGCGGGATGAAATCCGCCTCCCGCCGTGTTGGATCTCTCGGCAGGTCAGGTCGACGGGAGGCAGCACGTGGCGGAGCAACGGGGTGGAGCCGAGCGGGAGAAATCCGGCTGGGCCAAACGGCTCACCGGATACGCGTGGCGGTATCCGAAGGACGTCGTGCTCGCGCTCGGGTCCTCGCTCGGCGGCATGGCCGTCATGGCGCTCGTACCGCTGATCACCAAGGTGATCATCGACGACGTCATCGGGCAGGACGGGGAGGGCGGCGGCCGCTCCATGGGCCCCTGGGCCGGCGCGCTGATCGCCGCCGCCGTCATCGTCTACGTCTTCACCTACATACGCCGCTACTACGGCGGCCGGCTCGCCCTCGACGTCCAGCACGACCTGCGGACCGAGATGTACGGGACGATCACCAAGCTCGACGGGCGGCGCCAGGACGAGCTGTCCACCGGGCAGGTCGTCGGGCGCGCGACCAGCGACCTGCAGCTGATCCAGGGTCTCCTCTTCATGCTGCCGATGACCATCGGCAACATTCTGCTCTTCGTGATCTCTCTCGTGATCATGGCGTGGCTCTCCCTGCCGCTCACCCTCGTCGCCCTCGCCGTCGCCCCCGCCCTCTGGTTCATCGCCCGCCGCTCCCGCTCCCGCCTGCACCCCGCCACCTGGTACGCGCAGGCCCAGGCCGCCGCCGTCGCCGGAGTGGTCGACGGCGCCGTCAGCGGTGTGCGCGTGGTGAAGGGCTTCGGGCAGGAGGAGCAGGAGACCGGCAAGCTCAGGGAGGTGGGACGCAAGCTCTACGCGGGGCGCCTTCGCACCATCCGTCTCAACTCCCGCTACACCCCCGCACTCCAGGCCGTCCCCATGCTCGGCCAGGTCGCCATGCTGGCCCTCGGCGGCTGGCTCGCGGTGCGCGGGGAGATCACGCTCGGCACCTTCGTCGCGTTCTCCACCTATCTCGCGCAGCTCGTCGGCCCGGTGCGGATGCTCGCCATGGTCCTCACCGTGGGGCAGCAGGCCCGCGCCGGCGTCGAGCGCGTACTCGAACTCATCGACACCGAGCCGAGCCTGCGGGACGGGACCAAGGAGCTGCCCGCCGACGCTCCTGCCACCGTCGAGTTCGACGGCGTCGGCTTCGCCTACGAGGACGACAGGCCCGTCCTCGACGGCCTCTCCTTCGACATACGCCCCGGCGAGACCCTCGCCGTCGTCGGCTCGTCCGGCAGCGGCAAGTCCACCGTCTCGCTGCTCATGCCGCGCTTCTACGACGTCACGCACGGCGCCGTCCTCATCGGCGGCCACGACGTGCGCGAGCTGACCCTCGACTCCCTGCGCTCCGCCATCGGGCTCGTCCCCGAGGACTCCTTCCTCTTCTCCGAGACCGTGGGCGCCAACATCGCCTACGGCCACCCGGAGGCCACCCGCGAGGAGATCGAGACCGCCGCCCGCGCCGCCCAGGCCCACGGGTTCATCTCCGAGCTGCCCGAGGGGTACGACACCAAGGTCGGCGAGCAGGGCCTGACCCTCTCCGGCGGCCAGCGCCAGCGCATCGCGCTCGCCCGCGCCATCCTCACCGACCCCCGCCTCCTCGTCCTCGACGACGCGACCTCGGCGGTCGACGCGCGCGTGGAGCACGAGATCCACGAGGCCCTCAAGCAGGTCATGGCGGGCCGCACCACACTCCTCATCGCCCACCGCCGCTCCACCCTCGGCCTCGCCGACCGCATCGCCGTCCTCGACGAAGGGCGCCTCGCCGACCTCGGCACGCACGACGATCTGGAGCGGCGCTCCGCCCTCTACCGGCGGCTGCTCACCGACCCCGACGAGCTGGGCGGCGTCTCGCCCGGCCACGCGCTCCCCGCCGACCTCCCCGAGGACACCTCCGTACGCGCGGAGCTCGACGCCGAGTTCGACGCGGAGCGCGGCATCACGCCCGCCCTGTGGACCGGTGACAGGGAGCCGAAGGACACCGCGCTCTCCGGGATGCCGTCCACGCCCGAACTCCTCGCCCAGGTCGACGCGCTGCCCCCGGCCGACGACACCCCCGGCATCGACGAGGCGCGGGCCGTCACTCCGGAGGAGTCGTACGGACTGCGGCGGCTGCTCGGCGGGTTCGGGGTGCCGCTGCTGTTCAGCCTGCTGCTCGTCGCCGTCGACGCGGGCATGGGGCTGCTCCTTCCCGTCCTGATCCGGCACGGCATCGACGAGGGCGTCAGTCAGCTCGCGCTCGGCGCCGTCTGGGCCGCCGCCGGGCTCGCCCTCGCCGCGGTCGCCGTGCAGTGGGCGGCGCAGACCGGCGAGACGCGGATGACCGGACGCACCGGCGAGCGGGTCCTCTACTCGCTGCGGCTGAAGATCTTCTCGCAGCTCCAGCGGCTCGGGCTCGACTACTACGAGCGGGAGCTGACCGGGCGCATCATGACCCGGATGACGACCGACGTGGACGCCCTGTCGACCTTCCTGCAGACCGGGCTCGTCACCGCGTTCGTCTCCGTCGTCACCTTCTTCGGCATCATGGCCGCGCTCCTTGTCATCGACGTGGAGCTGGCGCTCGTCGTCTTCGCGACGCTGCCCTTGCTGATCGTCGGCACGTACTTCTTCCGCAAGTCCAGCGTGAAGGCGTACGAGCTGGCGCGTGAGCGGGTCTCCGTCGTCAACGCCGACCTCCAGGAGTCCGTCGCCGGGCTGCGCATCGTGCAGGCCTTCCGGCGCGAGCGCTCCGGCGCCGAGCGGTTCTCGGAGAACAGCGACAGCTACCGCCAGGCCCGCATCCGCGGTCAGTGGCTGATCTCCGTGTACTTCCCGTTCGTGCAGCTGCTGTCCTCCGTCGCCGTCGTGGCCGTCCTGGTCGTGGGCGCCGGACGGGTCGAGGCGGGCACGCTGACCACCGGCGCGCTCGTCGCGTACCTCCTCTACATCGACCTGTTCTTCGCCCCCGTGCAACAGCTCTCCCAGGTCTTCGACGGCTACCAGCAGGCCACCGTCTCGCTCGGCCGCATCCAGGAGCTGCTGCGGGAGCCGACGTCGACGAAGGCCGCACAGGAGCCGACGGAGGTGCTCTCGCTGCGCGGCGAGATCGCCTTCGAGGACGTCGACTTCGCCTACGCGGCCACCGGCGACGGCGCGCCCGAGGAGGCGCTCAGCGACGTGCGCCTGCGGATACCCGCGGGCCAGACCGTCGCCTTCGTCGGGGAGACCGGCGCGGGCAAGTCGACGCTCGTGAAGCTCGTCGCGCGCTTCTACGACCCCACGGGCGGCCGGGTGACGGTCGACGGCACCGATCTGCGCACCCTCGACCTCACCTCGTACCGGCACCGCCTCGGGGTGGTCCCGCAGGAGGCGTACCTCTTCGCGGGCACGGTCCGCGACGCCATCGCCTACGGCCGCCCCGCCGCCACCGACGCCCAGGTCGAGGCGGCGGCGCGGGCGGTCGGCGCGCACGACATGATCGCCACGCTGGACGGCGGCTACCTCCACGAGGTGGCCGAGCGGGGCCGCAACCTCTCCGCCGGGCAGCGCCAGCTGATCGCGCTGGCCCGCGCCGAACTGGTCGATCCCGACATCCTGCTCCTCGACGAGGCGACGGCCGCCCTCGATCTCGCCACGGAGGCGCAGGTCAACCAGGCCACCGACCGCATCGCGGGCAAGCGCACGACGCTGGTCGTCGCCCACCGCCTGACCACGGCGGCCCGCGCCGACCGCGTCGTCGTGATGGACCACGGCCGGGTCGCCGAGGACGGCACGCACGAGGAGCTCCTCGCGCTGGACGGGCGGTACGCGCGGCTGTGGCGGACGTTCGTGGGGGAGCCGGTCGAAGCGGTCTGAGGGAGCGGCGAGGGTTGGGCGGGGCGCGGCCGGGGAGGCGCGGGCAGAAAAGGCCGGAGATTGCGCAACCGTGCGGGCCGCGGTCGGCGTCCGTACATCAGTACGTGAGGCAGGCGTGGCGGGAGGGACAACTGTGAGCAGTGATCGCGGCAGTGGTCGGATACGACGGCGGCTGACGCTCGGCACCGCCGTGCTCACCGCCGCCGTACTGCTCGCCCTCGCGGGCCCCGGCGCCGCCTCCGCGGACAGCGCCGCCGGCCGCTGCGCGGGCCGCAAGGTCCGCACGCTCCCCTTCAGCACCGGCCGGGTCGACGTCTTCAAGAGCCGCGGCTACGTCTGCGCCGTGGTCATCGCCAAGAGGCCCGGCGCCCGCAAGGTCATGTCCGTCAGCGTCAAGGCGCGCGGCGGGCGGCCGGCCCGCGACAAGGGCCGCTACACCCATCACGCGGGCCCGGTGGCCGTCCACGCCGGGCACCGCTGCGTATGGGTGACGGGGAAGATCAGCGGGCGCGGGGTCAGTTCGGGCTGGATTCTCTGCTGATGTCCGCTTTTGTGCCACGCTCCCGCGACGCGGCCGCGCAAACCCCCCTGGTGCGGACCCAGTTGCTCCGTTAGGTTCCGGGGCATTGCTGTGTCAACAGGGGAGGGTGCATGCGCAAGGCGCTCAGATGGCTGCTGTCGCTCGTGGTGCTGATAGGCACGGTGGGCGTGGCCGGAGCGACGTCCGGGGCGGCCACCGCCGCCGAACCGGGCACGACCACCGGTGCCAGGAGCACCGACATCAAGGACAGGCTGCTCGCCGTACCCGGCATGAGCCTGATCGAGGAGAAGCCGTACCCGGGCTACCGCTACTTCGTCCTCGACTACACCCAGCCGGTGGACCACCGGCACCCGTCCAAGGGCACCTTCAAGCAGCGGCTGACCGTGCTGCACAAGGACACGAGCCGCCCCACGATCTTCCACACCAGCGGGTACAGCGTCTCCACGCGCCCCAGCCGCAGTGAGCCGGCGCAGATCGTCGACGGCAACCAGGTCTCCATGGAGTACCGCTTCTTCACGCCCTCGCGGCCCGACCCCGCCGACTGGTCCAAGCTCGACATCTGGCAGGCGGCCTCGGACCAGCACCGCATCTACCGGGCGCTCAAGCCGGTCTACGGCAAGAAGTGGCTGGCCACCGGCGCCTCCAAGGGCGGCATGACGGCGACGTACTACGAGCGCTTCTACCCGCGCGACATGGCGGGCGTCGTCTCCTACGTGGCCCCCAACGACGTCGTCAACAAGGAGGACTCGGCCTACGACGAGTTCCTCGCGGGCGTCGGTCCCAAGGAGTGCCGCGAGAAGATCCAGGCGGTGCAGCGCGAGGCGCTGGTGCGCAGGGAACCGCTGTCGGCGAAGCTCGCCGCGTACGCCGCGGCGGAGGGGTACACCTTCAAGACCGTCGGCAACCTCGACAAGGGCTTCGAGGCCGTCGTCATGGACCTGGTGTGGGGCTTCTGGCAGTACCAGCCCGCCGCCACCGCCTGCGGGAAGGTCCCGGACGCGGCCACCGCGAGCGACCAGGCCATCTTCGACTACGTCGGCTCGGTGGGCGACTGGTCCTCCTACACCGACCAGGGCCTCACCCCCTACACGCCGTACTACTACCAGGCGGGCACCGAACTCGGCTCGCCCGACATCGCGCAGCCCTGGCTCGGCGACCTGAGCCGCTACGGCTACCAGCCGCCGCGGAACTTCGTGCCGCGCGACATCCCCATGACGTTCAAGCCGAACGCCATGCGGGACGTGGACCGCTGGGTGCGGCACAACGCGCACCGGATGATGTACGTGTACGGCGAGTTCGACCCGTGGGGCGCCGAGCAGTTCCGGCCCGCCCGCGGCGCCAAGCACGACTCGTACGTCTTCACGGCGCCCGGCGCCAACCACGGGGCGAACGTCGCGCAGCTCGTCGCGGACGAGAAGGCGAAGGCGACGCAGCGGATCCAGGCGTGGGCCGGAGTGTCCACGACCTCGGCCAAGCCGCTGGCCCCGTACGACAGGAAGCTCGACCGGCGCGACGTGCGCAAGGAGTCGACGCTGCGGCCGTGACGCGGTGAAGCGGTGACGGCGTGCTGCCGTCGGCAAGGACCCGAGGGGCCGGAGCAGTGCTTCGGCCCCTCGGCGCTGTCCCGCTGCATCCGTACGGCGCACCCGACGGTCGCCCGCGGTGCGGCGTGCGGGTCAGTACGTCAGCCCGTGTCCGATCGGGTACAGCACCTGCGCCGGGTCGTCCGCCCGCCGCACCGGCACCGGCAGCCGGCCCTGGGGCACGGCCCGGCCCGCGATCACCCGGGCCGCCGCGCGCAGTTCGACGTCCGTCCAGGAGTAGGAGGCGAGGGCGGCGTCGACCGGGGGCAGATGGGCGACGTCGTACGGATTGCGGATCGCGAGGGTGACGACCGGGATGCCGGTGGCCTTGAGGGCACTCACCAGGGCGATCTGGCCGTCGTCGGCGGCGTCGGCGTCGGCGGCCTGGGGGTGGGTGTCCGTGGCCTGGTGAGCGCGGGCGAACGCGGCGGGGGCGGCCCTGTCCAGCGCGGTGTTCGCCGCCTGGGTGTGGTCCTTCGTGGCCGCGTGGGTGGTGACGTTGTACGTCGCCACCACGACGGCGTCCTGTCCCCGCGCGGCCGCCACGGCCCTCTCGATCAGCGCCTCGTCGGGTGCCGTCCCGGTGGGCAGGGCCACGGCACGGAAGCCCACGCTGTTGAGCGCGCCCGCGAGGACGGTGGTCGGCGGGCCCGTGGTGCCGGACGGGGAGCGGGGGTCGGCGCCGACCACGAGGATGCCGGGGTGGGTGGCGGGCGACAGCGGCAGGAGCCCGTCGGTGTTGACCAGCAGGGTGGTGGTGGCGTCGGCGATGCGGTCGGCGGCGACCAGATGGGCGGGGGTGCCCACGGTGGCGTCGACCGCTTCGGGGCCGGGGAGCGCGCTCGTCCCGGTGCCCAGCTGGGCGTCGAGGAGGCCCACGTCCGCCTTCATGCGGAGCACGCGGAGCACCGACGCGTCGATGCGGTCCTCCGTCAGCTCGCCCGCCGCGACCGCCTGGATCACCGCCTTCCAGGCGACCTCCGGGCTCGGCGGGTTCAGGAGCTGGTCGGCGCCCGCCTTGAGCGCGAGGACGGCCACCCGGTCGTCGCCGTACTTCGTCCGTACGCCGCGCATGGCGAGCGAGTCCGTGGAGATCACCCCGTCGAAGCCGAGCTCCTCGCGCAGGATGCCGGTCAGGATCGGGTGGGAGAGCGTCGCGGGGTCGCCGGAAGGGTCGAGGGCGGGCACCACGATGTGCGCGGTCATGACGGAGTCGACGCCCGCGGCGATCGCGGCCCGGAACGGCGGCGCGTCGTGGCGGTCCCACTCCTCGCGGGTGTGGTGGATGTGCGGCAGCTCGGTGTGGCTGTCGTCCCTCGTGTCGCCGTGCCCCGGGAAGTGCTTGGCCGCCGTCGCGATGCCCGCGCTCCGGTAGCCCTCGACCTGCGCGGCCACGAAACCGGCGACCGCTTCGGGGTCGGCGCCGAAGGAACGTACGCCGATGACCGGGTTGGCGGGGTCGACGTTGACGTCGGCGTCCGGGGCGTGGTCCTGGCGGATGCCGAGGGCGCGGAGTTCGGCGCCGGCGATGCGGGCGGCCTCGCGGGCGTGCTCGTGCGAGCCGGACGCGCCGAGCGCCATGGCGCCGGGGAGCAGGGTGGCGGGGGCGCCGATCCGGGCGACGGCGCCGTGCTCCTGGTCGACGGAGATCAGGACGGGCAGGGTGTGGGGCGCCGCCGCTTCCTGGATGCCGCGGGAGAGCTCGGCGATCTGGTGCGGGGAGCGGGTGTTGTGGGCCCAGCCGAAGTAGATGATGCCGCCGAGGCGGTAGCGGGCGATCAGCTCGGCGGCGTCGCGGACGCCGCTCTCGCGGAGGTTGGCGTCGACGTCGGCCCGGTCGGGGTCGGCGGCGGTGTGCCCGTACACGTGCATCACGAAGAGCTGGCCGACCTTGTCCTCCAGGGACATCGCCGCGATGAGCTCGCGGAGCCTGCGGTCGCGGGCGTCGGGATGGGACACGTGGGCTCCTGCGGGCCGGAAGGAAACTTTCAGGAGCTACGGATATCCCGAAGATTTCTGCCGGTCAAGGGAGGGCCGCCACCGGCGCTGTGGAGGGGGCGCACCGGTGACGGCGAGCTGCCGGACCGCAGGCGGCGGAGAGGGTGGTCAGCGTTCGCAGCCAGCAGCGATGCCGACACCGCCGTGCGTGGACTCACCGGCAGCGTGCCGATGGGACGAGCGGGAGAGCGACGGGGTTCCCGACTCACCGCCGATTTCCGGAAGTTGGGGCGAGGGTGTCGTGGTGGTCGTCGTGAGGCGCGGCCACGGGAGTGTGCGGGGCCCAGTGCGCCCGCAGCGCGCGCACCGTCTCCGCGATCGCGGGGCGGCGCGACGCCCCCGTGCGCCACAGGGCGTAGAGGCGCCGGACGGGCACGGGCTCCAGGGAGACGGTGACCGCGTCGGCGGGCACGGGGCCGCGGCCGAGGCGGGGGATGAGCGCGATGCCGAGCCCCGCCGCGACCAGCGCGACCAGCGTGGGGTTCTCCTCGGCCTGGTGGGCGATGTCGGGCTCGCAGCCCGCTTCGCGCAGGGTGCGGACGAGCCACTCGTGGCAGACGAGCCCCGGCGGCTGGGTGATCCAGCGTTCGGACCTCAGCTCCTCGCGACGCACGGAAGCCCGCCCGGCGAGCCGGTGGCCGCGCGGTACGACCAGATCGCAGAGGTCGTCGCCGATGACCGCCTGTTCGACGCCCGGCGGGGTCGGCAGCGGGGCGATGTCCCAGTCGTGGACGACGGCCACGTCGACCGCGCCCTTGGCCACCAGGTCGATGGAGAGGTGCGGGTCGATCTCCGTCATGCGGGCGTCGAGCGCCGGGTGGCGGCGGGCCAGGTCCGCGAGGACCCCGGGCAGCAGCCCGCGCGCCGCCGAGGCGAACGCGGCGATCGTCAGGCGCCCGGCCGGCAGCCCGCGCCGTTCTTCGAGTTCGGTCTCCGCGCGCTCCACGATGGCCATCAACTGGCGTGCCGTCTCGGCCAGATGGAGCGCCTCCTCGGTGAGCGCGACGCCCCTGCCGCGGCGCTCAAGGAGGGTCGTGCGGGTCTCGCGTTCGAGCTTGGCTATCTGCTGGGAGACGGCGGACGGCGTGTAGCCGAGCGCGGTGGCGGCCGCGCCCACGGTGCCGTGCACGGAGACGGCGTGCAGGGCGCGGAGCCGGGCGAGATCGAGCACGGTGGGCCCCCGTTTCGTAAGCGTTGCTTCATCCCATCATGCAGAGATCCGCGCTGGTCCTGCATGGTCGCGCCAGGTGATCCTCGACGCATGCGACCTGCACATGTCTGCCTGGCAGTCCTCGTTGCCGCTGTCTGGGGCGTCAACTTCGTGGTGATCGAGGTGGGCCTCGACCACTTCCCGCCGCTGCTCTTCTCAGCGTTGCGCTTCCTCGTCGCGGCGCTGCCCGCCGTCTTCTTCGTGGGGCGGCCGAAGGTGGCGTGGAAATGGGTGGTGGGGGTGGGGCTCGTCCTCGGAGTGGCCAAGTTCGGGCTGCTGTTCATCGGGATGGACGCCGGGATGCCCGCCGGCCTGTCCTCCCTCGTCCTGCAGATCCAGGCCGTCTTCACCGCCTTGTTCGCCGCGCTCGCACTCGGCGAACGCCCGGGCCGCGTCAGGGTGTGGGGCATGTGCGTCGCCCTCGCGGGGATCGCGGTCGCGGCCGTCGACGAGGGGGAGGGCGGCCCGCTCACCGCCTTCGTGCTGCTGATCGGCGCCGCCGCCTGCTGGGGCGTCTCCAACGTCCTCACCCGCAAGGCGGCCCCGCCCGACCCGCTGAACTTCATGGTGTGGGTGAGCACGGTCCCGGTCCTGCCCCTGCTCGGCCTCTCCCTGCTCTTCGAGGGGCCCTCCCGGGACCTGGCCGCCCTGCGCTCCCTCGACGGGCCGGGCGTGGGCATCGTCGTCTACGTCGCCTGGGTCACGACCGTCTTCGGCTTCGGCGCCTGGGGCTACCTGCTGCGCCGCCACCCCGCGTCCACCGTCGCGCCGTTCTCGCTGCTCGTGCCGGTCTTCGGGATGTCGTCCGCCGCTCTCGTCCTGGACGAGTCGGTGAGCGCGTTGCGGTGGTGTGCCGCGGCCCTGCTGGTGGGTGGCGTGGCGCTGACCTCGTTCGCGAGGACGGGCGGCGTCAGCCGGAGCGGGTCACGAGGCGGGACAGCAGCTCACGGCCGGGGCCCAGCAGATCCGCGAGCGGTGCCGCCTCCTCGTACCAGCGCTTCTCGTACTCCCAGCACAGCCACCCCTCCCACTGCTCCGCGCTGAGCAGCGCCACGCACTCGGCGAGCGGCAGGGTCCCGGCCCCGAGCGGCAGCGGAGTCGTGTCGTCCGCCGACGCGATGTCCTTCACCTGGACGTAGCCGAGGTGGGGCGAGAGCGCCGCGTACGTGTCGGTGACGGACTCGCCGCCGAGCCAGGTGTGCATCAGGTCCCACAGCGCGCCGACCTGGCGGTGGCCGACGGCGCCGAGGACGCGGATGGCGTCGGCGCCCGTGCGGTGCGAGTCGTGGGTCTCCAGGAGGATGCGTACGCCGGCGTCCGCGGCGTACCGGGCGGCGGTGCCGAGCCGCCGCGCGGCCGTCGCGTCGGCCTCGGCCGCGCTCTGTTCGGTGCCGCCGCCGGGGAAGACGCGGACGAAGGGGGCGCCGAGGTCGCGGGCGAGGGCGACGAGGGAACGCAGCTCTTCGAGTACGGGTTCGTCGTCGCCCGGCGCCGCCACGCGCGCGTACCCCGCGACACCGAGGATCTCGATGCCCGCCGCCTTGAACTCGGCCGCCACGTCCGCCCGTTCGACGATCCCGAGCCCGGGGTGCACCGGCTCCTCGGGGTGCGCGCGCAGCTCGACGCCGTGGTAGCCGTGGGCGCTGGCGAGCCGCAGCACGTCGGGGACGGGGAGGCCGGGCACGCCGAGGGTGGAGAAGGCGAATTTCATGGTCCCGACAGTAGGCGGCCATCGGGCCCGGTCAACCCCGCCGCGACGGCTCGGCCGGGCCGTCCGTCCAGCACGAGCCGCCAGTCCTGCCCCATGAGGTCCACGCCGAAGGAGAGGTGCGGCTTCTCCGCGACGAGGGTGAAGCCGTGGCGCCGGTAGAGGCCGCGCGCCGACTTCAGTACGTCAACGGTCCACAGGACCAGCTCCCGGTAGCGGGCCTCGCGGGCGAACTCGACACAGGCCGTGACCAGTTGATCCCCGATGCCGTGTCCACGCGCCTCCGGTTCAACGATCAGCATGCGCAGCCGCGCGGTCCTCGGCGCCGCGTCCCGTACGCACATCACGCACCCCACGGGCCGCCCGTCGAGCTCGGCGATCCAGACGCGTTCCAGACTGGGGTCATGGTCCTGGGCGTACTCCGCGACGATGCGGGCGACGAGGGCCTCGTACGCCGTGCCCCAGCCGAACTCGGCCGCGCACAAGGCGGCGTTGCGCTGCACCATCCAACCGAGATCGCCCGCGCCGGGAGGTCTCAGCAGGGCGGCATCGCGGGCGCGGGGGCGGCGGCCGGAGGCGGGGGTGAGGATCTCCTGGACCGTACGCAGCGCCGTACCGAGCCGGGCGCGGTCGGTGGCGGACACATCGGCGAGCAGCGATCCGACGGCGGCGTGCGAGCGTTCGTCGAGCAGTTTCGCGGCGCCGTGCCCTTGTGCGGTGAGCGTGACGCGCTGGCGTCGCGAGTCGTCCGCGGACGGCTCGCGCTCGACCAGCCCGGCCCGCTCGAACTTGGCGAGCATCCGGCTCAAATACCCTGCGTCCATGTCGAGTTCGGCCCGCAGGTCGGCCGCGTCGGCGTGCGGCACGCGCACCAGTTCGTACAGGACGCGGGACTCGGTGAGGGTGTACGGGACGTACAGGTGCCGACTGTAGTCGAGCGCGCCGATGAGGTTCGTGTAGAAGCGGTTGAAGGCGCGCATCTCGTGGACGGTCGTCGTGCGGGAGGCGTGGGACGGCTTCGTCATGGCGGCTCACTCCGTCGATACCGTTGACTGAGTCAAAGGTACAGTCGGTGGTCGCTCAGAGGAACGCCAGCCGTGCCCCCAGCGCGGCGAACGCCACCGCGAAGCCGCGCCGCATCCAACCGACCACTGCCGGCCGCGAGATGACGTGACTGCGCATCGCCGACGCGAACCTTCCGTACGCCGCGAAGACCACGAACGTGATCAGCATGAAGTACGCGCTGAGCTCCGTCATGCGCAGGAAGGAGTGCGGCTCGCCGGTGCTCACGAACTGCGGCAGGAACGCGAAGAAGAACAGCGTCAGCTTGGGGTTGAGGATGTTGATCAGCACGCCCGTCAGGATCGTGCGGCCCGCCGAACGCGGCTCGCTCTCCCGCTCCGCGGTGAGCTCGCTCCTGTCCCGCCAGGTGCTCCACGCCATGTACAGCAGGTAGGCCACGCCCAGGTACTTGAGCGTCTGGAAGGCGACGGCGCTGGTGTTCAGGAGCGCCGCGAGGCCGGTGATCGCGGCGGCCATGTGCGGGACGACGCCCAGCGTGCAGCCGACGGCCGCGGTCAGCGCGGCGCGGGTGCCGCGCGAGAGTCCGGCCGCGATCGTGAACAGGACGCCGGTGCCGGGCGTCACGCAGACGACGAGGGAGGTGAGGAAGAATTCCATGCCCCGACCCTGGCGCCACAATGGCTCCATGAACAGGTCCATTGGATCTCCTGCCGACCGGTCCATAACTACGGACGCCACCTCGGACTTCCTCCAGCTCGACCCCGGAGAGGCGCCCTCGGGCGGCCTCTCCGACTGGCTGACGGCCCGGATCAGAACCGCCCTGGCGGACGGCCGCCTCCCGATCGGCACGAGGCTCCCCGCCACCCGCACCCTCGCAGCCGACCTGCACGTCTCCCGAGGCGTGGTCACGGAGGCGTACCGGCGCCTGACCGAGGACGGGCATGTGGTGGGGCGGGGGAGGGGCGGGACGGTGGTGGTGGCTGTGCCGCAGGTGGGGGCGGGGGAGAGGAAGGAGGAGCGCGGGGCGTCAACTGTGGGGCAGGAGAGGGACCACGACGACCTCTTCGCCACCCCTCCCGGCCTCGGCGTCTTCGACGCCATCCGTGCCGCGCCCGCCCGTATCGACCTGTCGCCCGGCCTGCCCGACCTCTCCGCCTTCCCGCGCGCGGCCTGGCTGCGGGCCGAGCGCGCCGTGCTCGACGGGCTCACGCCGCCGGACTTCGGCTACGGGGATCCGCGCGGCACCCCCGCCCTGCGGGGCGCCGTCGCACGCTGGCTCTCCCGCAACCGGGGGGTCCCCGCCGACCCGGACGACGTGATGATCGTGAACGGCACGGCTCAGGCGCTGCGGCTGCTCGTCGACGTGCTGCGCGCCGACGGGATCTCACAAGTGGCGGTCGAGGACCCGGGTTCGCTCGGCGTGCGACAACACCTGCGTCCGCTCGGCACCCCGCCCGTACCGGTCGACGCCCACGGCGTCCGCGTCGACGCCCTGCGCGCGACCGGGGCCCCGGCCGTCCTGCTCACGCCCGCCCACCAGTTCCCCACGGGCGTCGTCCTCGGCGGCGAGCGACGCCGCGAACTGATGGACTGGGCCCGCGACGGCGGCCTGATCATCGAGGACGACTACGACGCCGAACACCGTTACGACCGCCCCGCCGTACCCGCGCTGCGCTCCCTGCTGCCGGACCACGTCTGCTACGCGGGCAGCGTCTCGAAACTCCTGGCCCCCGCCCTGCGCCTCGGCTGGCTCCTCGCCCCGCCCGCCCACCGCGACGCCCTCGTGGACGCCAAACGCCTCACCGACCTCGGCAGCGCGGCCCTGCCCCAACTCGTCCTCGCCCACCTCATGGACTCCGGCGCCCTCGAACGCCACCTGCGCCTCATCCGCAAGCATCACCGCAGGCGCAGGGACGCGATGATCGCGGCGCTGCGGACGCACCTGCCGGGAGCGGTGGTGCACGGCGCGGCGGCGGGCCTGCACCTGATGATCACCCTCGACGCGTACGCCCCCGAGGGCGGCGACACCGCTCTCGCGACCACCGCCCTGCGCCACGGCGTCAAGACCCACCCCCTGACCTGGCACACCCAACTCCCGCACCCCCCGGGCCTGGTCCTCGGCTACGCGGCCAGCACCACGGCGGAGATCGCGGAGGGGGTGGGGCTGTTGGGGCGGCTGATGCGTGCGGGGGACGTCACGTGACCGACGACCCCTCCCGCGGCCCCGCCGTGGACCCCCGCACCATCAACTCCCCATGCACCGTCGCCACCCCGCCCGGCGGCGGCTTCTCCTTGTTCATGGCGATGCGGCCTGCTCGCGCGCCCGCCTCGTGGAGGGGCAGGCGGACCGTCGTGAGGGCGGGGACCGCGTCGATGCTGAAGGGGAGGTCGTCGAAGCCCGCCACCGAGACGTCGTCGGGGATGCGCAGGCCCTTGTCGCGCAGGGCCGCGCAGGCGCCGAGCGCCACCGTGTCGTTGGCGGCGACGACGGCCGTCAGGTCGGGGGCGCGGCGCAGGAGTTCGTCCGTGGCGTCGTAGCCGGAGCGGCGGTCGTAGGGGCCGTGGACCGTCAGGGCGGGGTCGTCCGCGATGCCGCGCGCGGCGAGGGCGGCGCGGTGGCCCTCCAGACGGTGCCGGGTGGTCGTGCGCTCCTCGGGGCCCGCGATGTAGCCGATGCGCCGGTGGCCGAGGCTCAGCAGGTGTTCCGTCAGCTGCTGCCCGCCGCCCCGGTTGTCGAAGGTGAGCGCCACCGCCTCGGTCTCCGGCGACGGCGGCCGGCCGCAGAGCACCACCCGTGAGCCCGCCTCCGCGAGCCGCTGCAGCTTGCCCGCGATGGCGGCCGCGTGGCCGGGGTCCTCGACGGCGCCGCCGGTGAGGACGACCGCGGCGGCGCGCTGGCGCTGCAGGAGCGTGAGGTAGGTCAGTTCGCGTTCGGGGGAGCCGCCGGTGTTGCAGACGACGGCCAGCCGCTCGCCGCCCGCCCGCCCGCCGGGCCCGCCGATCTCGGACTGCACGGCCCCGGCCATGATCCCGAAGAAGGGGTCGGCGATGTCGTTGACGAGGATGCCGACCAGGTCGGAGGTGGCCGCGGCGAGCGCGCTCGCGGGGCCGTTGAGGACGTAGTCGAGGTCGTCCACGGCGCGCAGGACGCGTTCGCGCGTGGCGGCGGCGACGGGATAGTTGCCGTTGAGCACGCGCGAGACGGTGGCGGGGGAGACCTGCGCGCGGGCCGCCACGTCCGCCAGGGTCACCGTCATGCGGCCACGTCCGCCAGGGTCACAGTCATCTCGTCGTCCTCCGGTCACCCGTCTCGTCGACTTCCGCCACGCCCTCGGCCGAAAGCCCTTGTCCAACCCTGTCCGGCAGGCTAGCTTGCCCTTGGATAGAAAGCGCTTGCTACGCTCCTACGGAGGGACTTTCGTGACACGCAAGACGGTGCGCATCGCCATGAACGGCGTCACCGGACGCATGGGCCACCGCCAGCACCTGGTCCGCTCGATCCTCGCCCTCCGCGAGCAGGGCGGCCTCGACCTGGGCGACGGCACCGTGCTGTGGCCCGAGCCCGTCCTGGTCGGCCGCAGGGAGCACGCGCTGCGGGCACTCGCCGCTCAGCACGGCCTGGAGCACTTCTCGACCGATCTCGACGCGGTCCTCGCCGACCCGGCCGTCGACATCTACTTCGACGCACAGGTCACCTCCGCCCGCGAGGACGCCCTCAAGCGGGCCATCGCCGCGGGCAAGCACGTCTACACGGAGAAGCCGAGCGCCACCGGGCTCGACGCCGCCCTCGGGCTCGCCCGCCTCGCCGAGGAAGCGGGCATCAAACACGGCGTCGTCCAGGACAAGCTCTTTCTGCCGGGCCTGCTCAAGCTCAAGCGGCTGATCGACAGCGGCTTCTTCGGCCGGATCCTGTCCGTGCGCGGCGAGTTCGGCTACTGGGTCTTCGAGGGCGACGGACAGCCCGCCCAGCGCCCCTCCTGGAACTACCGCGCCGAGGACGGCGGCGGCATCGTCGTCGACATGTTCCCGCACTGGGAGTACGTCCTGCACGAACTGTTCGGCCGGGTGCGCAGCGTCCAGGCCCTCACCGCCACCCACATCCCGCAGCGCTGGGACGAGCGCGGCAAGCCCTACGAAGCCACCGCCGACGACGCCGCGTACGGCATCTTCGAACTGGAGGGCGGCGCCGTCGCGCAGATCAACTCCTCCTGGACGGTCCGCGTCAACCGCGACGAGCTCGTGGAGTTCCAGGTCGACGGCGTCGAGGGCTCGGCGGTCGCGGGGCTGCGCGACTGCCGCGTACAGCACCGCGGCACGACCCCGAAGCCGGTGTGGAACCCCGACCTGCCCGCCGCCCACTCCTTCCGCGACCAGTGGCAGGAGGTCCCCGACAACCAGGGCCCCGAGGGGTTCGACAACGGCTTCAAGGCGCAGTGGGAGCTCTTCCTCAAGCACGTGTACGCCGACGCGCCCTACCGCTGGGACCTCCTCGCGGGCGCGCGCGGCGTGCAACTCGCCGAGCTGGGCCTGCGGTCCTGCGCCCAGGGCCGCCGCATCGACGTACCGGAGATCGCGCTGTGAACACCCGCGTCCTGCTCCCCGCCGCGGACGGCGCCACGCGCGCGTACACCCCCCGCGGCGAGCCGCTGCCCGCGCCGGCGGGCGGCCCGCCGCTCGCCTCCCGCACCGTCTTCGCCGCCGCCCACGTGGTCGCCGACCCGCGCGCGGACGTCACACCGGACGGCCCCGCGGCCGTCGACTGGGACGCCACGCTCGCCTTCCGCCGCCACCTCTGGTCGCACGGCCTGGGCGTCGCCGAGGCCATGGACACCGCCCAGCGCGGCATGGGCCTGGACTGGCCGGGAGCCGCCGAGCTCATCCGCAGGTCGGCCGCCGAGGCGACGGCGGCGGGCGGACGGATCGCCTGCGGCGTCGGCACCGACCAACTGACCCTGCCCGCAGGGCTTCCGCGGGTCAGGGCCGCCTACGAGGAGCAGCTCGCCCTCGTCGAGTCGGTGGGCGCCCGCGCGGTCCTCATGGCGTCACGCGCCCTCGCCGCCGCGGCCGCCTCGCCTGACGACTACCTGGAGACGTACGGCCATCTCCTGCGTCAGGCCCGCGAGCCGGTGATCCTGCACTGGCTCGGCCCGATGTTCGACCCCGCCCTGGAGGGCTACTGGGGCTCGGCCGACCTGGACGCGGCCACGGACACCTTCCTCCAGGTCATCGCCGCCCACCCCGGCAAGGTCGACGGCATCAAGGTCTCGCTCCTGGACGCCGGGCGCGAGACCGCCCTGCGCCGCCGCCTGCCCCAGGGCGTGCGCTGCTACACCGGCGACGACTTCAACTACCCCGAGCTGATCGCGGGGGACGAGCAGGGCTTCAGCCACGCCCTGCTCGGCGTCTTCGACCCGCTGGGCCCGCTCGCCGCGACGGCCGTGCGGGCCCTGGACACCGGGGACGTACAGAAGTTCCGTGAACTCCTCGACCCCACCGTCGCGCTGTCCCGCCACCTCTTCCAGCCGCCGACCCGCTACTACAAGACGGGCGTCGTCCTCCTCGCCTGGCTCGCGGGTCACCAGTCGCACTTCACCATGGTCGGCGGCCTGCAGTCCGCCCGCTCGCTGCCCCACCTGGCCCGCGCCTACGAACTGGCCGACGGCCTCGGCCTCTTCCCCGACCCGGCCCTCGCGGCCGCCCGTATGCGCTCCCTGCTCACCGTCCACGGAGTCCCCCAATGAACGTCGCCCCCAGCGCCCCGCCGAGCCCCGAGGCGCCCCTGCCGCTCTCCCGGCTGAGCATCAACCAGGAGACCGTCAAGCAGTGGTCGCTCCCCGAACTCGCCGAGGGCTGCGTTAAGGAGGGCGTCTCCGGGGTCGGCCTGTGGCGCGCCCCGGTCCAGGAGTACGGGGTCGAGCGCACCGCCCGCCTGATGCGCGACGCCGGACTCACGGTGACGAGCCTGTGCCGGGGCGGCTTCTTCACGGACGGCGAAGAGGCGGCACGCGCGCGTGCCCTCGACGACAACCGCGCGGCGGTCGACGAGGCGGCGGCCCTCGGAACGGACACCTTGGTCCTGGTCTCGGGCGGTCTGCCGCCCGGCAGCAGGGACCTGGCCGGTGCGCGCGAGCGCGTCGCCGACGCGCTCGCCGTCCTCGGGCCGTACGCGCGGGAGCGGGGCGTGCGCCTCGCCATCGAGCCGCTGCACCCGATGTTCGCCGCGGACCGCTGTGTGGTCTCCACCCTCGGCCAGGCACTCGACCTCGCGGAACGCTTCCCCGCCGACCAGGTCGGGGTGGTGGTGGACACGTACCACGTCTGGTGGGACGACCGGGCGCCCGAGCAGATCGCGCGGGCGGGCGCGGGCGAGCGCCTGTACGCCTTCCAACTGGCGGACTGGATCACGCCGTTGCCCGCGGGCGTGCTGCTCGGGCGGGGCCAGCTGGGTGACGGCAGCGTCGACTTCAGGGCGCTGCGCGCACTCGTCGACGCCGCCGGGTACCGCGGCCGGATCGAGGTGGAGATCTTCAACGAGGCCCTGTGGGCGCGGGACGGGGGCGAGGTGCTGAGGGAGACGGCGGACCGCTTCCGCGCGCACGCGTGAGGCGCGCACGCGCCTGCTTCTTCCGGTGGCCGCAGGCGGCTACTTCTTGCCGCTAATTCCTGCCGCCCAGGATCTGACCCAGCAGATCGCCGAGGCCGCCGGAGGCCGCGGAACCCTTCGGTCCCGCCCAGCCGGGGGCCTTCGTGCCCGCAGCCCGCTTGGAGAGCACCGCGAGCACCACGGGGATGAGCATCTCGATCACGCGCGTGACCGTCGGCGCGGGGATGCCGGTCTTCTTGGCGACCGCGTTCGCCACCGGCCTGCTCATCTTGGCGAGCACGCCGGACATCATCCCGCCGGCCGCCAGGCCGCCCAACCCGCCGAAGGCCGCCACCCCTTGGAGGGGCGCGTCGCCGGGCGCGGGCGCGTCGCCGACCTCGGCGACGGCCTGACGCACTTCCTCGGCCTCCGCGGGGTCGTCCGCGGCCGCCTTGTCCTGGAGGTTGCCGGAGAGCGCGGACACCGTGGTGCCCACGACGTCCTGGGCGCCGGACGCGTCCGTACCGAGCAGACCGGCGATCTCGTGGAGCCTGTCGTCGCCGAGCTCGTTCAGGACGTCCTGTTCGAAGGACCGGGGTTCATCGCTCATGCGTCAAACGCTACGTCTGCCCCGCTTTGCCAGCATCTGGAAGACGGTCAAAAAAATATTCACCACACCGTGCAACCCTTCGGCCACCACGCGTGTCGTACTGGGCGTCAAGGCTTCTGGGGGGAAACCAGGATCTGGGGGGATCCGGGGGATCCGGGGGGATCGCGAGGTCTTGGCAGGGGAGGGGAACCCGAAGGGGCCTGGTCCATGGGATCAGGCCCCTTCGAAGGTCCGGACACCTGCTGTCGGTGCCGGGCGGTAGCGTCGGATCATGACGAGTCCAGCTGCGGCGACGGCGGTGCTCGAGGGGGTCCTCGAACGCATCACGTACGCGAACGAGGAGACCGGGTACACGGTCGCGCGCGTCGACACCGGCCGCGGCGCCGGCGACCTGCTCACCGTGGTCGGCGCGCTGCTCGGCGCCCAGGTCGGCGAGAGCCTGCGGATGCAGGGCCGCTGGGGCTCCCACCCGCAGTACGGCAAGCAGTTCACCGTCGAGAACTACACGACGGTGCTGCCCGCCACCATCCAGGGCATCCGCCGCTATCTCGGCTCCGGCCTCATCAAGGGCATCGGTCCCGTGATGGCCGACCGCATCACCACCCACTTCGGCGTGGACACCCTCGACATCATCGAGACCGAGCCGAAGCGCCTGGTGGAAGTGCCCGGGCTCGGCCCCAAGCGGACCAAAATGATCGCCGCCGCCTGGGAGGAGCAGAAGGCCATCAAGGAGGTCATGGTCTTCCTCCAGGGAGTCGGGGTCTCCACCTCCATCGCCGTGCGCATCTACAAGAAGTACGGAGACGCCTCCATCTCCGTCGTGAAGAACGAGCCCTACCGCCTCGCCGCCGACGTCTGGGGCATCGGCTTCCTCACCGCCGACCGCATCGCCCAGTCCGTCGGCATCCCGCACGACAGCCCCGAGCGCGTCAAGGCAGGCCTGCAGTACGCCCTTTCGCAATCCACCGACCAGGGCAACTGCTACCTCCCCGAGGAGCGCCTCATCGCCGACGCGGTGAAGCTGCTCCAGGTCGACACGGGCCTGGTCATCGACTGCCTCGCCGACCTGGCGGGCGAGGAGGAGGGTGTCGTACGGGAGACGGTGCCGGGCCCGGACGGGGGCCAGGACGTCACCGCGGTCTATCTCGTCCCCTTCCACCGCGCCGAACTCTCCCTGGCGGGGCAGCTGTTGCGCCTGCTGAAGACCGGCGACGACCGCATGCCCGCCTTCCGGGGCGTCGCCTGGGACAAGGCGCTGGCCTGGCTCGCCGCCCGCACCGGCGCCGAGCTCGCGCCCGAGCAGGAGGAGGCGGTCCGGCTCGCGCTGACCCAGAAGGTCGCCGTCCTGACCGGCGGACCCGGCTGCGGCAAGTCCTTCACGGTCCGCTCCGTCGTCGAGCTGGCCCGCGCCAAGAAGGCCAAGGTCGTCCTCGCCGCCCCCACCGGTCGCGCCGCCAAGCGGCTCGCCGAGCTCACCGGGGCCGAGGCCTCCACCGTGCACCGTTTGCTCGAACTGCGGCCCGGGGGAGACGCGGCGTACGACAAGGAGCGGCCGCTCGACGCCGATCTGGTCGTCGTCGACGAGGCCTCGATGCTCGATCTGCTGCTCGCCAACAAGCTGGTGAAGGCCGTGCCGCCCGGCGCCCACCTGCTCTTCGTCGGCGATGTGGACCAGTTGCCCAGTGTCGGCGCCGGCGAGGTGCTGCGGGACCTGCTCAGCGAGGGCAGCCCGGTCCCCGCCGTCCGCCTCACCCGCATCTTCCGGCAGGCCCAGGAGTCGGGTGTCGTCACCAACGCCCACCGCATCAACTCCGGTGTCCCGCCCCTCACCCAGGGCCTGAAGGACTTCTTCCTCTTCGTCGAGGAGGAGACCGAGGACGCGGGCCGCGTGACGGTGGACGTCGCCGCGCGCCGCATCCCCCAGAAGTTCGGCCTCGATCCGCGCCGTGACGTGCAGGTCCTCGCGCCCATGCACCGCGGCCCCGCGGGCGCCGGGAACCTCAACGGCCTCCTCCAGCAGGCCATCACGCCCGCCAGGCCCGACCTGCCCGAGAAGCGGTTCGGCGGCCGGGTGTTCCGCGTCGGCGACAAGGTCACCCAGATCCGCAACAACTACGAGAAGGGGCAGAACGGCGTCTTCAACGGCACGGTGGGCGTCGTCACCGCCCTCGACCCCGACGAGCAGCGGCTCACCGTCCGCACGGACGAGGACGAGGAAGTCCCGTACGACTTCGACGAGCTGGACGAGCTGGCGCACGCCTATGCCGTGACGATCCACCGCTCCCAGGGAAGCGAGTATCCGGCCGTGGTGATCCCGGTCACCACCGGGGCGTGGATGATGCTGCAGCGGAATCTGCTCTACACGGCCGTGACGCGCGCCAAGAAGCTGGTGGTCCTGGTCGGTTCGCGCAAGGCTCTGGGGCAGGCAGTGCGCACGGTCTCCGCGGGCCGGCGCTGTACGGCCCTGGATTTCCGGCTCTCGGGGCGCCGCGGAGCAGGCCCCGGCTGATTTGATCGATCAAACGAGTCGGAAACGTCACACAGCACTTCCGGAACCGGGGCGAAGGGGGCAGGATGAGCAGGTTGGCGGCACTGAGTGCCGCCAATAGGCCCAATGGTCGACCCCGAGTGCACTCTCCAGGGCCAAATGGGGGATGGTAGAGACAGTCAGGGCACCTCGAAGAAGAGGCACAACGTCGGTGAGGGATGACGTGAGCGAGAACGCTAACAACGGTGTAGTACTGCGGTACGGCGACGACGAGTACACCTACCCGGTGATCGAGTCGACCGTCGGCGACAAGGGCTTCGACATCGGGAAGCTCCGCGCCCAGACCGGTCTGGTGACCCTGGACAGCGGCTACGGCAACACCGCCGCCTATAAATCCGCCATCACCTATCTCGACGGTGAGCAGGGCATCCTCCGGTACCGCGGCTACCCGATCGAGCAGCTGGCCGAGCGCTCCACCTTCACCGAGGTGGCGTACCTCCTGATCAACGGCGAACTGCCGAAGGTCGACGAGCTGGCCACGTTCAAGAACGAGATCACGCAGCACACGCTGCTGCACGAGGACGTCAAGCGCTTCTACGACGGCTTCCCGCGTGACGCCCACCCGATGGCGATGCTGTCGTCCGTGGTCAGCGCGCTGTCGACGTTCTACCAGGACAGCCACAACCCGTTCGACGAGAAGCAGCGTCACCTCTCGACGATCCGCCTTCTCGCCAAGCTTCCGACGATCGCGGCCTACGCGTACAAGAAGTCGCAGGGCCACCCGGTCGTCTACCCGCGCAACGACCTCGGCTACGTCGAGAACTTCCTGCGCATGACGTTCTCGGTGCCCGCCGCCGAGTACGAGCTCGACCCGGTCGTGGTCAACGCGCTCGACAAGCTCCTGATCCTGCACGCGGACCACGAGCAGAACTGTTCGACCTCCACCGTGCGTCTGGTCGGCTCCTCGCAGGCGAACATGTTCGCCTCGATCTCGGCCGGCATCTCGGCCCTGTGGGGCCCGCTGCACGGTGGCGCCAACCAGTCGGTCCTGGAGATGCTGGAAGGCATCCAGGCCTCCGGCGGCGACGTCGACACCTTCATCCGCAAGGTGAAGAACAAGGAAGACGGCGTGAAGCTCATGGGCTTCGGGCACCGCGTCTACAAGAACTTCGACCCCCGGGCGAAGATCATCAAGGCGGCGGCGCACGACGTCCTCTCGGCGCTCGGCAAGTCCGACGAGCTGCTCGACATCGCGCTGAAGCTGGAAGAGCACGCGCTGGCCGACGACTACTTCGTCGAGCGCAAGCTCTACCCGAACGTGGACTTCTACACGGGCCTCATCTACCGCGCGATGGGCTTCCCGACCGAGATGTTCACCGTGCTGTTTGCGCTCGGTCGGCTGCCCGGCTGGATCGCCCAGTGGCACGAGATGATCAAGGAGCCCGGTTCGCGCATCGGCCGTCCGCGCCAGATCTACACCGGTGAGGTTCTTCGGGACTTCGTCCCGGTCGAGGGTCGCTGACCTTCTCGGGTATCTGCGGGCCCGCTTCGGCTGGTCGCGCAGTTCCCCGCGCCCCTTAGCGGGCACAAAGCGGAAAGCGCCCCGCCGCCGATCCCCCCACGGGTCGACGGTCGGGGCGCTTCCCTTTTTCCCGGTGCGGATTCCCCCCACGGGATCCGGCCGGGCGTCTGTGGCTGCCCTGCGGTCTGCCGGGACGCGTACGACGGGAGGGCCGCTCAAAGCTCCCCGGTGCACGTGCCCCGGCAACGCAATTTACGAGGAACATCCCCCAAGATGTCCTCCGATGTCGGAAGGCGTCCCCCAAGACATCTTCCTGCATCGCACCATTAGACTCGCGACTTCCCCCAATGGTTACGTTCGGATCACTGTGATCTGCGTCTCTTGCATATGTCCAGTACATGCACAAGGGCCCTGATATGGGGATTCTGTGACCGGGGTGAGGATGCTGAAACGACCTTGTGAAGGGGTTATGTGAACGTCCGCAGCCGGAGACTGTTCGTCACCACGAAGACCGAGGAGAACGCCATCGCGGCGCCCGCGATCATCGGATTGAGCAGACCGGCGGCGGCGAGCGGCAGCGCGGCGACGTTGTAGCCGAAGGCCCAGAAGAGGTTGCCCTTGATGGTGGAGAGGGTTTTCCGGGAGAGCCTGATGGCGTCGGCCGCCACCCGCAAGTCCCCGCGCACCAGTGTCAGGTCGCTCGCCTCGATCGCCGCGTCCGTGCCCGTGCCCATCGCCAGGCCCAGATCGGCGGTGGCCAGCGCCGCCGCGTCGTTCACACCGTCCCCGACCATCGCCACGACCTTGCCCTCGCCCTGCAGCCGCCGTACGACATCGACCTTGTCCTGGGGCAGGACCTCGGCGTGGACGTCGTCCGGCGCGATGCCCACGGCGCGCGCGACCGTCTCGGCGACGGCCCGGTTGTCCCCGGTCAGCAGCACCGGCGTCAGGCCGAGCGCGCGCAGCTCGCGCACCGCTTCGGGGCTGGTCTCCTTGAGCGCGTCCGCGACGGCGAGGACACCGCGTGCGACGCCGTCCCAGGCGACCAGGACGGCCGTGCGCCCCGCGGCCTCCGCGTCGTCCCGCAGCCGGGCCACCGCGTCCAGGCCCGTCACGCCCGCCTCCGCGAGGAGCCGCTCGCGTCCGGCGAGCACCTCGTGGCCGTCCACCGTGCCGCGCACCCCGGCCCCGGCGACGCTCTCGAACCGCTCCGGCGCCGGCAGCTCCCCGACGGTGGTCCCGAGGCGGTCGGCGGCGCCCGCTGCGACGGCCCGCGCCACCGGGTGCTCCGAGGCGTGCTCCAGGGCGCCCGCGAGGCGGAGCAGCTCCGCCTCCTCGGTGTCCCCGGCGAGGCGCACGTCCGTCAGCTCCATGCGCCCGGTCGTCACCGTGCCCGTCTTGTCCAGGACGACGGTGTCGACGCGGCGCGTGGACTCCAGGACCTCGGGGCCCTTGATGAGGATGCCGAGCTGGGCGCCCCGGCCGGTGCCGACCATCAGGGCCGTCGGCGTCGCGAGACCGAGTGCGCAGGGGCAGGCGATGATCAGGACGGCGACGGCGGCGGTGAACGCGGCGGTCACGTCGCCCGTGGCGCCGAGCCAGCCGCCGAGCGTGCCGATCGCGATGAGCAGGACCACCGGCACGAAGATCCCGGCGATCCGGTCGGCGAGGCGCTGCACCTGGGCCTTGCCGGTCTGCGCGTCCTCGACGAGCCGCGCCATCCGCGCCAGTGAGGTGTCGGAGCCGACGCGCGTCGTCCGCACCACGAGGCGCCCCGCGACGTTGACGGTGCCCCCGGTCACGGCCGCGCCCGCGGCCACGTCGACCGGCACGGACTCGCCGGTCAGCATCGAGGCGTCGACCGCGGACGCGCCGTCGACGACGGTGCCGTCGGTCGCGACGGTCTCCCCGGGGCGTACGACGAAGCGGTCCCCGACGGTGAGCCGCCCGACCGGTACCCGCACCTCGGCGCCGTCCCGCAGCACCGCCACGTCCTTGGCGCCGAGTTCGAGCAGGGCGCGCAGCGCCGAACCGGCCTTCCGCTTGGAGCGGGCCTCCAGCCAGCGCCCGAGCAGGATGAACGTGATGACGCCCGCGGCCACTTCGAGGTAGATGGTCGAGGCGCCGTCGCCGGGCGCGACGGTGAGGTCGAAGCCGTGCCGCATGCCCGGCATCCCGGCGTCCCCCACGAACAGCGCCCACAGCGACCAGCCGAAGGCGGCGAGCGTGCCGACGGAGACGAGGGTGTCCATGGTGGCGGCGGCGTGCCGGAGGTTGGTGAACGCCGCCCGGTGGAAGGGGAGCCCGCCCCAGACGACGACGGGCGCGGCCAGCGTCAGCGAGAGCCACTGCCAGTAGTCGAACTGCAGGGCCGGGACCATGGCGAGCAGGACGACGGGCAGCGCGAGGACCGCGGAGACGATCAGGCGCTGCCGCAGGATGTCGGGCTCGGTGATGTCGGCGGTGGTGGGGGCCGCGGCGCCGTCCCCGGGGTCCGGCGCTGGCGGGACGATCTCCTCGGCCGTGTACCCCAGCTTCTCGACCAGGGCGACGAGCCGGCCGACCTCGACCCCGTCGGCGTAGGCGACCTTCGCCTTCTGTGTCGCGAGGTTGACCGTGGCGGTCACGCCCTCCACGCGGTTCAGCTTCTTCTCGATGCGGGACGAGCAGGAGGCGCAGGTCATTCCGCCGACGGCGAGTTCGACCTCGCGGACCTCGGCCTCGGTCGCGGCGCTTGAGACTTCCGTCATGGCTCTTCCGTACTGCTTTCCGGGTGCGGCTTTCCGGGGTGGCTCTTCCGGGGTGGTGGGACGGCTCCGGGCCCTGTGGTGCCGGTTCTCGGCGGCACAGGGCCCGGGGTACCCGGCAGGCCGCCGGTCAGGCCTTGGCGCCGACGAGCTCGTAGCCCGCCTCGTCGACGGCGGCGCGCACGGCGGCCTCGTCGAGGGGGGCCTCGGAGACCACGGTCACCTGGCCCGTGGACGCGACGGCCTTGACGGAGCTGACGCCCGCGATCTCCGAGATCTCCGCGGAGACCGCGCCCTCGCAGTGCCCGCAGGTCATCCCCGTCACCTCGTACACGGTGGTGACGGCGCCCTGCGGCGCCTCGGCGGCGTCGGAGTGGCAGGAACCGCTGGGGGAGCAGCAGGAGCCGGTCGACTCGGACGCGGCCTGCGGGAGCTCGGTCTGGGCGCTCATGTCGTTCTCCTCGGGGAGGGATGTGTACGTGTGCGGCGTAGCGTGCGGGAGGGGCCCCGGGGTCCCGGGGGCCTCCTGACCCACTCGACACTATACCCCTAGGGGGTATTTCTCAACGAGGTGGGCCCGCGGTGGGGCCGTGGTCTCAGCCTCTGCGGCCCCGGTTGCCGGGCCGGGCCGCGACCCAGGCGCGGATGGTGTCCGCGTACCAGTAGGGCTTGCCGCCCTCCACGTGGTCGGGATCCGGCAGCAGACCGTGCTTGCGGTAGGAGCGCACGGTGTCGGGCTGCACACGGATGTGCGCGGCGATCTCCTTGTACGACCAAAGCCTGCGGTCGGTCATCAGTGGCACCTCCCTGCGCGCGCCCAGGGCGGCCCGAAAGGGCCGACGGGGGAGCTGGGCGCGGCGCGTGGCGATCACTCAGCCTGTGCCCGGTGAACGACGCTGAGTGACCGCAGGGGAGCGCCTGTAGACCGCCTGTGACGCAAGACCCGCGTACGCGAGACATGTGTGACAGGAAGGGGGTGTTTGTGACAGAAGAGACGCATGCGGAGGGCGCGTTGCCCCGGCGTGCGGGAAGCGCGCGCTGAGCGTGCGTGCCGGGCGTCGGGGCGCGGGCGGCGGTTCAAAGACAGGCTCTCAGGCCCCGCACGACCGCAGGAAGGAGCGGGTGCGGCGGGCGACCGGCAGGGGCCTGTCCGGCTCGCACGGGTACATGTCCTGCTCCACGATCGCGAAGAGCTCGACGCCCAGCTCCTGTGCGGCGGCCAGGACGGGTTCCAGGGCGGGCACCCCGGCGGGCGGCTCGCACATCACGCCGCGCGCCACCGCGGGCCCGAACGGCATCTCCTGGGCCCGCACTTCGGCGAGGACCGCCGGGTCGACCTGCTTGAGGTGCAGATAGCCGATGCGCTCGCCGTACGTCTCGATGAGCTTGACGCTGTCGCCGCCGCAGTACGCGTAGTGGCCGGTGTCCAGGCAGAGCGAGACGAGGCCGGGGTCGGTGGCGTCGAGGAAGCGGGTGACGTTCTCCTCGGTGTCGATGTGGGTGTCCGCGTGCGGGTGGACGACGACGCGCAGGCCGTACCGCTCGCGGACCTCGTGGGCCAGGCGCTCGGTCTGGGTGGTCAGTTCGCGCCATTGTGCGGGCGTGAGGACGCGGTCCTCCAGGACCTCGCCGGTCTTGTCGTCGCGCCAGAAGGAGGGGATGACGACGAGGTGCTCCGCCCCCATGGCCTGCGCGAGCGCGGCGTTGTCCGCGACCCGCGCCCAGGTCCTCTCCCAGACCGCGGGGCCGTGGTGCAGGTTCGTGAAGACCGTGCCCGCGGACACCTTGAGGCCGCGGCGGGCGGTCTCCTCGGTCAGTTCGGCCGGGTCGGTGGGCAGATAGCCGTACGGGCCGAGCTCGATCCACTCGTATCCGGAGTCCGCGACCTCGTCGAGGAAGCGGCGCCAGGGGACCTGCCGCGGGTCCTCGGGGAACCACACGCCCCACGAGTCGGGCGCCGAACCGATCCGGATGCGAGACAGCGTCGTCATGTCAGCCAGACTCCAGGCCGCCTCGGAAGAGTGTCAAGCAGTGGTCCGAATGTAAGGACAAAATGTTGACAGGGTTCCTGGGGCGGGATTAGACCTGGGGGCACACGAACGCGATGAAGGGGCGTGCAGGGTGTCCGATCCGTACGACGTCATCACGATGGGCCGGATCGGGGTGGACCTGTATCCCCTGCAGTCGGGGGTGCCCCTGGCCGAGGTGACCGCGTTCGGGAAGTTCCTCGGCGGCTCGGCCGGCAACGTCGCGGTCGCCGCGGCCCGCCTCGGGCGCCGCGCCGCCGTCATCACCCGCACCGGCGAGGACCCCTTCGGGGAGTATCTGCACCGAGCGCTGCGGGAGTTCGGGGTCGACGACCGCTGGGTGAGCGCGGTCGCCGGGCTGCCGACGCCGGTGACCTTCTGCGAGATCTTCCCGCCGGACCACTTCCCGCTGTACTTCTACCGGCTGCCGAAAGCGCCCGACCTGGAGATGTACGAGGACGAGTTCGACCTCGACGCGATCGCGGCGGCGCGGATCTTCTGGATGACCGGGACGGGACTGTGCGCGGAGCCGAGCCGCACGGCCACGCTGGCGGCGCTCGCCCGCCGCGCGCGGTCCCGGACCACCGTCTTCGACCTGGACTGGCGGCCGATGTTCTGGGCGGACTCCGGTCAGGCGCGGCCGTACTACGAGGCGGCCCTCGCGCACGCCACCGTCGCCGTCGGCAACCTCGACGAGGTGGAGATCGCCACGGGGGAGCGCGAACCTCGCGCGGCGGCACGGGCGTTGCTCGACGCGGGCGTCGAACTGGCCGTCGTCAAGCAGGGGCCCGGGGGAGTGCTCGCGATGAACCGCGCGGGGGAGGCGGCGCAGGTGCCGCCCCTGCCGGTCGAGGTCCTCAACGGGCTCGGGGCGGGGGACGCGTTCGGCGGGGCGCTGTGTCACGGGCTCCTCGCGGGGTGGGAGCTCGAACGGATCATGCGGTACGCGAATGCGGCGGGGGCGATCGTGGCTTCCCGGCTGGAGTGTTCTTCGGCCATGCCGTTTGCTGGCGAGGTCGCCTTGGCGGTGGAGAAGGGTGCCGTCACGTGACAGTTGCTGCCCTACGGGGGCGCCGCACGCGGGGCTCTGCCCCGGACCCCGCTCCTCAATCGCCGGAGGGGCTGAATTGTGCGCCGGAGCCGCTGGAATGTGTGCCGGAGCCGCTGGAATGTGTGCCGGACCCCGCTCCTCAATCGCCGGAGGGGCTGACATGTGTGAGAGGGCGACGGTCGTGGGCTCTGTAGACGTCGGGGCGCTCGTGCGTACGCGTGCTCGGTATCCCGGAGCCATCGCCGAAGCCGCCGGCCGGCGCGCGCGGCGGGAACTGCTCGGGGAGAGCGGGCGGCTCATGATCGTTGCCGCCGATCATCCCGCCCGCGGCTCCCTCGGCGTCGGTGGGGCGCCCTTCGCCATGGCCAACCGGCAGGACCTGCTCGAACGGCTCTGTCTCGCGTTGTCGCGGCCCGGTGTCGACGGGGTTCTCGCCAGTGCCGACGTCCTGGAGGACCTGCTGCTCCTCGGCGCCCTCGACGGCAAGGTCGTCATGGGGTCGATGAACCGGGGCGGGCTTGCCGGGGCCGTCTTCGAGATGGACGACCGGTTCACCGGGTACCGGCCCGAGGACATCGAACGGCTCGGCTTCGACGCGGGCAAGCTGTTGCTGCGCGTCGACTACGACGATCCGGGGTCGCTGCGGACCCTGCACTCCGCCGCGCGCGTCGTCGACGCGATGGCGGAGCGTGGCCTTCCGGTCTTCGTCGAGCCGTTTCTGACCTGCCGCGACGGCCCGGGGCCGGCCCGCAACGACCTGAGCGCCGAGGCCGTCACGCGGTCCATTGCCATCGCCTCCGGCCTCGGCGGCACCTCCGCGTACACCTGGCTGAAGGTCCCGGTCACCGAGAACCCCGACGACATGGCCCGCGTCATGGAGACCTCGACGCTGCCCGCCGTACTCCTCGGCGGCGACATCGGGGGCGATCAGGACGCCGCGTACGAGAAGTGGCGCGGCGCCTTGCAACTGCCCACCGTGCAGGGTCTCGTCGTGGGCAGGGCGCTGCTGTATCCGCCCGACGGCGACGTGGCGGGGGCGGTCGACACCGCCGTGGGGCTGCTCTAGCGGGGCAGGCTGGGCAGGTGGGGCGGGAAGAGGCTGGGAGGCCCATATGACGTACGTACCGAAAGGGAGTGCGGCCGACGGGCCGTATGCCCTCTCCATCGACCCCGAGCGGGCCGGCTGGACCTACTCGCAGCTGCGCGTCGTCGAGATCGGGCCGGGCGGGCGGCACTCCTTCGCCACCGGCGGGAGTGAATGGATCGTGCTCCCGCTGACCGGCGGCTGTACGGTGCAGACAGCAGACGGGATCATCGAACTGCTGGGCCGCGAGAGCGTGTTCAGCGGAGTCTCCGACTTCGCTTACGTGCCGCGTGATGCCCGGATCCAGATCGCCTCCGGCGCGGGAGGCCGCTTCGCCCTGGCAGGAGCGAAGTGCGAGCGTCGACTCCCCGCCCGCTACGGCTCCGCGCCGGAGGTACCCGTCGAGAGCCGCGGCGCCGGCGGCTGCACGCGGGAGGTGCGCAACTTCGCCTCCGCGGACGCCTTCGCGTGCGACCGCCTGATCGCCGTCGAGGTGATCACGCCCGGCGGCAACTGGTCCTCGTACCCCCCGCACAAGCACGACGAGCACCGCCCCGGCATCGAGGCGGAGCTGGAGGAGATCTACTACTTCGAGATCGAGGCACGAGGCGGCCGTGAAGGAATCGGATACCAGCGCGTCTTCCCGTCCCGTGCGGGCGGCACCGACGTCCTCGCCGAGGTCCGCTCCGGCGACGCCGTCCTCGTGCCGGACGGCTGGCACGGTCCGTCCGTCGCCCAGCCGGGACACGCGATGTACTACCTGAATGTGATGGCGGGCCCGGGCGAGGAGAGGGAGTGGCGGATCTGCTTCCACCCGGACCACACGGAGGGATATCGATGACGGGGACCCCGAAAGGCAGCGTCAGGCTTACCACCGCGCAGGCGCTGGTGCGCTTCCTGACCCGGCAGTTCACCGAACGGGACGGCGTCAGACAGCGGCTGATCGGCGCGACCTGGGGCATCTTCGGGCACGGCAACGTGGCCGGGATCGGGCAGGCGCTCGTGGAGCACGCCACCGTGCCGTCCGGGCAGACACCCCCCGGGCATCCCGTCATGCCCTTCCACCAGGGGCGCAACGAGCAGGCCATGGTGCACGCCGCCGTCGGGTACGCCCGCCAGTGCGGCCGGCTCTCCGCACACGCCGTCACCACGTCCATCGGGCCCGGCGCCACCAACCTCGTCACCGGCGCCGCGCTCGCCACTGTCAACCGGCTGCCCGTCCTGCTGCTGCCCGGCGACACCTTCGCGGCCCGGCCCGCCGATCCGGTCCTCCAGCAGCTCGAAGTCCCGTACGCGGGCGATGTGTCGGTCAACGACTGTCTGCGGCCCGTGTCGAAGTACTTCGACCGCGTGAGCCGCCCCGAGGCGCTGATCCCCGCGGCGCTCGCCGCGATGCGGGTGCTCACCGACCCCGCGGAGACCGGCGCGGTCACGCTCGCCCTGCCGCAGGACGTGCAGGTGGAGGCGTACGACTGGCCGCAGGAGTTCTTCGCCGAGCGGGTGTGGGGTGTGCGCAGGCCGGCTCCCGACCCCCGCGAACTGGCCGCCGCCGCGGCCGCGGTGCGCGAGGCCCGGCGCCCCCTGGTCGTCGCGGGCGGCGGCGTCCACCACAGCGCCGCCGAGGACGCCCTGCGGGAGTTCGCCGAAGCGACCCGGATCCCGGTCGCCTCCACCCAGGCGGGCAAGGGCTCCCTGCGCCACGACCACCCGGCGGACGTCGGCGGCATCGGGCACACCGGCACGGCCACCGCCGACGAACTGGCCCGCACCGCCGACCTGGTGATCGGCGTCGGCACCCGCTACAGCGACTTCACCACCGCGTCCGGCACCCTCTTCGAGGCGTCCGGGGTGCGCTTCCTCAACCTCAACATCGCGCCCTTCGACGGCCACAAGATGGCGGGCGCCACCCTGATCGCCGACGCGCGCGCCGGGCTCGAAGCGCTGACGGGGGCGCTGCGCGGGCACCGCGTCGAGCCCGCGTACGCCGTCGAGTACGGCGACGACAAGGAGCGCTGGGAGCAGCGCGTCGACGCCGCGTACCAGACGGACGAGCCGGACGTGCGCCCCACGCAGACCCAAGTCCTCGGCGTGCTCGACGAGTTGGTGACCGACGAGGACATCGTCATCAACGCCGCCGGTTCGCTCCCCGGCGATCTGCACAAGCTGTGGAGGGCCCGCTCGCCGCGCCAGTACCACGTCGAGTACGGCTACTCCTGCATGGGATACGAGATCCCCGCGTCCATCGGCGTCGCCCTCGCCGCGCCCGGGCGGCCCGTGTGGGCGCTGGTCGGCGACGGCACGTATCTGATGAATCCGACGGAGCTCGTCACCGCCGTCCAGGAGAACATCCCCATCAAGGTCGTCATCCTGCAGAACCACGGCTACGCCTCCATCGGCGGCCTCTCGGAGTCCGTGGGCGGCGAGCGGTTCGGCACCGCGTACCGCTTCCGGGCGCCGGACGGCACGTACACCGAGGGCCCGCTGCCCGTCGATCTCGCCGCGAACGCGGCCTCGCTCGGGGTGCGGGTCCTGCGCGCCAAGACCATCCGTGACCTGCGCGCGGCGCTGCGCGAGGCGCGTGGGGCAGACCGTCCCACATGTGTCTATGTGGAGACGGAAACGGCAGACACAGTGTCGGGCCCGCCCCCGGCACAGGCGTGGTGGGATGTGCCCGTGGCCGAGACCGCGACCCGGGAGTCCGCGGTCAGGGCCAGAAAAGAGTACGACCGGCACGTCGCTGCCCGACGCCGCCACCTGTGAGAGTAGGGATGCTTGTCATGACGAAGACCGTCAATCACTGGATCGGTGGAAAGCCCGTCGAGAGGGCTGAGGGCGCGTCCGGTACGTACGGCCCGGTCACCGACCCGGCGACCGGTGCCGTCACGACGCAGGTCGCGTTCGCGTCGGTGGATGAGGTGGATGCCGCCGTCGCCGCCGCCCGCGAGGCCTTCGCGACCTGGGGCACGTCCTCGCTCGCCAAGCGCACCGCGATCCTCTTCAAGTTCCGCGCGCTGCTCGACGCCCACCGCGACGAGATCGCCGAGCGGATCGTCGCCGAGCACGGCAAGGTGCACTCGGACGCGCTCGGCGAGGTCGCCCGCGGCCTGGAGATCGTGGACCTGGCCTGCGGCATCACCGTGCAGCTGAAGGGCGAGCTGTCGACGGAGGTGGCCTCGCGCGTGGACGTCTCCTCCATCCGCCAGCCGCTCGGCGTGGTCGCGGGCATCACGCCCTTCAACTTCCCCGCCATGGTGCCGATGTGGATGTTCCCGCTGGCCATCGCGTGCGGCAACACCTTCGTGCTCAAGCCGAGCGAGAAGGACCCGTCCGCCTCGATGAGGATCGCGGAGCTGCTGAGCGAGGCCGGTCTGCCCGACGGCGTCTTCAACGTCGTGCACGGTGACAAGGTGGCCGTGGACCGCCTCCTTGAGCACCCGGACGTCGCGGCCGTCTCCTTCGTCGGCTCCACCCCCATCGCCCGGCACATCCACGCCACCGCCTCCGCCAACGGCAAGCGAGTCCAGGCCCTCGGCGGCGCCAAGAACCACATGCTGGTGCTGCCGGACGCCGACCTGGACGCGGCCGCCGACGCCGCCGTCTCCGCCGCCTACGGCTCGGCGGGCGAGCGCTGCATGGCGATCTCGGCCGTCGTCGCGGTCGGCGCGGTCGGCGACGAGCTCGTCGCGAAGATCAAGGAGCGCGCCGAGAAGATCAAGATCGGTCCCGGCAACGACCCGGCGTCCGAGATGGGCCCGCTCATCACCGCCGCCCACCGCGACAAGGTCGCCTCGTACGTCACGGGCGCCGCGGCCGAGGGCTGCGAGGTCGTCCTCGACGGCACCGGCTACACGGTCGAGGGCCACGAGAACGGGCACTGGATCGGCCTCTCGCTGCTCGACCGCGTCCCGACGACCGCCAAGGCCTACCGGGACGAGATCTTCGGCCCGGTCCTGTGCGTGCTGCGCGTCGACACCTACGAGGAGGGCGTGGCGCTCATGAACGCCTCGCCGTTCGGCAACGGCACCGCGATCTTCACCCGGGACGGCGGCGCGGCCCGCCGCTTCCAGCTGGAGATCGAGGCGGGCATGGTCGGCGTGAACGTGCCGATCCCGGTGCCGGTGGGCTACCACTCCTTCGGTGGCTGGAAGGACTCGCTCTTCGGCGACCACCACATCTACGGCAACGACGGCACGCACTTCTACACGCGCGGCAAGGTCGTCACCACCCGCTGGCCGGACCCGTCGGACGCCCCGGCAGGCGTGGACCTCGGGTTCCCGCGCAACCACTGAGCCCGCCCCCGAGCCGCCCCCGTCCACCGGCTCCAGAGCCCCTGGCCCCCGGCCGGGGGCTCCGCCGTTGGTTCACCGTTCTACGATGTGTGTGCACTACATGGAAGGCCGTGAGCATGCCGCACATCGACATCGACTACGCCGACGCCCTGTCCGGCGTCCTGGATCTGCCCGCCCTCGTGGCGGAGCTGCATCCCCTGGTCGTGGAGCGGGTGGACTCGGTCGGGGTGGGCAAGACCTTCTGCCGCCCGGCGCCCGCCTTCGTGGACGGCCGGCCGGGAGCGCCCTTCCTGCACGTCTCCGTGGGTCTCCTCGCGGGGCGCACGAGCGGTGTGAAAGCGGCCCTCTCCGAGGACGTGCTGATGCTGCTCGGCAAGCACCTGTCCGGGGTCGAGGGCGCGACGTACTCGGTGGAGGTCCGCGACCTCGACCCTTCGTACCGGCTGTACCCGACGCACTGACGGGAGCCGGGGCGTCACCGAGTGTGGAGCAGGGCCGTCCGGATTCCGGACGGTCCTGATTCTTTTTTGACGCCGTTCTTGCGGTTCCCGTGTACAGGGCGCAATTCGGGCACCTAATGCCTTCGCGTTCATACGCCTGCAATATCAAGGTCATTCTTGACACAGGCATGTTCATTGCGGCCCATCGGGGCAAACTCTTGGGAAAGTGAGGCGACTTGGGGATCTTCGAGGCTGCGGATTCCGTAGGTAAATGACCGTTGACGTTCCGGTTGCCGCCGGGGTTCGATGACGCGCCGGGAGCCACCGAAACACCAGCTCAACAGCCTTCGGAGGCGATAGCGCTCCCGCCGTACTCCTGCCGCACGAGTCGATCGGAACCGCGCTCCATGACCGATACGCTCCGCCCGCTCCAGTCCGCCGCCACCGGGGAGCCCCCGGCGCCGGTGGCCGTCCCGGGGGACCCCCAGAAGCTCAAGCGCTCCATCGGCGTCGTCGGCGGCACCCTGCTCACGCTGTCGTGCGTGACGCCCGCCTCCACCCTCTTCGTCGTCGTCCCCGACCTCTTCTCCTCGCTCGGCACCGCCACCGCGCTCACCATCGCGATCGGCTCGCTGATCTGCGTCGGCGTCGCGTTCTGCTACTCGGAGCTCGGCACCCTCATCCCCAGCGCGGGCGGCGAGTACGCGATGGTCTCGACGATGGCGGGACGCCTCGCCGGCTGGCTGGTCTTCGTCCTCTCCCTGCTGGTCGTGATGATCGTGCCGCCGGTGATCGCCATGGGCACGGCCGACTACCTCACCCCGGTCATCCACCTCGATCCCGCCTACGCGGGCGCGGGCGTCATGATCCTGGCCACCCTCGCGGGCCTGCTCGACCTGCGCGCCAACGCCTGGATCACCGGCATCTTCCTGGTCCTTGAGGTCATCGCGGCGGGCGTCGTCGCCGTCCTCGGCTTCACCCACGCCGAGCGGGGCGCGGGCAGCCTGACGGACCTCTCCGTGGCGGGCTCGGGCCCCGGCGGCGTCGACACGGTCACCGCCATGCTGATCGTCTCCGGCCTCGCCATCGCCCTCTTCGTCACGCAGGGCTTCTCCACGGCCGTCTACCTCTCCGAGGAGCTGGAAAACCCGCGCCGCAACGTCGCGCGCACCGTCCTCGCCACCCTCGCCATCTCCACCGTGATCATCCTGGTGCCGGTCGTCGCGATCACCATGGGCGCCGAGAGCCTGTCCGCCCTGACCGAGGGCGACATCAGCGCCATGGTGACGGCCTGGTCCAACTCGGCGGTCGGCACGTTCGTCAGCCTCTGCGTCGCCCTCGCGATCATCAACGCGGGCATCGTCATGGTCATCCAGAACTCCCGCGTCCTGTTCGCATCGGCACGGGACAAGGCGTGGCCCTCGCCGGTGAACAAGGGCCTGGCGAAGCTCGGCGCGTCCGGCGCCCCCTGGGTGGCCACGCTCCTGGTGGGCGTCCCCGGCGCGCTCCTGTGCTTCGTCAACCTGGACACGCTGTACGGTGTGACCGGCGTCTCCGTGACCGGCATGTACCTGCTCGTGGCGGTCGCCGCACTGCTCGGCCGTCGCGGCTCGCACCGGCACGGCTCGGCCTGGCGGATGCCGCTGTGGCCCGCGGTGCCGGTGGTCCTGATCGCGGTGCTCGCGTACGTACTGAGCCGGCAGGAGACGCAGTACCTCGTCTGGACCGGCGGCATCGTGGTGGCCGCGACCCTGTACTGGGCGTTCTACCTGCGCCCGCGGCGGGAGACGCGGTGGCTGGTGACGGTGCCGTCCGAAGGGGCGGACGGGGCCTGAGCCGCACCCGCGCACGCGGCCCGGCCGGCTGCCCGCGTACCACCGGCGCGGTACGCGGGCCGCGGAGTCTACTCCCCGGGGAGGCGGGCGGGTTCAGACCGGCGGCTGCCCCGGTTGCCGGAGCGCGCCCGTACCTTTGACGGCATGGATCTACGACTGCCCAGGCCCAGGTTCCCCCGGCCGCGCGGTCCGCGCAGGCTGCTCGCCGCCGCGGCCGCCGTCGCGGTGCTCGCCGGTGTGGGCACCTGGTCGGCGGCCGCGTCGGACGACGCCCCGGCCGTGCACCGCTCGGACCGCATGATCGACACCGGCGGCGCCCGGATCGACACCTCGTACTTCACGGCCGGTGATCCGGACACCAAGCGCCCCGCCGTCCTCATCGGGCACGGCTTCGGCGGCAGCAAGGCCGATGTGCGCCTCCAGGCAGAGGACCTGGCCGCGCACGGGTACGCCGTACTGACCTGGTCCGCGCGCAGCTTCGGCAAGTCCACCGGCAAGATCGGGCTGAACGACCCCAAGGGCGAGGTCGCCGACGCCTCCAAGCTGATCGACTGGCTGGCCACCCGCCCCGAGGTGCAACTGGACGAGAAGGGCGACCCGCGCGTGGGCATGACGGGCGCCTCGTACGCGGGGGCGGTCTCGCTGCTCACCGCCGGGTACGACCGGCGGGTGGACGCGATCGCCCCGCAGATCACGTACTGGAACCTCGCGGACGCGCTGTTCCCCGACGGCGTCTTCAAGAAGCTGTGGGCCGGCCTCTTCATCAACACCGGTGGCGGCTGCGACCGGTTCGAGAAGAAGCTGTGCGCCATGTACGAGCGGGTCGCCGAGGCGGGCAAACCGGACGCCGCGGCGCGCGAGCTGCTCACCGAGCGCAGCCCCGTCGCCGTCGGCGACCGCATCAAGGTGCCGACGTTCCTCGCCCAGGGCCAGACCGACTCGCTCTTCCCGCTCACCCAGGGCGATGCCATCGCCAGGAAGATCCGCGCGAACCACGCCCCCGTGTCCGTCGACTGGATCGCGGGCGGCCACGACGGCGGCGACCGCGAGAAGAGCCGCGTGGAGGGGCGCGTCAACGACTGGTTCGACCGCTACCTCAAGGACGACAAGAACGCCGACACCGGCCCGGCCTTCCGGGTCACCCGCACCGGAGGCCTCGACTCCACCGACGGCGCGGCCCGCAAGCGGGGCGCAAGCGGTGACGCGTATCCGGGTCTGGAGAGCGGCCCGCGCGCGGTGCGACTGCGCGGGGACGAGCAGAGCTTCGACAACCCGGCGGGCGCGAACCCGCCCGCCATCTCCGGGCTCCCCGGCGCCGGCGGCGGCCGCCTCTCCCAGTTCGCCTCGCTCGGCGTCGGCGTCTCCGTGGACTTCCCCGGCCAGCACGCGCGGTTCGACTCGGCGCCGCTCCACAAGGACATACGGATCACCGGCACGCCGACGGTCCGCGCGCACGTGAAGTCCTCCACCGACGACGCGGTCCTCTTCGCGAAGGTGTACGACGTCGGCCCCGGTGGCAAGCAGCAGGTACTGCCCTCCCAACTCGTCTCTCCCGTACGGGTGACGGGCGCCGAGCAGGGCAAGGACGTCGACCTGCGGATGCCCGCCGTCGACCACAAGGTCCAGAAGGGCCACCGCCTGCGCCTCGTCGTCGCCTCCACCGACCTCGGCTTCGCGTCACCGGCCGAGCCCGCCCGGTACACCGTCTCCCTCAAGGGCGACCTGAAGGTGCCGACGGCGCCCGGCGTGGAGACCGCCGCCGCGCCGCTGCCCTCCTGGGTGTGGTGGCTGCCCGCCACCGGCGCCCTGCTCGCCCTCGGCCTGCTCGTCACCGCGCGCAGGCGCACCGCGGCACCCGCACCCGACCCGGCCCTCGCCGAAGTGCCGCTCCACATCACCGACTTGAGCAAGCGGTACGCCAGGTCCGCCGACCGGTACGCGGTACGTGACGTCTCCTTCACCGTCGAGAAGGGCCAGGTCCTCGGCCTCCTGGGGCCGAACGGCGCGGGCAAGACGACCACCCTGCGCATGCTCATGGGCCTGATCCGGCCCGACGCGGGCGAGATCCGCGTCTTCGGCCAGGCCATCCGGCCGGGCGCGCCCGTCCTCTCCCGGGTCGGCGCGTTCGTCGAGGGCGCGGGCTTCCTGCCGCACCTCTCCGGCCGCGAGAACCTGGAGCTCTACTGGAAGGCGACCGGCCGCCCGGCCGAGGACGCCCACCTGGAGGAGGCCCTTGAGATCGCCGGGCTCGGCGACGCGCTGGCCCGCGCCGTGCGGACGTACTCGCAGGGCATGCGGCAACGCCTGGCCATCGCCCAGGCCATGCTCGGCCTCCCGGACCTGCTGATCCTCGACGAACCGACGAACGGCCTCGACCCGCCGCAGATCCGCGAGATGCGCGAGGTCATGATCCGGTACGCGCGCGCGGGGCGCACGGTCATCGTCTCCAGCCACCTCCTCGCCGAGGTCGAGCAGTCCTGCACGCACCTGGTGGTCATGGACCGCGGGCGGCTCGTCCAGGCGGGTCCGGTCGCCGACATCGTCGGCTCCGGGGACACCCTCCTCGTCGGCCTCGCGTCCGGCATCCCCGACCCGCTGGTCGAGAAGGTCGCCGCCCTGCCCGGCGTCGCGTCGGCGGTGCGCGCGGACGGCGGCCTGCTCGTCCGCCTCGACGGCACGGAGCAGGCGAGCGCCGTCCGCCTGCTGCCCGAACTGGTGCGTCTCGACGTGCCCGTGGAATCCATGGGGCCGCACCGCCGCCTCGAAGACGCGTTCCTGACCCTGATCGGAGGCACCGCATGAGCGCCCCCACCCTGGAGCGCCCCACCGCGCCCGGCTACCGCGCGCGGCGGACCCTTCCCCTGCGGGTCGAGGCGGTCCGCCAGCTCAAGCGGCGCCGCACGCTCGTGATGGGCGCCATCATGGCGCTCCTGCCGGTCGTGCTCGTCATCGCGTTCGCCGTCGCGGGCGGCTCGCCGGGCTCCCGCAACGGCAACGTGACACTGATGGGCACGGCCACGGCGTCCGGCGCGAACTTCGCCGCGACCTGCCTGTTCGTATCGGCGGGCTTCCTGCTGGTCATCCCCGTGGCCCTGTTCTTCGGAGACACCGTCGCCTCGGAGGCGAGCTGGTCCTCGCTGCGCTATCTGCTCGCCGCGCCGGTGCCGCGGGCCCGGCTGCTCTGGTCCAAGATGGCCGTCGCACTCGGCCTGAGCGCCGCGGCGATGGTCCTGCTGCCGCTGGTGGCCCTCGCCATCGGCACGGTGGCGTACGGCTGGGGCCCCTTGGAGATCCCGACCGGCGGCGAGCTCCCCGCGGGCACGGCGGCCCAGCGCCTCGTGATCGTCGTCGCGTACATCTTCGTCTCCCAACTGGTCACCGGTGGCCTGGCGTTCTGGCTCTCGACGAAGACGGACGCTCCGCTGGGAGCGGTCGGCGGCGCGGTGGGCCTGACGATCGTGGGCAACGTCCTGGACGCCGTGACGGCACTCGGCGACTGGCGCGACTTCCTCCCCGCCCACTGGCAGTTCGCCTGGGCCGACGCGATCCAGGCCCAGCCGGAGTGGGCCGGCATGATCCAGGGCTCGGCGGTCTCGGTGACGTACGCGATGGTGCTGTTCGCGCTGGCGTTCCGGGTGTTCGCCCGGAAGGATGTGGTGAGCTGAGGGGGCTCCTGGAGGGCCCCGGAGCCGCCACAGTCACCGCAGCCGCCCCGGGGTGGGATCCGTCCCTAGGGTTTAGGCCGTGTCCGCCCGCAGCCGGTACGCGTACGTGTACGTGCGCCCCGCATGCAGCAGATACCGCTCCAGTGGCGGCGCGCCCCACGAGTCGTTGCCGCCCACGCCCATCTGTCGGTGGTTGATTCCGAGGACCGTCTCCTCGCGCCGCTTCACCTCGTGCGGGTGCCGTGGCCCGTCCAGGTCGAACGGCGTGTGGTGCAGGGCGCTGACCTCCAGGAACGGCTCGCCGTCCGCCGGGTCGGCCAGCACGGTGAGGGCGTCGCCCGACCGGTCGGCGAGCGCGACGCGGCGCACGTCGGTCATGTTGCCGGTCTGCTGCGGCCGGACGTACGGGGCGACCTGCTCGTCCACGGTCGAGCGGTAACGCCCCACGAACGCGGCGGACTTGCGGTCCGCGTAGTTCTCGTGCGGCCCGCGCCCGTACCAGTCGAGGCGCTCGAATCCGGCGGGCACGGTCAGCAGCGCGCCCACCAGGGGGATGTCGGGGAGCCCGGCGGCCGCCTTCAGAGTGTGCCGGATCCGTATCTCGCCGTCGCCGCGCACCGTGAACACCGTGCGCCACGCGGAGGGAGCGGGGGAGGTCGGCAGCGTGGCGCTCACCTCGACGGTGACCTCGCCGGGGGACGGCTGGGCCGTCGCGATGCCGGTGACCTTCGCCTTGGGGCCCGCGTCGCGCCAAGTGGCGGCCTGCCGGTGGTAGTCGCGGCCGATGTCGTTGTCGGTGGGCCCGCGCCAGAAGTTGGGCACGGGGCCTTGGGCGAGCAGCAGCCGCCCCTTCACCTTGTACGAGGAGAGGGTCCCGGTCGCCTTGGACAGGACGACCTCGACGTCCCGCCCGGTGACCCGCACTTCCTTCGCGTCCTCGGTCAGGTCCAGGCGGGGCAGCGTACCGGGGGCGGGGTCGGCCGGGGCGGGCGTGTGCCAGTCGAGGGCGAGCTGTTCGGCGGCGACGGTGTGCCCGGCCGCCGCCCAGCTGGTCTTCTTCCGCAGGACGAGATCGAGGCCGAGCCAGTACTCGGCGCCGGGCGCGGGACGTGCGGGCTTCTCGTACGGAATGCGTACGCGGCCCGTGCCGCCGGGCGCCACGTCCGGCGCGGGCAGCGTCCCGTGCTGGATCTGCGTCCCGTCGCGGGTGACGGTCCACCGCAGCTCGTAGGCGTCCAGCGTGCTGAAGAGGTGCTTGTTGGCGACCCGCACGGAGCCGGCCCCGAGGTCGTCCGCGGTGAAGGACACCGGCTGGTAGACCTTCTTGATCTCCAGGAGGCCCGGGTGGAGGGCGCGGGTCGAGGCGACGAGACCGTTGCAGCTGAAGTTGCCGTCGGTGGGGTAGCCGGGCTTCCAGTCGCCGCCGTACGACAGGTAGGTGTGCCTCCTGTCGCCGGGGACCGGCCGCCGGATGTTCTGGTCGACCCAGTCCCAGACGAAGCCGCCGTGCAGGTTCGGGTACTTCTCGAAGATCTCCCAGTACTCCGGCAGGTTCCCGTTGCTGTTGCCCATCGCGTGCGTGTACTCGCACAGCAGATACGGCTTGGGGTGGCCCGACTTCCCGTACTTCTCGACGTCGGCGGGCTTGGTGTACATCTCGCTGTGCACGTCGGCGACGGAGTTCATGCCCTCGTAGTGCACGGGCCGGGAGTCGTCGCGGGCGTGTACCCAGTCCGCCATGGCCTTGAAGTTGGCGCCCTCCCCGGCTTCGTTGCCGAGCGACCAGAGGACGACGCTCGGGTGGTTCTTGTCCCGCTCGACCATGGACTTGATCCGGTCCACGCAGGCGTCGGTCCACTCGGGCAGTGACCCGGGCAGCCGGTCCCGCACGCCGTGCGTCTCCAGGTTCGTCTCGTCGACGGCGTACAGGCCGTACTCGTCGCAGAGTTCGAGCCAGCGCGGGTGGTTGGGGTAGTGCGAGGTGCGGACGGCGTTGATGTTGTGCCGCTTCATCAGCAGCACGTCCTGGAGCATCACCGACTCCGGGACGGCCTGCCCGTGGTCGGGGTGGGACTCGTGGCGGTTGGTGCCGCGCAGCATGACGGGCTCGCCGTTGACGGTGAACCTGCCGGGCCCGACGTCGACCTGCCGGAATCCGACCCGGGTGCGGTGCACGTCCACCGCCCTGCCGGAGCCGTCCCGCAGGGTGACGACGAGGGTGTAGAGGTGCGGCTGTTCGGCGGACCAGAGCGCGGGCCGTTCGACGGTGGCCTTGAGGGTGAGGGGGCGGTCGGGGACGGGCACGCCGGTCAGCCTCGCGCCGGGCACGGGCCGCCCGTCGGCGTCGTGCAGCACGGCCTCGATCCGGAGCTCGCCGGCCGCGGTCCTCGCGCCGCGCTCGCGTACGACCGTCGTCACGGACAGGACCGCGTCCCGGAAGGCACCGTCCAGATCCGTCCGCACCCCGAGGTCGTGCAGATGCGTCCCGGGGACCGAGTACACGTACACGTCCCGGAAGATCCCGGACAGGTCGATCATGTCCTGGTCCTCCAGCCAGCTGCCGTCGGACCACCGGTACACCTCTACGGAGAGGGTGTTCTCGCCCGGCCTCAGGTGCTCGGTGACGTCGAACTCCGCCGGTGTGTAGCTGTCCTCGCTGTAGCCGGCCTTCTGGCCGTTGACCCAGACGAAGAAGGCGGACTTCACGCCCTGGAAGGAGAGCAGCGTGCGGCGGCCGCGCCAGCCGCGCGGCACGGTGAAGGTGCGGCGGTAGGAGCCGACGGGGTTGAAGTCCTTGGGCACGTCGGGGAAGTCGGGCTTCTCGTACCCCTCCCACGGGTACCTGATGTTGAGGTAGATCGGCTCCGGGTACCCCTCGATCTCCCAGTTGGACGGCACGGTGATCCGGTCCCAGCCGCTCACGTCGTACGCGTCCGCCTCGAAGCCGGTCGGCCGCTGCTCCGGATTGCGGGACCAGTGGAAGGCCCACCGTCCGTTGAGGGAGCGGTAGTAGGGCGACTTGGTGAAGTCACCGCGCAGGGCGTCGGCGGCGGAGGCGTACGGGACGAGCCGGGTACGGGCGGGCTCTCTGTTGACCTGGAAGACGCGGGGGGAGGCGTCCCACTCGGGGGACCCGGCCCCGCCGCCGCGTCTGCCCCCGCCCGCTGCGAAGGCCTGCTTCTGCGCGGCGAAGGCGGCCCATCCCGCCAGTGCGGTGCCGGTGGCGAGGAAGGCCCGGCGGCTGGTGCGCCTGGGGCGGCTCGGACGGCTCATGCGGCAACTCCGAACGTAAGGCAACAAGAACCGTCAGCATCCGACGCGACCACTCAAGGCGCAAGAGGCCCGTACGCGCCGGGAGTTGACTTCGAGCCGGTCGCCCCCGTCGTCGCCCGCGGTCACCTCCTGCTCAACGTCGCGGCCCGCACAACTCCCTTTCCGCCCGCACCGGATCGTTGGCGAAGCGGAACGAGGTGCGGCCCACGGCCCCCGTCAGGTTCCGCCAGAACCGCCCCGCCGTCATCGGCGCCCGCGTCGCCGCCCGCAGCTCCGCGAGCGGCCCGCAGCGCAGGGCCCGGCGCGCCGCGTCGACCCGGGCGGGGTCGAGCTTCTCGTCCGCGGCGCCCCGGGCCGTGCCGCGGTCGGCGACGATCCACTCGTCGGGCAGGCGCTTGTCGTGGCCGACGCGGCCGGGGAAGGACTCGGAGTGGGCGGCCAGCGGATAGGCGAGGCCGATCTGGTCGAGCGCGGCACCGTCGAGGGGGACGACGGTGCCGTTCATGCCGAGGACGTTGTAGACGCCGGTGACGGAGGGCGACTTGGCGGGGGTCGGCCGCCAGGCGATCAGCAGGGTGTGCTTGCCGGAGCGTGCCGCCGCACGCACCTCGCGCAGGTAGGCCGCGTTGCCGCGGGAGCCGGTGAAGCCGTGGTGGAGGGGGTGCGGGGCGGCGTTCTGGAGGACGTACACGCCTCGCTCGTCCGCGATCCCGGCCGGCCCGATCTTCCCCTCGTACGGGATCCGCAGCGCACTCGCGCACACCACGGCCCACACTCCGACGGCCACGGCGGCGACGCCCCACGCGCGCGTGAGCGGCACGAGGAAGACGGGCAGCAGCATCAGGAGCAGTCCGGGCAGGAACATCCGCCCGTGCATGAAGTCGCCGCCCACCTTGATGACGTACACCCAGCACAGCGCGCCCGCGACGACGGGGGCGAGCGCCGGGACGTTCATCCGGGGCCGCCCGGGGGAGGGGGCGAAGTCGCAGGTCGCGGCGGAGAGGGCGGCCAGGACGCCGACGGCGATCGTCAGCAGGGGCAGCCACAGCCAGTACGGGCCCGCGAAGTCCCGGAGATAGTCGGCCCCCCGGCCCCACAGGCTCCGAGAAGCCTCCTTCGTCACGCCGGGCAGCGGCACCAGATGCCCGTAGTAGCCCATGCGGAAGATCTCGTACGCGACGGGCAGCGCACCCGCGACACCGGCGCCCGCGAGCGCCCCGCGCCACGACGGCCGGACCACGATCCACTGCGCGGCGAGGAAGACCACCGACACGAGGGCCAGATCGGGCCGGACGAGCGGCCCGAGGCCCAGGAGCGCGCAGGTGGTCAGCGCCCTCGGCCGCGCGAGGAGCGCGAGCCAGGCCCCGGCGATCCAGCAGGTGGCGAGCCCCGTCTCCAGGCCGGACGTGGCGAAGTCCCAGACGGGCGGCAGCGCGAGCAGCACCAGTGCGCCGCACGGCAGCACGTACCCGGACCCGCCCCACACGCGCAGGGCCCCGGCCCCGGCGAGCGCGAACCCGGCGGCGGTGCACAGCAGCCCCCCGTACATCGCCACCGTCGCCACATCGAACCCCGGCGCCCCAGCGGTCACGAGCAGCCACTGCCACAAGGTGCCGGTGGACGACTCGGCGCGCTCCCCGGCGTTGAAGACGGGCCCGTTCCCCGCGAGGATCTGCCGGACGGTACGCACGTAGATGTGCCCGTCGTCGGACATCCACCGTCGCTGGAACCCGGCGAGGGCGACGACGAGAGCGGGCAGCAGACAGGCGCCGGCCCGGACGTGGCCCCGCCATCGCCCGGCCCGGCCCCCGGGCGCGTCCGGCCGCCCCCCGGCGACGGCTTCGGCACCACGAACGGAGGAGTACGCAGAGGTCGTCATGACCGCTACATCGGCGCAGCTCAACCACCCCTTGAGCCCCGCCGCCCGCACACGGCGGGAGCACGGGCCCAAAGACAGGCTCTATGGAATGTGCCGCCCCGAGATCGCCCGAGCGATCACGAGCCGCTGTATCTCGCTGGTCCCCTCGAAGATCGTGTAGATCTTCGCGTCCCGGTACATCCGCTCCACCGGGTGCTCGCGGCTGTACCCCGCGCCGCCGAGGACCTGCACGGCCTTCTCGCTCGCCGACACCGCCAGCTCCCCGGCCCGCAGTTTGGCCATCGAGCCCTGGCCCGCGTCGAACACCTTGTCGTTGCGGGCCATCCACGCGGCCTGCCAGATCAGCAGCCGCACGGCCTCGATCTCGGTGCGCAGGTCGGCGAGGGCGAACGCGATGGACTGGTTGTCGATGATGGGCCGCCCGAAGGCGACGCGGCCGGCGGCGTACTCCAGGGCGTACTCGTACGCGGCCCGCGCGATGCCCAGCGCCTGCGCGCCCACCGTGGGCCTGCTGACCTCGAACGTGGCCATGGCCGCCTGCCCGCGCCCCTCGCGCCCGCCCCCTTCCCGCGCTCGCGCCAGCCGCGCGTCGAGCCGTTCCTTGCCGCCCAGCAGGCAGTGCCCCGGCACGCGTACGGCGTCCAGGAACACGTCCGCGGTGTGCGAGGCCCGCAGGCCCAGCTTCCTTATCTTCCGGCCGCCTTCGAGGCCGCGCGTCCCCGGCGGCACGACGAACGCCGCCTGCCCGCGCGCGCCCAGCGAGGGGTCCACGGACGCCACCACGACGTGCACGTTCGCGATGCCGCCGTTGGTGATCCACGCCTTCTGGCCGGACAGCGTCCACGCGTCGCGCGCCGCGTCGTACGTCGCGCGGGTGCGCAGCGCGGAGACGTCCGAGCCCGCCTGGGGCTCGGAGACGCAGAAGGCCGCCACCGCGGGCGCGTCCTCGTCCCCGAAGCACTGCGGCACCCACTCCGCCAGCTGGTCCGGCGTGCCCGCGGAGAAGATCCCGGCGACCGCGAGGGACGTGCCGAAGAGGGCCATCCCGATGCCCGCGTCGCCCCAGAACAGCTCTTCGTTGGCGATCTGCAGGGAGATCCCCGAGGGGTCGCCGAAGAGGTCGGCCAGCGACTCGAATCCGTAGAGCCCGATCTTCGCCGCCTCCTGGATGACGGGCCACGGGGTCTCCTCGCGCTCGTCCCACTCGGCGGCGGCCGGGCGCACCACGCCGGACGCGAAGCCGTGCACCCAGTCGCGCAGGTCCCGTTGCTCCTCGGTCAGTTCGAGGGAGTAGGCCATGGCGGGCTCCTCAGGCCTTCGGGATGTCGAAGTACCGGGTGAGCCCGGCCGCGAGGGCCACATCGCCCGCGATCTTGACCTTGCGCATCATGAACAGCGTGACGGGGCTGGCGTTTCCGGAGACGAGCCGGAGGAACTCGGGGTCGGCCATGACGAGCGTGACCCGCGGCTCGGCGTCCGAGCGCCCCTCGCGCACGGCGCAGGTGCCGTCGGCGATGTCCGTCTCGTAGACGGCTTCCCCGTTGTCGCCACTGCCCGTGATCTTCCACCGGATGAGAGCCTTCAGCGAGCCGGCCGCGTCCGGCTTGAACTGCCGCTCCATCCGTCCGAAGACCTCGTCGAGCACGCGGGCGCGCAGGGCGCCGTCGCGGGCGATCTCCGCGATCTCCTTGCCGGAGAGGCCCTTCACGATCCGGGCGAACTCCTCGGGCGTGACACTGGCGAAGTCGAGGTCGGCGATCCCGCTGAGGTCGTCAGCCATCGCAATCTCCTTACTCTGGAGTAAACTTACTAAAGAGTAAGGTAAGTCGGAACCAGGAGGCTGACAAGGGTGAGCGACATGTCCGAGGGTGCGCCGGGGCCGCGCAGGCGCCGGGTCCCGCGCCGCGAGCGCGAGCGGCAGATCGTCGACGTGGCGGTCCAGGTCTTCGCCAAGCGTGGCTACCACGGGGCCTCGGTGGACGAGATCGCCGAACTCGCCGGAATCTCCAAGCCGATGGTGTATCTGTACCTGGAGTCCAAGGAGGGCCTCTTCCTCGCCTGCCTGCGCCGCGAGGCGGACCGCCTGGTCGGCGCGTTCCAGGGCGCTGCGGCGGCGAGCGGCGCGGCGCCCGAACTGCGGCTGTACGCGGGCCTCCTGGCGTTCTTCACCTTCGTCGCCGAGCACCGTGACAGCTGGGTGGTGCTGCACCGGCAGGCCTCGGAGCTGAGCGAGGCCATCGCGGCGGCCGTCGCGCAGGCGCGCCGCGCGGTGATGGCCGAGGTGGCGGGCCTGGTGTGGGCGGGCATCGCGGAACGCGGCCCCGGCGTACAACTCTCCGACGAGGACGCGGACTTCGTGGCGCACGCCCTGGTGGGCGCGGCGGACTCGCTGACGGACTGGATGGCGGCCCACCCCGGCCAGTCCCCGGAGGGCGTCACCCTCCGCCTCATGAACATGGTGTGGGCGGGGATGGGCCGGGTCCTGGAGGGGGAGGTCTGGCGGCCTGCGGCGACGGGTTGAGGGGAGGTCCGACGTTCCAGCTGGGGGAGACCTGATGTCTCCGGCTGAGGGGAGACCCGCCGCCTCGGGCTGAGGCGAGGCCCGCCGACTCCTGCTCAGGGGCGACCCACCGCCTCCTGCTCAGGAGAGACCCGCCGCCTCCTGCTCAGGGGAGTCGCGGGCCCTTTGTCGTCCGCCCCATTGAATTTTCCTTACGTGTGAGTAAGTTGACCCCCGAGTAAGTACGCGCACCGATCGCCTGCACATCAGCTGGGAACCGGAAGCCGGGGAGCCGTCATGGGCGTACGCAAGGATCTGAAAAGGGCGCAACGCCACCGGGGCCTGGCCGACCGTGCCCAGGTCGACCTCGTCAGGGACGAGCACGGCACCGTGCGCGAGGTCCGCGCCGCGCCACTCGTCGCCCGCGCCACCACCGGAAGCACCGCCGACATCCCCTTCACCAACGCCGCCGAGGCCCCCGACGCCGTGGTCCTGCGCCGCAAGCAGGACGGCCGGTGGCGGCCCGTCACCGCCGCCGCATTCGCGCGCGAGATCACCGAGATCGCCAAGGGCCTCATCGCGGACGGCCTCGAACCCGGCGGCCGGGTCGCACTGATGTCCCGCACCCGCTACGAGTGGGCGGTCCTGGACTTCGCCATCTGGGCCGCGGGCGGGCAGAGCGTGCCCGTCTACGCCACCTCGTCGGCGGAGCAGATCGAGTGGATCGTCAGGGACTCCGGCGCCCGCCTGCTCATCGCGGAGACCGCGGAGAACGCCGCGACGGCCGAGGAAGCCGTGCGCGAGCACGCCGCCCCGCCGCGCGTGCGGCACCTCGACGGCGGCGCGATGGCCGAACTCACCGCGCTCGGGCGCGACCTCTCGGACGAGGAGGTGACCAAGCGCCGGTCCGCGCTCACCCCGGACTCCATCGCCACCCTCTGCTACACCTCGGGCACCACGGGCCGCCCCAAGGGTTGCGTCCTCACCCACGGCAACCTGCACGCGGAGGCGGCGAACACCGTCGACCTGCTGCACCCGATCTTCAAGGAGATCACCGGACAGGTCGCCGCCACGCTCCTCTTCCTGCCGCTCGCCCACGTCCTGGGCCGCACCATCCAGATCGCCTGCCTGCTCGCCCGCATCGAGCTCGGCCACTGCCCCAGCATCAAACCCGACGAACTCCGCCCGGAACTGCGCTCGTTCAAGCCGACGTTCGTCGTCGGCGTGCCCTACCTCTTCGAGAAGATCCACGACACCGGGCGGGCCACCGCCGAGAAGATCGGCCGCGGTGCCTCCTTCGACCGCGCGGAGCGGATCGCGGTGCGCTTCGGCGAGGCGTACCTGAACAAGTTCCTGGACAGGAGCGGTCCCGGGCCCTCCCTCGGCCTCTACGCCGGCTGGGCGCTGTACGAACTCCTCGTCTACCGCCGCATCCGCAAGGAGGTCGGCGGCCGCCTGCGCTACGCGATCAGCGGCGGCTCCCCCCTGGACCGCGACCTCAACCTCTTCTTCTACGCCGCCGGAATCGTCATCTACGAGGGCTACGGCCTGACCGAGACCTCGGCCGCCGCCACCGTCACCCCGCCGCTGCGGCCGCGCCCCGGCACGGTCGGGCTGCCCGTGCCCGGCACGTCCGTGCGCATCGCGGACGACGGGGAGGTGCTGATCAAGGGCGGCATCGTCTTCGGCTCGTACTGGAACAACCCGGCCGCGACGGACGCCGTCCTCACCAACGGCTGGTTCGCCACCGGCGACCTCGGCGCCCTGGACGCCGACGGCTACCTCACCATCACCGGCCGCAAGAAGGACATCCTCGTCACCTCGGGCGGCAAGAACGTCTCGCCCGCCGTCCTGGAGGACCGGCTGCGCAGCCGCGCGCCGGTCGGCCAGTGCATCGTCGTCGGGGACAACCGCTCGTACGTCGCCGCGCTGGTCACCCTGGACCCCGAGGCCGTGGCGCACTGGCTCGCCGTACGCAAGCGCCCGAAGGACACACCGCTCGCCGAACTCGCCCGCGACCCGGAGCTGACCGCGGAGATCCAGAAGGCCGTGGACTACGCCAACGCGGCGGTGTCCAGGGCCGAGTCGATCCGCAGGTTCGCCGTCGTCGGCGGCGAGTTCACGGAGGACAACGGCCTGCTCACCCCGTCCCTGAAGATCAAACGACATGCGGTGACCGCCGTCTACGCAAGCGAGATCGAGGCGCTTTACGGGGAGTGAGGGCCGACTGGTGAGGCCGGTGGCGCCGCCGGCATCACCCGTTCAACGCCCGGGCGGGCAGGCGGAGTTCCCTGGCGGGCAGCGGAAGTTCCCCGGCGGGACGAAGGCCTCCCGGCGGCGCCGGACGAGCACGGCCGCGGCCCGCCTCCGCGCCGGGCCCGCCTCCACGCCAGGCCCGCCTCTGCGCCGGGCACGACACCGCGCCCGGCACAGAGCCGCGCCGGGCACGACACCGCTTCGTAAGAACCGGGCGGTCAGCTGCCGTGCGTCTCCGGAGAGGCCGGTTCGCCTCCCGCGATGTTGAACGCGGTCAGCGCCTCGACGAGCGAGGAGCGCTGTTCCGGGGCGAGACGCTCGACGATCGCGGCGATCTCGGCGTGGCGCCGGGCCGTGACCTCCGCGACGGTGCGCCGGCCTTCGTCAGTGAGCCTGAGCCGCGTCTCGCGGCGGTTGCCGGGGTTGGCCTGCCGGTCGGCGAGACCGGTGGCGATCAGCCGGTCGACCATTCGCATCGCGGTGGAGGGCGCGACGTGGAGCAGCTCGGCCAGGGCCACCAGCTTGGTGTCGCCCCGGGTGGAGAGGACGGCCAGCATCCGGAACTGCGGCAGCGTCACTCGGTCCTCGACCGCGGAGAGGCACCGGGCGGACAGCGCCGTCAGGAGCCGCGACGCGGTCAACACCGCGTCTGTCACCGCATCGACATCATCCACGTCCCCGCGCGGGGGCTCAGGCTCGGCCATGTCCCCTTTCTACCGCCCGCACATCCACCAGGGGCCCGCCCGGCAGAACCCACCGGATGGCCCCCACACTCCACACCCTCTAAACCAACCTCCAACTCCAAGCTCCAATCCGGCGTCGCACGACCGGATCCTGGAGCAGCTCGGCCGCCAGGCCGGGATCGTTGTCGTGCAGTCGGTCCAGCAGTTCGGGCCGTACGGAGCGCACGTTCGTCCGCTCCAGGACCGTGAGCCTCGCGGTCTCCCCGCACGCGGTACAGAGCACGAGGAGCCAGGCGTCGAGGAGTTTGTGATGGGCGTTGACACGGAATTTGCCGTTCGCCCGGAAGTGCTTGGCCGCGCACGAGTGGCAACGGCGCAGGACGAGCGGCAGGCAGGTGGGCATGACCACCCAGTTCTGGAGCACAGGAGTACACCGGTTTCAGTGAGAAGTCCGCAGCAAAGAGCAGCGCGGCGCACGGGTGCGACACGCGACGGTTCAGCTCTCGGGGGGTCTCACACGGTGTACAAGGGCCACGTCCTCGACTGGACAACTCGGGTCGGCGGCACGGTAGTCGCGCGCCATGGCGCTGTTCCAGTGATTTTCGCAGGCACGGGAGCGGGACCTCACGACGCGATCACTGTCATGTCACGAACGTGTCCTGAGCACGATCAAGACGCAACTGGGCCGGCCACACCGACCATCTGTCAGAACAGAAAGCCACCCGGGCGAACAACCGCCCGACTCAACCGCCCAGCTCACCGCCCACCCGCTCCTCACGAGCGGCCCCCCATGCAGAGGACAGAGACCACCATGCGCACTCACACCCGCCCCCACGCCCGCACGCGGAAGATCTCGGTACTGACCATGACCGCGGTGGCCCTCGGCCTCTCGCTGACGGCATGCAACAGCGACGGCTCCGACAACGCGTCCTCGTCCTCGGGCGGCTCCTCGTCGGAGTCCACGACCACCCCGAAGTCCGACTCTTCGAAGTCCGACCCCTCGAAGTCCGACACCACGAACGACAAGCCGGCGGGCACACCGGCCAAGTCCGGCCAGAAGTGCACGGACCAGATCAACTACGCGGGCGACCCGCGCTCGAACGCCGAGATCAACTCGATCGGCGAGAAGACGGGCACCTGCCCGCCGGTCAAGAAGTCGTCCTCCGACATGAAGTGCACCGACCAGCTCAACTACGCGGGCGACTCGCGCTCGAACGCCGAGATCAACTCGATCGGCGAGAAGACGGGCACGTGCCCCCAGCCGCAGAAGTCCGACAAGCCGGCGGGCACGCCGAAGGACCCCAACAAGAAGTGCACGGACCAGGTCAACTACGCGGGCGACTCGCGCTCGAACGCCGAGATCAACTCGATCGGCGAGGACACGGGCACGTGCCCGCCGGTCAAGAAGTAGTGAACCTTCCCTGACCTGCGTGGATTACGCGTCCCGGGGGCCTTCCCACAAAGGGGACTTGACGAGAGCTCAAAGGTTTCCGCGCGCCGTAGCCGTGGCGATACAGTCCGGCAGGGACAAGGGAGGGGGCGACGTGCTGGAGACTGTCGCGCTGAGCGCGCTGACCGCTTTTCTCACGGCCGCGTGGAACGGCGCCGCGGGAGAGATAGGCAAGCAGACGCTCCTGTCGGCCGGGGCGTTGGCGAGAAGGACCTTGGGGAGGGAAACGCCGCTGCCGACAGGACCGGAGGAGTGGCAGACCCTGGCGGGTCAGGTTCACGCCCGTCTGGGTCATGATCCCCAGCAGGCGGGCGAGTGGGCGCTCCTCGTACGCGGCTTCCCCGGACAGACGATGGCGCTGACCCCGACGGCCGGACTTCCGCCGGCGTCGAGGGACTTCACCAATCGCCAGAAGGTCCTCAAACAGCTGAAGAGGGAAGTGACGCGCCTGGCCGCGGGGCGGCCGCGCGTCGCGCTGCTCCACGGGCCGCCGGGGATCGGCACCACCGCGGTGGCCCTGCACCTGGGCGCAGCGCTCCACGCCCAGTTCCCCGACGGGCAGTTCTACGTCGACCTGCGGGATACCTCGGGCGGCCACGGCCCGGAGCCCGCCGCTGTGCTGCTGCGTCTGCTGCGGCAGATGGGCGCCCCGCCGGAGCGGATGCCCCCCACCGCCTCGGGGCGCGAACAGCTCTATCGTCAGCTCATCGCAGGTCGCAGGGCCCTGGTGGTGGTCGATCACGCATCCTCAGCCGCCCAGGTCCGCAGCCTTGTCCCGGCTACTCCTGATGTCTTCCTCCTGGTGATCGTCTCCGGCCGCCCCTTTGCGCTGGAGGCCGAGCGCGTCTCCGTTCCTCCCCTGAGCGACCGGTACGCGGTGCAGATGGTGAGGAAGGTGGCCGGGGCGGAGAAGGTCGCGCGCGCCAAGGCCCGGATGCCGCACCTGCTCGCACGGTGTGAGGGAAACGCTTTCGCACTGAAGGCCGAAGCGCTGCGCCTCCAGACGGAGGAGACGGAGGAGACGGAGGAGACGGAGGAGACCGTGCAGTCCGAGCCGGGTGCTCCGGAGCCAAGGGCCGGAAGGCCGGGGCGTGATCCGATGCGAGACGCCGTCCAGACCGCCTGTGCCCGCCTCCGGCCGGAGACGGCGCGGCTCATCAGGTTGACGGCGCTGGGCGGCTGGCCCTCCATCGACGCACGCCTCGCTGCCACGGCCGCGGACACGACGCCCGAAGGTGCGGCTCGGATGCTGGTTGAGGCATCGGAGGCCCAGCTCCTTGACCCGGTGGGGGACGAGCGCTACCGCTTCCGTCCCGAGGTGCGGCGCTGCCTGGCCGACACCGCGGGGATCGAGCACGGCATCCCCGAGTGCTCCGCCGCCGTGGAGCGCGCGCTCGACTCCCTGCTCAACCGCGCCCTGCACGCGGCCCATGCCGCACTGCCGCAGAGTTGGCGCACGGAACCCGCGCCGGAGGACGGGGACGCGTACCGTGACGAAGCGGAGGGTGTAGCGGCGCTGGTGGCGGAGGCCGGCAACGTGGTCCGAGCGGTATCCGTGGCCGTGGAGTACCAGCACTTCACGACAGCGCTGCGGCTGGCCCGGGCCCTTTGGCCACTCCAGCTCAAGGCCGGCTACTGGGACGAGGTACTGCCCGCGCTGCGCGTGGCGGCCAGGTGCGCCGACGAACGCACGCCGCACTCCCGCACGGCGGCCGGGCTCCACTTCCAGCTCGGCCACTGCCTGGGAGAACTCCAGCAGTGGGAGGAAGCCGCGCGTGAGGCACGCGCTGCCATCGCGTGTGAGCGCGCAGAAGGGCACGTACGAGGCGAGGCTTCGTCCGTCGAGCTGCTGGGGCTCTTGTACCTCTACCAATGGCGTTACGAGGCCGCCTTCGAGCGGTTCGACGAGGCCGAGCGCATCTACCGGAGGATCGCCCCTGGACAGGAGGGGGCGCGGGACGTGGCGCGCGCCCTCGCCCTGATCGAACGTCACCAGGGGCGCGCCCTGCGAGGAATGGGGCGGCTGACGGAGTCGCAACGCCGGCTGCAGTCGGCGACGGACTTCTTCAAGGACCAGGGGGAGAGCTACAACCGCGCACGTGCTCTCACGGACCTGGCCGAGACCCTCCTTGACGCGGGCGAGAAGGCCGAAGCGCTGACGAAGATCACGGAGGCGGAGGATCTGCTCACACCGGCGGCCGCTCCGCACCTGCGGTACCTCGCCGGGCTCCGGCTGCGCTGCGAGGGTGACGACAGGGCCTAGGGTCCTTCTGACGGATTTCCCCCGCACGCCGATCGTGCCTGCCGGGCGTCGCGATCCCGCGAAGATCCGTCAGAAGGGCCCTAGCGGGCCGTCACGGCCACCGGGTGCACACCCCCGGCGACATGCACCCGGAGCGTGACGGCGCCTTCGCACGGAACGCTGCCACCGCCGGCCAGCCACGCGTACAACGCTGAGGCATACGCCGCCGGATCAGCATCCGCCCCCGGGCGCGCGGACAGGTGGAGCAGGCCGTGTTCCCGGCTGCGCACGGTGCAGGCGTCCGGGCCGCTCACGTACGCGGCGACCGTGCAGTGCGCGTGCCGCGCCAGGGCCTCGCCCGTCCACACCTCCGGGCCGCCGAGGCGCGGGTCGTCCGCCGACTCGTCCCGCACGATCACGTCGGCCAGCTCCAGGCAGCCTGGATCCCTGGATTCCTCGTGCACCGCCAGATGCACGTCACCGTCGGCGTCATAGGGGTGCTCGGTGGCTCGCTCGACCACGATGTCGGTGCCGGCGACGCGCGTGAGCACGCGGAGCGGAACGGTCCGCCGTGGTGGGTCGTAGGGAGGCAGGGGCAACGGTTCCAGCAGAGCGGGGGCAGCGGGCTCAGGAAGGCCCAACAGGGCATAGAAATGCTGCCGCAGCAGCGCCGCCGAGGCGCCCGGCGCCGAGGTGACGAACTCCCCGGGATCAGCGGCCGAGCGGTGCTCGGCCACCAGCCGCTCCACCTGGGGACGCAGCGGGCCGTACGGATCGAGCCGCGGTGCGTCCCGGACGAACGAGGCGAGCGGCGACTCGGGGTCCAGCCGGTCCTGACCTCCGGCCGCCATCAGCACCGGGAGGCCCAGAGCGGACGCGTAGTAGGAGACCGCGCCGAAGTCACCGACGACGGCATCGGCTGCCAGCAGAGCCTGCCGCCAGGCGTGCGCGGGGTCGATGAGAGTCAGCCCGCTGCGCAGGGCCTGATCCAGCCAGGCGCGGACCTGGCCGGGGCCGTGTCCGTACCAGATGTTCGGATGCAGCACCGCCGCGAGCCGGTAATCGTCGGCAGGCAACTCCGCGGCGAGCCGGGGGAGAAGGCCCGGAAGGACGTCTTGACCGCCGCCGCTGCCGAAGAAACCTTCGGGGTTCCAAGTGGAGTTGAGCACGACGAGCCGCTGGCCCCTTCGCACGCCCAGGGCCCGCCGGAAGCGGTCGCGGTACGGGCGCGCGGCGAGCATCCGGTCGAAGCAGGGATCGCCGGCGAGCACGGAGACGTCCACGGCCTCCGGACACGCGCGACGCAACCGGTCCAGTTGTTCTGGATGCGACAGTACGAGGCCGTCCATGACCGGCTTGCCGTCCGCCAGTAGCCACTCGGGAGACAGCCCGAACGTCGGCTCCCGGCTCCCGGCTCCCGGCTCCCGGCTCCCGGCTCCCGGCTCCCGGCTCCCGGCTCCCGGCTCCCGGCTCCCGGCTCCCGGCTCCCGGCTAGTTTCTTAGTGTATCCAACTCCATGCGAAATAATAGATAGTTTGCCCGGAATAGACGAGATCTGTCCGCCAAAGCTCGCAGACACCGCAAGATCTACGGGTGTCGAAAGTGCTTGTTCCCAAGGCAGTACGGGAAGGCCCAAGCCGGCGGAGAGCTCCTCGATTCCGCCCTGAAAAGCAGAGGACCCCGTAGACGTGATGAGCAGCTGCACGCGGAAGTCGTCATGGAAAAGCGGCAACACGTCCATGAGGCGGCCGGCGGAAGTGACGTTGTGAATCACCAGCAGAACCCGACGGAGAGCTGTACGGCTGGTCCAACGTTCCGACTCGGGCCCGACCGGCACGCGTATCGGCAGCGGGTCAGCCCGCACTTGTGCCCTCCTGAGCGTGTGTGGCGCTATCGCGCGATCACTTTAGCCGTGTTGCGATTCGGCCAGGCCCTTCGTGCTGATCCTGCACAGTGTCCCCGGCTGCGAGCCTGAGGGCTGGTATGAGGCTGAGGGCTGGTATCCGGAGTACGCCCCGCCAGAGCGGCACCTTCTCCCGGCTGAACAGGCGTGGTCCAGCCTCATGGACCCACGCGCCGCTGCCCAGGGACCGGACGATGGGCGATAGCCAGGCATCCGTTGGCGCGAACTGCAACCCGGTGTCGGGGCAGGTGTCCACGATCGTGGACAGGCAAGGCGCTTGGTCTCAGAGCGATGTGCATCCGGACATGAAAGAGCCCCTCACGCGTTTCCGCAGGTGAGAGGCTGTGTGCGCCCCCGGCAGGACTCGAACCTGCGGCCAAGCGCTTAGAAGGCGCCTGCTCTATCCACTGAGCTACGGGGGCCGGGTGTGGCCGGGTGGCACGGGGCCGGATGTGGGGGTGATCCGTGACCTTGCCGCAGACAAGGATAGGGCTCCCGGGTCCCTGTCCCTGATGCTTCGCCTCCGCGCCGTGATGTGGAGGTTCGGTGAAGCGGTCCTGATAATCGCAGGCAGGTGCGAATCTCGCATCGCTTTTGGCGTCTCACGCCCCGGGTGTTGTGCACTCGTTATGCCTGCGCCCCAGTCGCCCCTTCCATCCCCTGTGTCCGATCGGCGCGCAGGGACCGCCATATGCTTCAGAAAGCCGCCAAAATTGGGCATTCTTCGCATGTGGTGACCTTGGACGTACGGCCTCAGTTGCTTGACGCACTCTCCGCCCTGCGCGAGCGTGTCGCCGCCGCACGCTTTCCGCTCCCCCTGCCGGGGGCGCCACGCGCGCGTGCCAACCGGGACGAGTTGCTGGCACAGCTCGATGACTATCTGGTTCCCCGCCTCAAGGCGCCCGAAGCGCCGCTTCTGGCCGTCGTCGGCGGATCCACGGGGGCGGGCAAGTCCACCCTCGTGAACTCCCTCGTGGGGCAGCAGGTCAGCGAGGCGGGTGTGCTGCGGCCCACCACGCGTACGCCGGTGCTCGTCTGCCACCCCGACGATCACCACTGGTTCTCGGGGATGCGCGTTCTGCCCGACCTCACGCGCGTATGGGTGCCCCGGCACGAGACTTCGGAGGAGGGTAACGACGGCGGCAGGGGCGACGAGCTGGACGCGCGGGCCATGATGGGCGAGGAGGAGCGCGCCCTGCGGATCGAGACCGCACAGAGCCTGCCCCGCGGACTCGCCCTCCTGGACGCACCCGACATCGACTCGCTCATCTGCGACAACCGCGTCCTGGCCGCCGAGCTGATCTCCGCGGCCGACATCTGGGTCATGGTCACCACCGCCTCGCGGTACGCCGACGCCGTCCCCTGGCACCTCCTGCGTACCGCCAAGGAGCACGACGCCACCCTCGTCACCGTCCTGGACCGGGTGCCCCACCAAGTGGTGACCGAGGTGTCACGGCAGTACGGGGCGCTGCTCGCGAAGGCGGGCCTCGGCGACGTGCCGCGCTTCACCGTGCCGGAACTGCCCGAGTCCGCGGGCGGCGGCGGTCTGCTCCCCACCACCGCCGTGGCCCCGTTGCGGGCCTGGCTCACCCACCGCGTCCAGGAACCCGCCGCCCGCGCCCAGGCCGTGGCCCGCACCGCGTACGGAGTCATCGGTTCCCTCGACGCCCGGATGCCGGAGCTCGCGGGAGCCGTCGCCGCCCAGTACGCGGCCGCGCTGCGGCTCACCTCCGCCGTGGACGAGGCGTACGAGCACGAGCACGCGCGCGTGCAGGGGCGATTGCGGGCGGGGGGAGTACTGGCCGGCGGGGCCCTCAAACGGTGGCGCAGCTACCCGCTCGACTGCGGCCCCGGCGAACTGCTCGACGCCATCGCCGAGAGCCTGGAGGCGCTGCTGCTGTGCGCCGTCACCGCCGCAGACGAGCGCATCGACGACGCCTGGCGGCGCGAACCCGCCGCGGGCGCCCCCGGCCTCGCCGACCGTGACCCCGAAGTGGAGAGCGCCGAGCACCGCATCGGGATGGCCGTCCGCAGATGGCGGCGCGTCCTCGAGGAGTACGCCGAGGACGAGGTGCGCGGCATCGAACGGATCGACAAGAACCCGCTCCCCGACCCCGAGGTCGTCGCCGCGCTGCTCGCCACCGCCCTGCTCGGCGGGCGCCGGGCGCGGTCGGCGGGGGAGACCCTCGCCGAACGGATCGGCGCCCAGAGCGCGGTCCGGCTGCGCGACCGGGGAACACGCCTGCTGGGCGAGTACCTGGAGAAGGTCCTCACCGCCGAGCGGGAACGGCGCCTGGCCCCGCTGTACGCCCTAGAGGTGCATCCCGAACCCCAGGCCGAGCTGATCGCCGCCCTGTCCGTACTGCAGAAGGAGAGGTGACCGCGGTGACCGCCGTCACTGATCACGCCGACCGCGCCGACCACGGCGACGGGAGCGAGCCCGACGGGACCGACGAGCACCCCGGCAGCGGCGCCGAGCGGGCCTGGGACGACGGGCTCATCGCCCGGCGCGTCGCGGGCGGGACCCGGGGCGCTGACCCGGACGCCGACTCCGTAGTGCGCTCGTACGCCCCCTCGGGGGACCCCACCACACAGGGGAGCCCCACCACGTACGAAGGGCCGCTGCGCGCGCGGCTCGACGCGCTGCGCGAACTCGTCGGGCTCTCCCGTACCCGCCTCGACAGCGGCACGCTCGCCGAGGCGGGCCGGGTCCTCGACGAGGCCGCAGCCCGGCGCAGGCTCTCCGAACGGCACACCGTCGTCGCCGTCGCGGGCGCCACCGGAAGCGGCAAGTCGACGCTCTTCAACTCCCTCGCCGGAGTGATGATCTCGGACACCGGCGTGCGCAGGCCGACCACCGCCGCGCCCATCGGATGCAGCTGGACGGACGGCGCGGCGGGCCTCCTCGACCGGCTCGGGATCCCGGGTCGACTGCGCCGCAGGCCGCTGCAGGGGCCGGGCGCCGACGAGCTGCAGGGACTCGTGCTGATCGACCTGCCCGACCACGACTCGGCGGTCGGCGAACACCGCGAGCACGTCGACCGGATCCTGGCCCTCGTCGACGCCGTCATCTGGGTCGTCGACCCCGAGAAGTACGCCGACGCGATGCTCCACGAACGCTATCTGCGGCCCATGGCCGGCCACGCGGAGGTCACCTTCGTCGTGCTCAACCAGATCGACCGGCTCCCCGGGGACGCCGCCGACCAGGTCCTCGACGATCTGCGGCGGCTCCTCGACGAGGACGGTGTCGCGCTCGGCGAGCACGGCGAGCCGGGCGCGACGGTCCTCGCGATCTCCGCGCTGACCGGCGAGGGGGTCGGGGAACTGCGCGAGGCGCTCGGCCAGTTCACCCAGGAGCGGGGCGCCGCGGCCCGCCGGATCTCCGCGGACCTGGACGCCGCCACGGACCGGCTGCGTCCGGTGTACGTCGCCGGGGCGCACGCGGGGCGCAACCGCGGTCGGATCGGGCTCAGCGAGGAGGCGCGCGAGGAGTTCGCCGACCGGCTCGCGGACGCCGTGGGCGCGACCGCGGCCGGAGACGCCGCCGAGCGGGCCTGGCGCAGGAACGCGGGCAAGGCGTGCGGCGATCCCTGGCTCAGGCTGTGGCGGTGGTACGAGGCCAAGCGCTCCTCGCAGGGCCCTCCGACGCCGACCGCGCTGGCACCCATCGACGAGGAGGCGACGGCGCGCCAGCGCGTGGAGCACGCCGTGCGCACGGTGGCCGACGAGGCGGCGTCGGGGCTGCCCGCGCCCTGGGGGCAGGCCGTGCGGGAGGCCGCGGTGCGCGGTGCCGAAGGGCTGCCCGAGGTGCTCGACGAGCTGGCGGTGACGGTGGGCGTGCCGGTCGGGCGCCCGCCGCGGCCCGGCTGGTGGCCGGCCGCCGTTCTCGCGCAGGCCGCGATGACGCTGCTCCAAGTGGTGGGCGGCATCTGGCTGGTGGGCCAGATCATCGGGGTCGTCACACCGAACCTGGGCGTGCCGGTGCTGCTGATGCTGGCGGGCATCGTGGGCGGCCCGTGCGTGGAGTGGGCGAGCCGGATGGCGGCGCGGGGGCCCGCGCGCAGGTACGGGTACGAGGCGGAACGGCGACTGCGCGAGGCGGCCGCGGGGTGCGGTCGGGCGCGGGTCCTCGATCCGGTGGCGGCGGAGCTGCTGCGCTATCGGGAGGTCAGGGAGCAGTACGTGCGGGTGTCGGGGGCGCCGGTGGGGTGAGCTGCCCGGCGTCCCGCCCCTTTCGGGTGACGGAGTTTTCCACAACCGGGCGGTGGTCCACAGGGCTCAGCGGGATCGGGCCCGCCGGTGCAGTCTGGGATCGCGGTCGCGGAGGGCGCGGCGGCAGGAGCGGACGATGCGGGGGAGGGGTTCGGCGATGAACGAGACCTTGGTGACGGTGGTGGGAAATGTCGCGACGACGCCGGTGTACCGGGAGCTGCCGTCGGGACCGGTGGCGCGGTTCCGGCTCGCGGTGACTTCGCGGTACTTCGACGCGGCGCAGAACACGTGGAACGACGGGCACACCAATTTCTTCACGGTCTGGGCCTGGCGGGCGCTCGGGACGAACGTGCAGGGCTCGGTGTCCGTGGGCGAACCGGTCATCGTGCAGGGCCGGTTGAAGGTGCGCGACGAGGAGCGGGGCGGGCAGCACTGGACATCGGCGGACATCGAGGCACTGGCCGTCGGACACGATCTGTCGCGCGGCACGGCGGCCTTCCGGCGGGTGGTGAAGGGCAATCCGGCGCTGACGGCGCCGGCGGCGGACCGTGAGGCGGAGATCGCCGGGGCGAGGGGAAAGGAGCCGACGCCGGTTGGTTGACGGGCCGTCAGTGATGGCGCGGGGTGGCGACCGATGTGCGGCATATCAGCGAATGAGGTCGGTTGATTTGTCGATAAGCCCAGCTCGGAGCGGGTGTTGGGGGATAACGATTACGAGTCGGATCCGTCGCCCGATGGGATGCGTGGGGCTCGTGATCCACCGTTTCCTTAGGATGCCGGACGTAGCTCACGGGGCAGTCGGCAGGTGATGCCACCCAGGTGGCAGGTGAACCTGCCCCATTCAGTCTGCTGGCGGGACCACCCCCCAACGTTGTGAACGGGTCCCGCCCGGAGGGGAATTCTGTGTTTTCTGCGTTGTCCATACGTAGCCGAGGCGCCGCGCGCCTCGCCGCAGTGACCATGGCGGCGGGGCTGGCCGTGGCGGGCGGGATGACCGCTGCCACCGCGGCCGTCGCGGAAGAGGCGCCGCAGCACCAGGGTGGCGCGACCGCGACGCTGGGCGGGCTGCAGACGTACGACCAGGCCGTCGTCCGTGACAACGGCAGCTCCCAGCAGGTGCCCGCGGGGCTCTTCGAGATGAACGTGGAGGGCGGCGGCACCCTGCAGACGTACTGCGTCGACATCCTCAACCCCACGCAGAAGGACGCCAAGTACCAGGAGACCCCCTGGAGCGGCACCTCGCTGAACGCCAACCGCGACGCGGGCAAGATCCGCTGGATCCTGCAGCACTCCTATCCGCAGGTGAACGACCTCGCGGCGCTGGCCAGGAAGGCAGGCGTGCGCTCCCTCACCGAGCAGACCGCCGCCGCGGGCACACAGGTGGCGATCTGGCGGTACTCCGACGGCGCGAAGGTCGACGCCGTCGACCCGAAGGCCGAGAAGCTCGCCGACTACCTGTTCCACACCGCGCGCGACAGCGCCGAGCCGAAGGCGTCGCTGACGCTCGACCCGCCCGCCGTGTCGGGGCGCGCGGGGGAGCGGCTCGGCCCGGTGACCGTGCGGACCGACGCCGACTCGGTGACGGTGACCCCGCCCGCGGACTCCGTGGCGAGCGGCGTGAAGGTCGTCGGCAAGAACGGCAAGGCCGTGAAGTCCGCGCGCAACGGCAGCCGCCTCTACTTCGACGTGCCGAAGGACTCCCCGGACGGTTCGGCCGCGCTGTCCCTGCAGGCCTCCATGACCGTGCCGGTCGGCCGGGCCTTCGCGTCCGAGACCAGGAGCCAGACGCAGATACTCGCGGGCTCCAGCGAGTCGACGGTCTCGGCGACGGCGACGGCCAACTGGGCCGAGAAGGGAGCGGTGCCGGCGCTCTCGGCGGAGAAGAACTGCGCGAAGAGCGGCATCGACATCACCGCGGACAACAAGGGCGACGAGCCGTTCACCTTCCGGCTGATGGGCTTCGAGCACACCATCAAGGCGGGCACGTCACGGACCGTGACGATACCGCTGCAGGAGGACCAGCCCTACGACTTCACGATCAAGGGCCCGGACGGCTTCGAGAAGCGTTTCAAGGGCGTGCTCGACTGCCGTACCGAGGGCGCCGCGATCGACAACAAGGCCCAGCCCGTCTCCGAGCCCAGCCCCGCCTCGGCGGGCGGCACCTCCGGCGGCGGCGACCTGGCCGAGACCGGCAGCTCCAGCAACACGCCGCTCATCGCCGGTATCGCGGTGGCGTTCGTCGTCCTCGGCGGCGCGGCGGTCTTCTTCCTCCGCAGGAAGGACGACCCGACGGAGACTTCCGGCGAGGAGTGAGCACGGCGCGATGACGGGTGCGGGCAGGCACAGGGGTGAGGACCCACTCATCGCCGCGGTGCGCGGCGGGGACGTCGAGACCGTGTCGGCGCTCCTTGCGGCAGGTGCCGACCCCGACGCCGTGGACGAGCACGGCACGCCGGCTCTGTGCCTGGCCGTGGACGCCTTCGATCTTCCGGTGATCGAAGAGCTGCGGATGGCGGACCGGCCGGTCCGGCTGAACTGCGTCGACGCCGATGGCCGTACGCCTCTGCTGCGGGCGGTCGACCGGGGCGCCTGCGAGATCACGTCCGTGCTCGTCAGCGCCGGGGCGGACCTGTGGCGCGCGGACCCGGAGGGCCGTGACGCCCTGGCGCTGGCGCGGCACTGGCATCTCGCGGGTGCCGAAGCCGAGCTGCGCCGCAGGACCGGTGCGTCGGAGCCGGTCGTGCGCAGAGCGGTCCTGGACGGATGGGGGGACGCCTGCGAGGAACTGTCGCTCGGTGGCCTGACCGTCCGCAACGGGCACAGCGCGATCCTCACCGAGCTGGAACCCAAGTACGGCATCACGCCGTCTTTCGAGGAGCTGATGGCTCGCGCGCTGGTCGAGCCGGATGTCGACCAGCCGGTATGGGTGGCGACAACGCTGGTGCTCCAAGCTCGTCCTGCTCCCGCCGTCTGGGCGGAGGCCGCCGCTCTGCGCGACCGTGCGGACCCCTTGGAGCGGTACTGCGGTGCCGAGGTGCTCCGTCTCATCAATCTCTTCGCCGAGAGCGACGACAGCGCCGACACCGCCGACGGCCCCTTCGACAAGCCGCTCGTCGACCTCTTCCTCCCCTGGGCGGCGCGCGAGGAGGACGCACGGGTGATGCGGGCGCTCACCGCGGGCCTGGCCGGAGCCATGGACCCGCGAGCGGAGCGGCCGCTGCCGCAGCTCACCCGGCACCACGACCCGGAGGTCCGCCGCTGGGCGCTCTCCGGCCTCCACCGGGCCGTCACGACAGGGGACCCCGAGGCGCTGGCCATCCTCGTGACGTGCACCCGGGATGCGGACGCACGCGTACGCGCAGAGGCGTGCAGGGTGCTCGGCGAGGCGCCCAAGGACTCCGCAGTCCCGCCGGACGCACTGGCCGCCTGCCTGAACGACGAGGACGAGGCGGTACGGGTCGCGGCGGCCATCCCCCTGTTCCTGCGTGATGACCCACGCGGCGACCAGGTGCTCCGTGACCTCGGCCCCGTCGAAGAGGACTCGCCCCACTTCGCGGCCTTCCACGCCGTCTGGTACCACCATCGGGCGCTGCACCCGGCTTAGGGACGCTGCGGCGCTGCTCAGCAGGGCCGACGATGACGTTCGGTGTCGGGTCGACTACCCAGGCGGCCGGTGAACGTCCAGCTCACGGCCTCCGTCCATACTGGTTTTCGCCGGGGCTGGCTGTCAGGCAAGATGGGGTGTTTTTGCCGAGCCCGAGCATGCGAATGGCCCCTGACCAGCGGGGGAACCGCTAGCCAGGGGCCGGAGCTGGGCCGTGGGCCGTCGGTGGGCCGTCAGGCCGCTGAGGCGACGACCAGAGCGGGCTTCACAGTGGCAGCGTACCGATCAGGCAGCCCCGCGCGAACAGCGAACATGCGTTTCTCGGGCCAGGGATGGATCAGCTGGGGCTCAGGCTCGGGAGCTTGGCCGATTGGGCGTGGCACGGGTTCGACCTGAAAACTCTATCGTCGACCGCAGCGTTGAACAGCGACGACACCGAGTCGTAAATGGAACGGCGGTACGCATAGCCGCTCCGCTGACCTCTTTCGTCACCAACCCTTGCCCTCCTCCCCCGGGGTGCCGAGACTGGTTGGATGGTGACCTCATCCACCAACAGAGCTACACCCTGGCAAGGTGTTCTCAGAGTTCCCCAAAAGGAACCTCTCGAAGCGGCATAGATTCTATGCTGGGCGGTCCACTCGGAGTGCAGTGAGTACCCAGCTGCCCGGCAGACAGGTCAGGAGTCACTCGATGGTCACTGGAGCAGAGGTAGCTCTTCTGTCAAGCCTGAAGCCAGTCATCGAGAAGGCAGCCGGCACAGCTCTGGGGAAGGCCCTCATGAGTCCTGTCAGCACGGCCCAGGCCAGAATGCGTAACAAGGCAACGCGTAAGCGCCTGCACCTGGACCCTGGCGTATCAGTGAACATCGTCGAGACGACGCCAGATTTTTCCCGCGAACTGCAGTATTATTTGGATTCACCTGAGTTCACTTCTCTTGCTATGTCTGTTGCTGTGCACGAATTTACGCAGACAAGCAAGAGGCAGCAGATCAAGGAACTCGACGACGCGAAATCGAATCTGCACGTATCGATTGCCGCCCTCTCCGGATCTGATTCTGCGAATATTGATGCCATCGTCAACGAAATTTGGCATTCTCTCACCGCATCTATCATTGAGCGTGTGGAGCAGATTTACGCATCTAATTCACTTCCGCCAGAAAGTCGTGCGGCGGTCGTGCGTATGGCAGCTAATTATGCTCGGGCCGATATTCAGCGAAGCACTTTCATGCATAGTGTCGGCCGCCTTGCCAAATACCTTGACTTCGAAAGCTCCTTCAAGGAGCAAGTGAAGAGCGTTCATGCGACAATGAAACTTCCTCACGCAGGGACGACGAAGCGTGTGGCATATAGTCGGCTCTTCGTTGAGCCGCGTTTCGTCCGCCGCGAGGAATCAAGCAAGCAACATCATTCTCGTGATCCAGGCGTAGATCTCAACGAGGTCATTTCTTCCTCTCATCGGGTTGTAATTCTCGGCGACCCGGGGGGTGGGAAGTCCACTCTGTCGCTGAAGTTGGCCTTCGACATCGCGCGAAATGGTTTTCCAGGATCCTCGGCAGTCACTCCATTCCTGGTAGTGTTGCGCGATTACACAAGAGAATTTGAAGCCGGTAAAGCAACAATGCTTCAGTATCTTGAGGATCTTTGCAAATCTCCGTACAACGTGGAGCCAGAGAGCGGATTTGTGGAGTATGCGCTCTCATCGGGGCGTGCTTTTATCATTTTTGATGGACTCGATGAACTAATTGATACCGCCCTTCGCCGTAGAGTCGTCGAACTCGTCGAATCGTTCGCATATAAGTACCCTATGACACCCATCCTCGTAACAACCCGCAAAGTTGGATATGAGGAGGCCCCTCTCGACGAAGCACTGTTCACTCCAGTGCAACTCGCTCAGCTCAATGAAGCAGACGTACAGTCGTACGCGGACAAGTGGTTTTCGCTGGATAGTACTATCGAGAAGAATCGGCGGGAGGAGCTATCCCGAAGCTTTTATACGGACAGTAGGTTCGTTGCCGACTTAACCAGGAACCCGTTGATGCTTTCTCTTATGTGCGGCATCTACGCTAGCGAAAATTACATCCCCGCCAACCGTCCTGACGTTTACAAGAAGTGCGCAGAACTTCTATTTGATAAATGGGATAAGCAGCGTGGGATTGTTACACCCTTGCCCTTTGATGCGCATGTAAAGCATGCCATAAATTCTCTCGCGTACTCGATCTACAGCAATCCCGAGAAGCAGTCTGGGCTCACTCGTGACCAGCTTATCCGGTTCGTCACCGGCTTCCTTCTCGAAAAAAGGTTCGAAGATGAAGATGAAGCTGAGGCGGCCGCATCCCAGTTCGTCGATTTCTGTACGGGTCGCGCGTGGGTTCTTTCAAATGTCGGATCTGATGCTGCTCAGGAGCTTTACGGGTTTACCCATAGGACATTCCTGGAGTACTTTGCGGCAAATCAGCTAGTTAGGCTCAATCCTACAGCGGCGCAATTGTTCACTAAGTTGCGCCGCAGAATCGCGCGTGCTGAGTGGGACGTAGTTTCTCAATTGTCGTTGCAGATTGTAGGAAATAATACAGAAGATGGTATCGACGATTTCCTAGAGAGGATCCTTCAAGCTGCCGAATCGGCTACGCTGGACGAGGAGGTTAATCTACTCTCTTTCGCGGCGCGGTCGCTTGCTTTTGCGGTACCGCGGCCACAACTCCTGAGGCAAATCTGCCGCGCAAACGTGGAACTCGCACTGAAGGCTGGTTCCGTCACGCGACATGCCTCTGGCCGCACTTCAGAGCGGACCTCGTCGCTCTTCTATCTGCGTGGCATCGGGGCACTTCTTCATGCAAACTGGGAAAACCTGCCGACAGTCGCCAGGAATATCCGATACGAATTGACGCCGGCCAATTTTCAAGATGACCCGTGTGAGGCAAATCTCGAGATCAGGCTCGCGCTCTCCTTGTGCATCTCTCTAATTCCCCACACGACACTCGATGACACGTTCTACATGGATCGGAAAGTGTCGGAATTCTGGGACAAATTCGAAGCCGAGAGTTTCAGTTTGCTGGAATCGGAAATCGTGTCTTTCTCTTCGACTCGGCAGTGGGTTGCCGTCGCTGCTGCCATGGCAGGCATTATTCCTATGGCTCAAGTTGTCGAGAAGTATGGGCCCGCCGCGTTGTTTCAGTACCACATGGGGCCACTCATTTTGCGAGCCCCATTCATTCTTCGGCTGCCAACCGACCGGGTCGACGGTGTGTGCTTCCGCTGCGACTCGGCCGTTCAACGCAATCTAGAGGAACTTTCTGAGATCCTGCCTGCATGTAGTACTCCATGGTTCACGGAACGGTATGACTATATCCCTATTGGGGGGCTTCGTTCCTTCGATGGCGTACTTTCGAAGGCCTTCTCTCGGACTCCTGTTCGACAGAAAGACGCTTTGGCGCTAATGGGCGCGGCGTGGTGTGAGCTATCAGGAGAGGACCAAAAATGGCCCACGGTGGAGGGAGCCGGAGACAAGCGAATCATACAGCTCGTACTGAAATGGAACGCTGCCCGGCTTAACCCCATCTACCGTGGCAGTGCTTTGCGTTCCATTCGAGCATGTCATCTCAAGCCCGAGACAATCGATTTACTAGCTGGGTGGGTAGAAGGGAAGGTGCAGTTCTCTTCCATCCCGAGCATGCGGGAGTCGAAGAGGCGGGTGGACGTGACAGCTCTTCCAGAGAATTAGCCTGACTAAAATAAGCGATCCAGATTCATTGTCTGTCAGCTTGGGGCCGCTGCCAGCAGGTACCCGCCGATGACTTTGCATGACGGGATGCCCATGTGTCCTGGTTGTCCCCATCAATGTGCAATTACCGCGAAGAGATGGACACGACTAGTCGCTACGCGAATTGTATCCCGCAAGGCCTCCGTCAGGTCTGTCGTTAGGAGGCGCAATGCCTCCATGTCCGTATCCGCGTCTCCCAGCACCTCTAGTGCTTGCTCCAGCAGCTCGGCCGCCATGCCGAGCTGTACCGCCTCCATGTTGTTGGCCAGGCGGGACATGTGGCCGTCGTTGTCTCCAGTGCTGAGGTGGCAGGGCTTGCCCTCCGGTCCCGTCCGTGGGAGGAGCCGCAGCTCTCGTTTCGGTAGGTCATCTTTCCGTCTGTCCCTCGTTGATCGCATGGTTGGTGATGAAGACCGCATCTGCGCGGCCCCCTCGGAGCACGAGGAGTGCGGCCTCGACCACGCGCCCGGTGACGTCGTCGGCTGTCACGCGTGTGATTGCAAGAATTGCCAGGGCAGAGCTGATTCGAAGCATTGAGGCTTCTTCTGGCGTTGGGAGGCGGGCGTTAACTGTCTCTCGTACCTCTGCTGAGGCCGGGTGCAGTGCTGTGAATCTCGCCGAGGCTTCCTCGTTCGGCCGGGGTTCGTTGAGCACGGCGGCCGACGCCAGGTCGTGAGGGATGTATATGCAGGCCAGGCTGGGCGGTGCCTCTGCCTCGTAGCTGAGGCAGAGGAATTCCGTCAGCGGGCTACCGGCCGACACTCGCAGTAGAGCTGTCAGATGGCCATGCGCCCGGATCTTGGTGGTGCGGACCGTGATGTGCAGGGCCGTGTCAGGGGCGGGGGCTGGTCTCCTGCTCTCCCGCCGCCGACGTACGTGATCCTGTGTATTGAGCGGCGAACGAAGTTCCCCGAGGCGAGCTACCAACTCAAAACCAGCTCACTAGATGGATGGCATCAGGAGGCACCCGCCAGAACACACCGGGTGTCATTGGGTGTGGGGCAAGGCGTGGTGGTCGGGTGCTGTCGTGTGCGCCGTTCCTCGCAGATCAGTAAGAGGCACGTTCGATCCGGATAAGCACGCTGCTCAGCTGCTATTGCTGATCGGTTGGTCCGGCGACGTCGTCCGTCGTCGGGACCTCCTTGCGTACGACCGCCCAGATGGTGCGGCGGCCCAAGCTGGTGGCGAGTAGCCCGTATCGGTTGGCTATCGCCACCACTTCCAAGGCCTCCCGCCATGACTCGGCGGAGAGAGACTCCGGTACCTCCGCTTCGATCGATGTGTCTCGGTCGTGACTAAATTTTTATATACCTGAGCAGCCGCCTTATCTCCGCATCGCCGACGAGCTCCGGCAGCGGGTCGCGGAGTGCGAGTGGACGCCCGGAGATCGGCTCCCTTCCCGCGCTCAGATCGCCCGGGAATGCGACGTGGGCGACAACGTGGTGCGCCGGGCCCAGGAGCTTCTGATCTCCCAGGGGGTTGCTGAAGGGCCGTGCCGGTTCTGGCACCTACGTTGCCGAGCCGCGGAAGCGTGTGCGCGTTGTGCGTTCGGCGGCGCGTGAGCGGCCCCGTTCCGTGCGGACATGAAGGCCGCGGGTAGGCAAGGTGACTGGGAGACTCGGACAGACGCCAAGGTTCCGGCGCCGGCTGAGGTCGCCACGCGTCTTGGGATTGCCGAGGGTGATCTGTGCGTCCGTACCGCTTACGAGTTCCTCGCCGATGACAAGCCGGTTCAGGTGTCGAAGAGTTGGGAGCCGTAAGAGATCACCGGCGGCACTCTCGTCGTCCTCCCGGAGGGCCCGCACGCTGGGAGGGGTGTCGTGAACCGCATGGCCGAGATTGGCATCACCGTCAGCCACGCCGTGGAACAGCCGGAGCCGCGGCAAGCGACTGTCGAGGAGGCATCGCTCCTGGGTATCCGGAAGGCGGCGCTGGTCACTCACATCCGTCGGCCGTACTACAGCGACGAGGGGCAGCCCGTGGAGACGGCGGACATCGTGGTGCCCGCTGCGCTGTGCGAGATCGTCTACGAGGTTCCGATCGGCCATTAACGGGCATCGCCACACCTGCGCCGCTGGCCGGTGCAGGAACTGCCCATAGAGCACGGGAGTCGCCCAGGCGCAGAGCGTCAGTTCCAAGCGCTAGCGCAGGGAGTCCAGGTCGGTTTTCATGACGATGGTGAGTGCCGCTCGTGCCTCGTTGAAGGCGTCCCAGGTAGGCCGCCACTCGGCGTCACTGTCGTTCACTCCCTCGATCACGGCATCTCTATACGCGGTCAAGCGTCTGACGATCTCGTAAGCCAGCTCATCTATCGGCGGCGGTCCCACCAAGGAGACTCGATCTCGCACGGGGTAGACCTGAGAGTCCCGGAGGGAGTCCCGCGCCATGGCGATGCGTTCGTCTCTCGGCAGTTCATGCCACTGGCTCGCATGCCATATCTGCTCGCGAGCAGAGAGCAGGGCGGCGAGATAGTCGGCGTAGAGAGCCGTGCGTCTATCTCTCTCATGCCGCTGCTCTTCGCGCTTCCAGCGGCTTCGTTCCACGATCCAGCCAGAAGCGACGGCGATGCCTCCACCGATCAGCGCACTCACAGGCGCAGCCCAGTCCACCCGGTGAACGTATCCATCGCAGCAGCGCTTGTAGAGGAAACCCGCCGGGCCGTTCCTGGGCCGTCCTTGGGCCGTGCGATGTTGCTCAGCAGCGACCGATGATGACAGCCAGTGGCAGGTTAACTACCCAAGCAGTCGGTGAACGTCCAGGTCATGGCCCCCGGCCAGTACTGGTTTCCGCCGAGGGGTGGCTGTCAGGCAAGATGGGGTGTATCTGCCCACTCACTGATTGCCGGACGGTTTCTCTTGGCTGAGTACATCTACACCATGCGCAAGACGCGCAAGGCGCACGGCGACAAGGTGATTCTTGATGACGTCACCTTGAGCTTCCTTCCTGGCGCCAAGATCGGTGTCGTGGGCCCCAACGGCGCCGGTAAGTCCACGGTGCTGAAGATCATGGCCGGGCTTGAGCAGCCGTCCAACGGTGACGCCTTCCTCTCGCCCGGGTACAGCGTCGGCATCCTCATGCAGGAGCCGCAGCTCGACGAGTCGAAGACCGTTCTGGAGAACGTCCAGGACGGCGCCGCCGAGATCATGGGCAAGCTCAAGCGCTTCAACGAGGTTGCCGAGCTCATGGCGACCGACTACTCGGACGCGCTCATGGAGGAGATGGGCAAGCTCCAGGAGGACCTGGACCACGCCAACGCGTGGGACCTGGACGCCCAGCTGGAGCAGGCCATGGACGCGCTGGGCTGCCCGCCCGGCGACTGGCCCGTCACCACCCTCTCCGGTGGTGAGAAGCGCCGCGTCGCGCTCTGCAAGCTTCTCATCGAGGCGCCCGACCTGCTCCTCCTCGACGAGCCCACCAACCACCTCGACGCCGAGTCGGTGAACTGGCTGGAGCAGCACCTCTCCCAGTACGCCGGTGCCGTCGTAGCGGTCACTCACGACCGGTACTTCCTGGACAACGTCGCCCAGTGGATCCTCGAGCTCGACCGCGGTCGTGCGCACCCCTACGAGGGCAACTACTCCACCTACCTGGAGAAGAAGCAGACCCGTCTCAAGGTCGAGGGCCGCAAGGACGAGAAGCGCGCCAAGCGACTCAAGGAAGAGCTCGAGTGGGTGCGGTCCAACGCCAAGGGGCGTCAGGCCAAGTCCAAGGCGCGTCTCGCCCGTTACGAGGAGATGGCGGCCGAGGCCGACAAGATGCGGAAGCTGGACTTCGAGGAGATCCAGATTCCGCCGGGCCCGCGTCTCGGTTCCATCGTCGTCGAGGTCGAGAACCTCTCGAAGGCCTTCGGTGACAAGGTCCTGATCGACGACCTGAGCTTCACGCTGCCACGCAACGGCATCGTCGGCATCATCGGTCCGAACGGCGCGGGCAAGACCACGCTGTTCAAGATGATCCAGGGCCTGGAGCAGCCGGACTCCGGCAAGATCAAGATCGGTGACACGGTCAAGGTCAGCTACGTCGACCAGGGCCGCGCCAACATCGACCCGAAGAAGACGCTGTGGGCCGTCGTCTCCGACGAGCTGGACTACATCAACGTCGGCCAGGTCGAGATGCCCTCGCGGGCGTACGTCTCCGCCTTCGGGTTCAAGGGCCCGGACCAGCAGAAGCCGGCCGGTGTGCTCTCCGGCGGTGAGCGCAACCGCCTCAACCTGGCGCTGACCCTCAAGGAGGGCGGCAACCTGCTCCTCCTCGACGAGCCGACGAACGACCTGGACGTCGAGACCCTGTCCTCCCTGGAGAACGCCCTCCTGGAGTTCCCGGGCGCCGCTGTCGTGATCTCCCACGACCGGTGGTTCCTGGACAGGGTCGCCACGCACATCCTCGCCTACGAGGGTGACTCCAAGTGGTACTGGTTCGAGGGCAACTTCGAGTCGTACGAGAAGAACAAGATCGAGCGCCTGGGTGCGGACGCGGCCCGTCCGCACCGTGCCACCTACAAGAAGCTCACGCGAGGCTGAGGCGACTGTGGCTCGACACATATACCAATGCCCGTTGCGCTGGTCGGACATGGACGCCTTCGGGCACGTCAACAACGTCGTCTTCCTGCGGTACCTGGAAGAGGCGCGCATCGACTTCATGTTCCGGCTCGCGCCCGGTGACGGCTCCCCGTCGTTCTCGGGCGGTTCTGTCGTGGCCCGCCACGAGATCGACTACGTACGGCCGTTGGTGCACCGGCACGAGCCGGTCACCATCGAGTCGTGGGTGACGAAGATCGGTGCGGCGTCGCTGACGATCTCGTACCAGATCAAGGACGCGGACCAGGTGTATGTGCGGGCCTCGACCGTGGTCGTCCCCTTCGACCTCGAGGCGCAGCGGCCCCGCCGGATCACCGCCGAGGAGCGGGCGGTCCTGGAGACGTACGCCGATGACAGCGCCGACAGCGCCGACAGCTCCGACAGAGGCTCGGGGGCGCTTGCCGCATGACCGCGCGGCTGCACTTCGCCGATGCCGGGGAGGCGGCGGACCTCGCCGCCTTCCTGGCCCGGCTGATCCACTACGACAAGGCCGCCGCGGTGCGGCTGCAGGCCGCCGGGGACACGCTCGCCGTGTTCGGGCGGCCGCCGTCGTTCGAGGTGCTCGTCATCCGGACGGCGCGGCTCGCCAAGCCGTACGAACACGGGCTCGACACCACGCTCGACGTCACCGTCTCCGCCGGGGAGTTCCTGGAACGCGTCGGCGAGTCGGCGGAGTCCGCGCGGGCAGCGGGCGTTGCCGGGGTGCCTGAGGCCGTCACGGGGCCGCCGTGGGCGGGCGTGCTGCCGCCGCGCGGCGGCTGGCGGCAGGAGCAGGGGCTGCCGGCCCCGGACGTGCTGCGGGCCGTCGTGCAGGCGGCCGTCGCCGAATTCCGCTCCCGCGTCGAGGAGTTGCCCGCCGAGCGACGGGTTCGGGCCGAGCTCGACCGGGTCGGGCGGGAGATCTGGTCCAGGACCGTCGGGGACACCCAGCTGCCGGTGCGGGCCGCCCACGCGGCGCAGTCCCTGGGATTCCTGCGCGGGGAGGTCCTGACGCTGCTGTCGTCGGGGGCGTGGTTGCGGCTGCGTACGGCCTACGGGTCCGTCGCGGTGCGCCGGGCCGGCGTCGGAGGGCTCACCGTCACGCCCGCGTGAGGGAGCGCGTGCGCGGAAGTGGTCGCGTGTGTCGCGTGGCAGTGTGGGTTGCGTGGCCGTGTGAGCGGCGAGCAGTCAGTCCCGCTCGTCCGGCCGGATCGCGATGTGGTCCCTCCCAGTTCCAGCGCCACCCTGTCCCGCATGTCCAGGGCGGCCGTGTACTCGGCAGGAAGCTGGAGGCAGCCCGCCCGGTCCAGCACCGCGTACTCGCGGGAGACCAGGGACTCCTGGCCGGTGGCGGCGTCGACCTCCGTGCGGCGCAGGACCTCCGTCGACGTGCGGCCGTCGCGGATGGCGACCGTGCGGCGGTCCCGGCAGTCCGACACCTGTAGCAACTCCAGGAGGTGCAGGGCGCGTTCGGATTTCCTCGTACACTCGCGCTCATGGCGAGCAGGCTGCGGCCCGCCACGCGCGCCGCGCCCGCGGTCGGCTCGTCGAGGCCCGCCACCCTGCCCGCGCATGCGCGTGGGCCTGTGCCGCTGCTCCGCCGCCCCGGGCAGTCATCCGGATGTTTTCAGAGGGCAGGCAGTTACGGAAGGGGCGGGAGCGCTGGCAGAAGAGGCGAACAGGACCTTGACATGAGGGGTCCGGGCGGGCAGGTGACGGGCAGGGGCGAGGGTCTCAGCCCTCCGAGTTGACCATGGACGCCGCCGCGTACGTCAGGTAGTTCCACAGCGTCCGCTCGTGCTCCTCGGAGAGACCGAGCCGGTCGACCGCCGAGCGCATGTGCTTCAGCCAGGCGTCGTGCGCTGCCCGGTCGACGGTGAACGGCGCGTGCCGCATGCGCAGGCGGGGGTGGCCGCGGTTGTCGCTGTACGTACGGGGACCGCCCCAGTACTGCATGAGGAAGAGCGCGAGGCGCTCCTCGGCGGGGCCCAGGTCCTCCTCCGGGTACATCGGCCGGAGCAGCGGGTCCTCCGCGACCCCCTGGTAGAAGAAATGCACCAGGCGCCGGAAGGTCTCCTCGCCGCCGACCTGTTCGTAGTAGGTCTGCTCCTGAAGCGTGCCGCGCGGGATCTCTTTCACACGTTCCATGGTCTCAGACGGGGCGGCCGAGTACGGAAGGCTTAGGACCACCCATGACCATCGCCGTCGGCGGCGGGGTGGCCCGCCCGGGTTCCGCCACTCGCATCGCGGGCGTCGGCGCAGCACAGTGGAGTCATGGAAGCCGATCCTGCCCGTGTCCTCGAAGCCCGGTCCGCCCTCGTGCGCGAGATCGCGGCGAGCGGGGCCTGGCGGGACGCCCCTGCCTGGCAGGACGCGTTCGAGGCCGTCCCGCGGCACCTGTTCGTGCCCTACTACTACGTGGGGGTGGGCGGCGGCTACGAGCGCCTGTGGGGCGAGGACCCCGACGAGCGGCGCCGCGCCCGCTGGCTGCGCGGCTGCTACACCGACACCCCGCTGGCGACCCGGGTGCGCGACGGGGAGCTCGTCTCCTCCAGCAGCCAGCCGTCCCTGATGGCGAAGATGCTCGCCGAGCTCGACGTGCCGGACGACGGGAGCTGCGACGTACTGGAGATCGGCGCGGGCACCGGCTACAACGCGGCGCTGCTCGCCCACCGGCTCGGCGACGACCACGTCACGACCGTCGACCTGGACCCCGAGATCACGGAGTCCGCCCGGCAGCACCTGACGGCCGCGGGGTACCGCCCGACCGTGGTGACCGGGGACGGCGCGGCGGGCTGCCCCGAGCGCGCGCCCTACGACCGGATCATCGCCACCTGCACCCTGACCTCGGTGCCGAGGACCTGGCTCGGCCAGTGCCGCCCCGGCGCACGGATCCTCGCGCCGCTGGCCACCGGCCTGATCGTGCTGACCGTCCGGGACGCGGAGCACGCCGAGGGGCGCTTCCTGCACACGCCCGCCTACTTCGTGCCGCTGCGCGGCGGCGACGCGCGGGCCCCGTACGAGCGGCACATCGGGGGGCTGCCGCGCGGGGCCCTGCAGAACGAGCTCTTCCGCTTCCTGCTCGAGCTGACCTCGGGCAGCCTGGATCCGCACGAAGCGCTCGCGCTGTGGCAGCGCGAGGGGCTGCCGGTGCGCGAGCGCTTCGGGGTCACCGTGCGCGGACCGTACGAATGGGCCTGGCTCGACGACCCCGATGGGCCGTACGTCTGGCCGCTGTGAACCGGGTCAGTCGCGGCGGACCGTGATCGTCGTCCAGGCGCCCACGTGCACCTGGTCGCCGTCCTGGAGCGGGACCGGGACGAACGGCTGGATGGGCTCCTCGCCGCCGTTGACCGTGGTGCCGTTGGTGGAGTTCTGGTCGACGACCGCCCAGCTGCCGTCCGGCTGCTGGACCAGGACCGCGTGCTGGTGCGAGACGCCCGGGTCCTCCGGCGGCACCGACAGGTCGATGTCCGGGGTGTCGCCGGTGGAGTGCCTGCGGCGGCCGATGGTGAGCTGGTTGCCGACCAGCGGGCGCTGCTGCTCCGGCGAGTACGCGGGCAGGTTCAGGCCCGAGGCCTCCGGGCCGCTGCGCTGCATCATCGCCATGAAGTACTCGCGGTCGGGAGCGATCGTCGCCGTCCACGTGCCGGGGCCCTGCTGGGGCTGGGACTGGGGCTGAGGCTGGGACTGGGGTGGCTGCGGCTGCCCGGTGCCCTGCTGGAACGGGTCCTGGGACCGGAAGGGTTCCTGGGTCTGGAAAGGCTCCTGGGACCGGAAGGGTTCCTGGGGCTGGAACGGCTCCTGGGGCTGGAACGGCTCCTGCGGGGCCGGGGCCGGAGCCGGAGCCGGGGCGGAAGCCGTGGACGAGGGCGGCGAGATCACCCAGTCGTCGTCTCCGCCGCCGAAGGAGGGGCCGGGCGGCGGCGGGGGCGGGCCCTGCGGGGCGCCCGGTCCCTGCGGGAACGCGGGCGGCGCGGGCGGACCCGGCTGCTGGAACGCCTGCGGGGCGCCGGGCGGCACCTGGCCCTGGCCGGGGTGGCCGCCCTGACCGGGGTGGCCCTGGCCGGGGTGGCCCTGCGGACCGGGGCCGTGCGGACCGGGCTGACCCTGCGATCCCGGACCCTGCGGGCCCTGCGATCCCGGACCCTGCGGGCCCTGCGGTCCCGGACCCTGCGGACCGGCCTGACCGTGCTGTCCGTGCTGGCCGGGACCCTGCGGACCGGGACCCTGTTGGCCAGCCCCCTGCTGGCCAAGACCCTGATGGCTAGGCCCCTGCTGCTGCGGACCGGGGCCCTGCTGGCCGCCGCCGTTGCCGAACGGCGGGATCGGCTCGGCGGGCCGGTTCATCTGCGAGGGGCGCGAGCCCTGGTACTCGTATCCCGGCGGGGGCTGCTGGAACTGCTGCGCCGGACTCGGGCCCGGCGGCATGCCGGGACCGGGACCGGGCCCGCGACCCGGGCCGCCCTGCGTACCCGGCAGCGGCGGATTCGGCGCGGCCGGAGTGTACGAGGTGGCCGTGTTCGTCAGGAAGTTCCAGCGGCACTCCTCGCAGAACGGCGCGTTCGCCTCGCGGGGGGTGCGGCACTGCGGGCAGAGCTCCGCCTCGGGGGTCGGGTCCGGCACGGCGGCCAGATGCGGGCGGCCCGGCGCGGGCTGCGGGAAGCCCGGGTCCTGGCCGGGCGGCGGCGGGGGATACCCGTACCCGGCCGGGGGCGGGGGAGGCGGCGGGGGCGGGACGGCACCGGCCATGCGGTGACCGCAGACCTCGCACCAGTCATCGGAACCCGACTGGTGTCCGTTCGGGCAGGTCGGCATGTCGGCGCTTCCCCCTCTCCTTCTCCGGCCCGAGGGCCGTACGTCGCTGTCGTGCATCGCTGTGGTGCGAACGGCGCGTGCGCGCCGCGCTACTGCTTCTTCACGCGAACGGTCTTCGTCGACCGGGTCTCGAGTGTCATCTCGTCGGCCTCGGCGACCTTCGCCTTCAATCGAACAGTACCTGCCGCGGCATCCACGACGTCCACCACCTTCGAAAGCAGTCTCGCCGTATCGGCGTTGCCCGAGGCACCGGCGAGTTGCACCGCGCGGCCCAGTTTCGCCGTCGCGCCGTCGACATCTCCCGATTTGCGGGCGTCGAGGCCCTGCTGGATGACTTGTGCCAGTTCCGCCTGGCCCGTGTAGTGCGCGACCTGCGGGTTGATCGAGGTGGAGGCCGTCATGTCGTCCGTCCACACCGCCCGCACCAGGCCCTGCGACAGCGTCTGCGCGCTGCCGTCCTCCCGCGGCACGATCAGTGAGACCCGGGCCGCGAGCATCTCCTGGCCCAGATCGGCGCCCGGCACCTGTACACAGATGTGGTAGTCGCGGGACTCGTCGCCCCAGGACCCCGTCGGGTAGTCCCCGGCGCGCGGGCCCGCCTCCGTGCGGCGGCCGGTCAACTCCTCGACGGTGGGGGCCACTTGCTTCACGAACTTGATCTCCACGCCCACCGGCGTCCACAACCGCAGGCTGACGTCGGCGACCTCCTTGCCCATCGCCGTCTCCATCATCTGCGTGAAGTCGGCGGCGAGCCCGGCCGGATCGGCGACGATGTCGGCGGTGCCGAGCAGCGCGGAGGCTATCCCTGTGACCTCCTTCACCTCCCAGTCCGTGCCGACGCCGCGGGCGTCGCAGGTGAAGCGGCCCGCGCAGGAGTCGAGGGCGGCCTGGAGGTCGCCCGGTGACTCGTGTTCGTTGCGGCCGTCGGTGAGCAGGATGCCGTGCCGGATGGCGACGTCGGCGCAGGACAGGAGGCGGTCGGCGAGGCGCAGCCAGGTGCCGATCGCCGTGCCGCCGCCCGCGCTCAGTCTGCGCAGCGCCTGCTTGGCCTGCTCGCGGGTCTGCGCGCCCGCCACCGCGAGGCGGCCGCCGCCCGGGTAGATCTCCTTGGCGACGTGCGTGCCGCCGATCACCGCGAAGTGCACGCCGTCGCGCACCGCGTCGATCGCGGCGGCGGTGGCGTCCCGGGCGCCCCGCATCTTCGTCGGCGGGTAGTCCATCGAACCGGAGCAGTCGACCATGATCGCCACGGCGGCGTCCGGGCTCTCTCCGGCCGTGTACAGATGCGGGGCGCTCACGGCGGACCCGACGGTCCCGCCACCGGTCGAGGTGACCGTGGCGATGGCGTTGACCTCCCGGCCGCCTTCCGGGAGGTACTCGTTCTGGTAGACGTCCACCGAGAACTGCGGCACGTTCGATTTCGAGAAGTTGGCCATGGAACTGCTCCCCCTCAGATCCTGGAAACCCAGATCCTGAATACTCAGATCCTGAAAACCTCACACCCCACGAACCGGCACGGCCCCCCGCCCGGTCCCGGGCCTATCCCACACCGGCCCTAGGCCGATCCTGCCCCTTGCGGCACGAACGGGAACGGGACGACGGCCACTGTTACGTTGTCGTGGCCCCCGCCGTCCAGCGCGTGGCCGACCAGGACCTGGGCGCTGTGCAGCGGCCGGTCCGCGGCGTCGGCGGGCACCGCGTCGGCCATCTCGTCGACGGCTTCCGCGTAGTTCCACAGTCCGTCCGTGCACACCACCACTACACCCGCACGGTCCGGCTTGAAGGAAGCGGTGTGCGGCTCCAGTTCGTACGCGTCCGCGCCGAGCCAGCCGGTGATGGCGTGCGCGCGCTCGTCGGCGTACGCCTCGGCCTCGTTCATCAGTCCCGCGGCGACCATCTGCGCGGCCCACGAGTCGTCCTCGGTCAGGCGGACGGTGGGGCCGCCGCGGTCGTCGGGGACCCAGTAGGCGCGGCTGTCGCCGACCCAGCCGACGACGAGCAGGCCACCGGCGACGACCGCGCCGACCAGGGTGCAGGCGGGCGCGTTCTGGTGGGGGCTGTGTTCACGGGCCGCGGCCGGCTCGGCGGCGAGCGCGTTGACGGCGTCGGCCGCCGCGAGGATCGCGTCGTGCATGGCCTGCTGCGGGTGGCTGCCGCGCTCCAGCGCCGCGAGCAGCGAGGCGTCGGCGGCGCGGGAGGCGGCGAGCGAGGCTTCGTCGGGGCGGGTCGCGGAGGAGACGCCGTCGCAGACGATCGCGACGACGGCGGACGAGCCGTCGGGCAGCGCGGCCTCGGAGATCGCGAAGGCGTCCTCGTTGCGGTGGTGGCGCAGGCCGCGGTCGCTGACCGCGGCGACCGCGGCGAGCTCCTGCTCCACGTGGTCGCGCTCGCGCGGCTGGGCGTGCCCGCAGTTCTCGCAGTACCCGTCCGGGTCCACCCGGCCCGAGCGGCAGGCCACGCAGAGCTCGGTGCCCGCGGCGGGCGTGGGGTCGGGGGTCTCCGTGCGCGGGTCCGCGGGGGCGGCGGTGCCAGGGGCGGGGGCGGGCAGGGGGTACTCGTCCGGCTCCGCCGCGGGGGTGTCGGGACCCTCGGCGCTTCCGGAGGCGCTTCCGGCGGCGGTCGCGGCGGCCCCGGAGAGCTCGCCGCCCGCCGAGTCCGTGCCCGCCAGGTCCGTCGGCAGATGGGGCGGCACCGGGGTGTCGGAGCTGTCGACGTCCGGTGCGACGGGCCACCGCGCGGACTCCCCGTCCGTGGCGGTGGGTCCCGCGGGCCCGGCGGAGCCGTTCGGAGAAGCGGCCGGCCGCGGTGGCACCGCCGACAGGTCGAACCCGCACGCACCGCAAAACAGGTCACCCGACTCCAGCGGCTCCTCACAGCTGGGGCAGGCAGACAGCTGGGGCATCTGCGACATACTCACACCCACGTCCGGGGGCGGAAACGGTTGGCCCGCTCCACCAGTTCGATCCTCTCCTCGCCACCCTGGGCGAGCCGGGCCAGTGTCCGGTACGAACGCTCCAGACCGAACCGGAGGCCGCGCTCGTCCAGATCACTGCCGAGCAGTACGGCCCGCGTCCCGGTGGCGGCCGGTGGCGCGGAGGCGTGCCCAGAGTGCTTACCGGAGAGTACCCAGTCGAGGGCCGTCCCCAGAACCTCGGTCGACAGGCGCTCCCTGCGCACCGCGTCGAGACCGAAGCCCGCGAGCGCCTCGATCTGTCCCGCGGCGGCCGTCAGGTCGTCCAGGAAGGCGGTGCCCGGCGGGAGCGCCGGGCCGGACGCCATGCGCCGGCGCAGCCGCGCCCGCACCGCCGCGACCCGGGCCGCGGTGTAGTGGATGGACGACTCCGGCACCGACTCCAGGGTGTGCACGGCGCCGGTCCTGTCGCCGGCGGCGAGGCGCACACGGGCCAGGCCGAACGCCGCGCTCACATAGCTCGGGTCGGTGGCCCACACAAGCCGGTAGTACTCGGCGGCGTTGTCCAGCTGGCCGAGGACCTCCGCGCACACGCCGAGCGCGAGCTTCGGCGCGGGTTCGCCGGGGAACGCGTCGTAGACCGCGTCGAAGGACAGCGCCGAGTTCTCGAAGTCGCCGGTGGCCAGGGCGGCCACGCCCCGGTACCAGACCACCCGCCAGTCGTCCGGATGCTCCAGCTCCAGATCGGCGAGCGCCTGGGCGGCGGGCGCCAGTTCACCCATGGTGAGGCGGGCGCGCAGGCCGCTCAGCCGCAGTTCGAGGGAGTCGGCGGGCGCCGCCCGCAGCGCGGTGATCAGCTCGGCGGGCGCGGACGCGATGAGACCGGCGAGGAATCCGGCGTTCGGGTCGTTCGGGTCCACGAGGGGCACGGGCAGTGCGAGGGCCGTGGCGACCGCGTCGATCCCCCGGACGATTCCCGGGGCGATCTCCGGGGCGCCCTCGCCCTGAGGGCCCTGAGGACCGTGAGAACTCTGAGGAACCTGAGAAGCCAGAGGGCTCTGAGGGCCCTGGGGACCCCGCGTGCCCCTGCCGGACGCTTCGGCGCGCACCCCCAGGAGGGACACGTCCGCCGTGAGCTCCGCGAACAGTTCGGTGTCCGGCACCTTGACCTCGGGCCCGAACAGCGTGGAGAGCGCGGGCCGCGGCCGCCCCGTCTGCAGCGCCACGACCTCCCGCAGGACGCCCGTGAGCTGCTCGGCCATCTCCTGCGCGGTGGCGAAGCGGCGCGCCGGGTCCGGGTCCGTGGCCCGTACGAGGAGCCGGTAGAACGACTCGTACGTACGGAAGACCTCGATGTTGTCCGGGTCGGGCAGGGAGTCCACGAACACGTTCGTATAGCCCTGGAAGTCGAAGGTCAGGACCGCGAGCGTGCGCGCGACCGTGTAGAGGTCGGAGGCCACCGAGGGCCCCGACTCGGCGACTTCGGGGGCCTGGTAGCCGACCGTGCCGTAGATCGCGGACTCTTCGTCGTCCATGCGGCGGACCGCGCCCATGTCGATGAGCTTGAGCTGGTCCTCGGTCTGGATGGCGTTGTCGACCTTGAAGTCGCAGTACAGGAGATTGCGGCTGTGCAGGTGCCCGAGCGCTTCGAGGGCCTCGATGCCGTACGCGCACGCCTGCTCGACCGGCAGCGGATCGCGCCGGCCCCCGGCCGTGCGGCGGCCGTTGGCGATCTCCTTGAGGGACTTGCCGCCCACGTACTCCATGACGATGTAGCCGTCCATGGAGCCCGTGCGCTGGTCGAGGTGCTCGACGAAGTTGTAGATGCGGACGATGTTGGAGTGCTCGATCTCGGCGAGGAAGCGGCGCTCGGAGATCGCGGCGGCCATCGCGTCCTGGTCGCCGGTGTCGAGCAGGCCCTTGAGCACCACCCAGCGGTCGGACACCGCGCGGTCGATGGCGAGGTAGACCCAGCCGAGGCCGCCGTGCGCCAGACAGCCCACGACCTGGTACTGGCCGTGCACGATGTCGCCGGGGTGCAGCTTCGGCACGAAGGAGTACGGGTGACCGCACTTGGTGCAGAAGCCCTCGGTGCGGCCCGACCGGTCACCGCGCGCACGGCCCACCGGAGCCCCGCAGTCCGAACGCGAACAGAACCGCTTGCGCTCGGGCACCTCCGGGTTCTCCTGGACCGCGCCGTGCGGGTCGGGGCGCGGCACGTCCGGCACCGCGACCAGGCCCGCGCCGAGCCGCCCGCGGCCCGAGGACGAGGCCGCCGAGCCCGAACTGCGCACCGACACCGAACGGGACGTCGAACCGCCGGACAGGGAACGGGAGAGCCGCCCCGAGACCGATCTGCGCGAGGACTGCGAGCGGGACGAGCGGGACGAACGGGACGAGCGGGACGAGGAGCGGGCACTGGAACTGCCGGAGCCCCGCGACCCCTTGCCGCCGGCGGTGATGCCGGTCGGCGTCGAGCCCACCATGCCGTTGGACGCGACGACCGGGGCGAGACCGCAGGTGTCGCAGTACAGCTCGCCGCCGCCGACGTCCTCGTACGACCCCGGGCATCCGGGCCGCTGACACTGCCGCTGGGTCACGATTCCCCCGTCCGGTCGGTGGGCCCGCCCTGCTGCGGGACCCTCGGCGCGAGCGCCTCGGCGGCGGCCTGCTGATAGCGCAGGACCGCCTGTTCCGCCACGCGGAGATCGCAGGGCGCGCTCCACAGCATGCGGCGCGCCGCGTCGTACCGCTCGATCAGGAACGGGTCCTCGGCGTGGCCGAGCCGGGCGACCTTCGCCTTGTACGCGTCCAGGCGGCCGCGCAGCTCCGCGCGGACCGCGAGCGGCGCCGTGACGGCCGTCAACGACTCGCGAGCGCGCAGCAGTTCGTCCTCGGCCTTCTCCTCAAGGGACTCCAGGAGCGGCGAGAGGCGGTGCCACTGCGCGTTCCTCCGGTAGTCGGAGGCCATCGCGAGCTGCTCCTGGAGTGCGGTGGGCGGGCCGCTGACCGCGGGCACCTCGGAGGCGGCGATCTTCGCGAGGACCTCGCCGCGGGCACTCCTGGCCTCGGCGAGGGTGCGGTCCGCGCGCGAGAGCACGTCGCGCAGCCTGCCCAGGCGGACCTCCGCGTCCTGGCGGACGGTGAGCACCGCGTCGATCTCGCGGCGCACCTCCTCCAGGGCGCGGGCCTCGCGGTCGTACCGATCGGTGTGCGGGCGGCCGCCGCCCGGCGCCGAACTGCCCTCCGCGCGCCGCCAGAAGGCCAGCGGGTCGGAGACGACCTGCTCGCGCAGCGCGGTCAGGGTGCGTGTGATGCGCTCCAGGTCGTCGCCCGAGGGGTGCTCCCCGGGGCGTACCCCGACGGAGTGCGCGAGCTGGCGGGTGCGGGCCAGCTCGGCGGCGAGCAGGTCGATGCGGGCGGGCAGCGCGGACCACACCGCGTCGGCGGCGACGACCATGTCGAGGGAGTGCGCGTACAGCTCGTTCATCCGGGTCACGAGCTCTTCGAGGGTGAAGCGCTCGGTGAGCTTGGCCGGGTTGGTGATCGAGGGGGAGGTGCCGGACGCGGTGGCGCCCGCGACGGTCACGGACTCGCCGCGCAGCAGCTCCGTCAGCTCGACGAGGTCGTCCCGGTTGGGCCAGCGCCTGCGCTCACGCACCTCGTGCGCGGTGTGCAGCGCACCGGCATAGGCGTCGAAGTAGGCCCAGAGCAGCGTGATCCGGCCCTCCGTCGCCGTCCAGCGCTCCTCGGTGACGCCGGTCAGCCGGGCGCCTTCGAGGAGGCGTCGGCCCGCGTGGTCCTGGAGGGCGAGGAGCGAGGTCTCGATCGCCTCGTGCTCGGCGTCGAGGCGCGCCAGCGCACGGTCCACCTCGTCCCGGTCCATCACCGGACCGGGGGGTCCCGCGACGCTCATCGATCACCTCTCCGCTCTGCGTTGCCGTGAGTCCTCGGTCGTGAGTCCCCAGTCGTAACTCTCCAGTGGTACCAGGTCGGTTGTCTGCTCAGGATCAGTCGCGGTACTCGGGGGCCGGCGGGCGGGCCTTCTTCTTGAGGCCGGCCTTCAGCCACTTGTCGTACGACTTCTGCCAGCCGCCGTCCTTGCGGTAGTCGTCGAGGACCTTGTTGACGCGGCGGACCAGGTCGTCGGAGCCCTTTTTCATCGCCACGGCGTAGTGCTCCGTGGTGAACGGCTCCTTGCCCTTGAGCTCGACGGTCGGGTCCTGCGCGGCCTGGCCCGCGGCGAGCGCGCTGTCGGTCACCACGGCGTCCACCTCGCCGAGCTGGAGCCGTACCAGGCAGTCGAGTTGGTTGGGCACCGTGGTGGAGATGTCCGCGCCGTAGCTCTCCTTCGTGAGCTCTTCCTCGGCGATGGAGCCGGAGGCGGAGCAGATCTTCTTGCCGGCGAGCGAGCGGTTGTAGCCCGTGATGCCCTTGACCTTCTTCGGGGCGAGCACCTGCTGGCCCGTCTCGAAGTAGCCGGTGGAGAAGTCGACGTCCTCCAGGCGCTTGCAGTTGACGGTCATGGTGCGCACGACCATGTCGACCTGACCGCTCTGGATGGCCGGTATGCGCTGGTTGGTGGGGATGGCGCGGAACACGACGGCGTCGCGGTCGCCGAAGATCTCCTCGGCGATCTCGTGCGCGAGGTCGATGTCGAAGCCCTCCAGCTCGCCGCCCGGCTTGTTCGGGTCGCGGTAGCCCCAGCGGTAGCTGTTCTGGTCGACGCCGACGATGAGCTTCTTGACCTCGCGGTTCTTGATCCTGTCGATCGTCGGGCCGTCGTCGGAACTGGGCTGCGGGCTGCGGTCGTTGCAGTCGTCCGCTTCGGCCCGCGCGGGCGCGGCCACCGAGGCGGCCGGGCCGTCGCGGTCCGTGCCGTCGTCCTTGCCCGTGCCCCACTGCGGGACCACCAGGAGAAGCGTTCCCGTCAGGACGCAGGCCAGGCCCATCGCCCCCGTGCCGCCCCAGCCGCGCAGCCTGCCGGCCGTGCCGCGTCGCGTCCGCATCGTCTGCGCGCCCCCTCTCACCTCTGGCCCCGTCACCGGTACTCCGAAAGCCTGCGGCCGATGCCGAGGACCGCGCCCCCGGCGGCGAGGACCGCCAGGACGGCGGCACCGGCCGGCAGTCCGCTCATGGCGCCCCTGCCGTCCTCGGCCGCCTGCTTGAACTGGCGCTGCTCGTGGGCCAGGGCCAGGTCGAGGGCCGCGTCCACGTTGTCGAAGCACTCGCCGGTCGGCTCGTCGCCCTTGGCGCCGATGACCTTGTCGAGTGCGCCCTGGTAGTCACCGGAGTCGTCGCTGGCGCGGGCCACCTTGTGGCGGTCCTTCCAGACGCCCACGTTGGCCACGGCGTCGGCGACCGGCTTCTTGCCGTCCGCGTCGCCGCCCGCGAGGTCGGCCGCCTTCCCGAGCAGCCCCTTCTCGCCGTCGCCCAGCTGCTTCATCTGGGCGCGGTAGGCGACGTCGAACGTGTCCTGCGGCTCGCCCGCCACCTCGGTGGTCTCCGCGCCCCGGCTGACCAGGGTGAGGTTCTCGTTGCCGCGGGCCTTCAGGGAGCTGATGCGGGCGTCGTTGAGGACGTTCAGGGACCGGACGCCGTGGTCGTAGGAGTCGTTCAGACCCGAGCGCGCGACGCTGTGGCCGACGACGAGCCAGAGCATCACGACCGTGGCGGCCGCGGTCGCGGCGAGCAGGCCGTGGTTGAACACCCGGTTCGTACGGCGGTAGTTGCGGCGCTGGGCCCAGGCGAGCGCGGTGAGCGCGAGGACGCCGAGGGCGATGGCGAACCAGGGGTACGGCTTGGCGCTGTCGTAGTCGGAGCCGAGCCGTGCGTTCTCCGCCTTGTAGAGCTTCTCGGCGGCCGGGAGCATCTGGGTCTGCATCTTGTCGTTCGCGTACCGCAGGTAGGCGCCGCCCAGCGGCAGGCCCTGGCGGTTGTTGGCGCGGGCGCGCTCGATCAGGCCGGTGTACTGGGGCAGGAGCTTGTTCAGCTTGCTGACGGAGGCCGCCGACGACGAGCCTGCGCCCGCGCTCGACGCGGCGGTGGCCAGCTTCTCGGCGGCCCGCTCCACGTCGTGCTCGTACCGGGCGCGGACGGCGGCGGGCTCCTGGCCGCCCGCCAGGAAGCCGCTGGACGCCGCGGTGTTGGCGTCCGCGAGCGAGCGGTAGATCTCGGCGGCGGCGGCGCTCAGCGGCTGGCTGCGGTGCAGCACGTCGTCCGCGGCGGCCGAGCGGTCCGTCATCTGCCAGGTGGTGACCGCGCCGAACGCGACGACGAGCAGGGCGAGTACGGCGCCGATGATGCGCAGCTTGCCCGGTTCCGTGGTCGCGGCGCCGCGCAGCCGGTCCACGCCTTCCGACCAGGCGGTGCGGCGGGCGGCGGTGGCGGGCCGCGGCGTCTGCGGCGTCTGTGGGGAGGGCACGGGCGCGGTGCCCGGCGCCTGTGGCGGCACGGTGGGCATCGCGGGCGCGGCCTGCCCGGGCGCCGTCGGCGGCCGTCCGGGCGGACCCGGCGGTGCCGCGCTGCCGTTCGGCGGATGTGTCACCTTGACCTCGACCTCCCCCTCGGTCTCCGGACGGTTGCCTCCGCCCGCCGCGCGCGGCGCGGGAAGAAGTGCTCGGCCGCAAGTATTGCCGCAGGGACTGACATCCGCACAGGCCTTGACTCGATCTTGTTCGGATCCCTGCCCATGTACACGAGATCGAGGGGGGTTCGGTTCCCGCCCGCCCGCCCGCCCGCGCGCACGCCGCCGACGGCGGACCGTCAACGGCGCGGGCGCGCGTACGCCTACTCGTAGTGGGCCCGCACGCGCGCGTGCACCCGCGTCGGAGCCCCCACCTGATCGAGCCCGAGCAGGGCCGCGCCGAGCACGGGGCGCGCGACGACCACCTGGGGCACCGCCTTGGGCGCCCGCCCGGCCAGCAACGCCCCGATGCGGTCGTCCAGTTGGGGATGGCGGGCCGCGAGGACGCTGCCGCCGAGCAGGACCGGCGCTGCCTCGTCGAGCAGGTCGAGGCGGTCAAGGGCCACGGTCGCCATCGCCGCCACCTCGTCGGCCATCCGGTCCACCAGGGAGCGGGACACGGCGTCACCGGCCGCCGCGGTGGCGAAGAGGACCGGGGTCAGCTCGTGCCGCCGTACCGACGCGATGGAGCCCAGGTGGAGGGCCTCGATCAGGGCGTACATGGACGCCAGGCCGAAGTGCGCGGGCAGTGCCTCGCGCAGTGCCGTCGCCTCGCCGCGGCCGTCCTCGGCGCGCGCCGCGTGCCACAGCGCCTCCTCGGCGAGGCCGCCGCCACCGCCCCAGTCGCCGGAGATGCGGCCGATGGCGGGGAAGCGTGCGGTGCGCCCGTCGGGGAGCATGCCGACGCAGTTGATGCCCGCCCCGCACACCACGGCGACGCCGCGCGGTTCGGTGTCCTCAAGGAGCCCGGCGCGCAGGATGGCGAAGGTGTCGTTGCGCACCTCGACCGATGCCCCCCAGGCGCGCTCGCGCAGCGCCTTGGCCAACTCCCTTTCCTCGACGGGCAGATCGGCGTTGGCCAGACAGGCGGACACATGGCCGACGGAGGCCGTGCCCGCCTCGTCGAGCGCCCGTGCCACGGCCTCCGCGAGGACGTCCACCGCGGGCCCGACCCCGACGATAGGCGGCTGGAAGCCGCCGCCGCGGGCCGCGCCGACGACCTCGCCGTCGGCCGCGACCACCGCGACGTCGGTCTTGCTGTTGCCCGCGTCGATCGCGAGCACGCTCGTGCCTACGCCCACGCCAGGTGCTCCCGGTTGTGGGCGATCAGCCGGTCGGTGAGCGCCTGCGCGTGCGCGTACTGCCCGACCAGCGGGTGGGCGAGCAGCGCCTTGAAGACGCGTTCGCGGCCGCCGTGCAGGGCGGCCTGGAGGGCCAGGTCCTCGTAACCGGTGACGTGGGCGACGAGCCCGGCGAACAGCGGGTCGAGCCTCGGCACGGCGAGGGGCTTGGCGCCCTTGCCGTCGACCGTGGCCTGCACCTCGATGACCGCGTCGTCCGGCAGGAACGGCAGCGTGCCGTTGTTGACGGTGTTCACCACCTGGTACGGGCTGCCGCCGTTGCCGAGGAGCGAGGCCGCGAGGTCGACGGCCGCCTCCGAGTAGAAGGCGCCGCCGCGCTTGGCGAGCAGCTCCGGCTTCTCGTCGAGCGTCGGGTCGCCGTACATCTTCAGCAACTCGCGCTCCATCTCGGCGACTTCGGCGGCGCGCGAGGGCTTGGTCTTCAGTTCCTCGACCACGGCGTCGTGCTGGTAGAAGTAGCGCAGGTAGTACGAGGGCACGACGCCGAGCCGGTCGACGAGGGCGCGCGGCATGCGCAGGTCCTCGGCGACCGCGTCCCCGTGCTCGGCGAGCAGCCTGGGCAGGATGTCGTCGCCGCCGGGCCCCCCGAGCCGTACGCCCGTCTCCCACGTGAGGTGGTTGAGGCCGACGTGGTCCAGATGGACCTCGCCCGGCGCGACGTCGAGCAGCCTGGCGAACTTCCGCTGGAAGCCGATCGCCACGTTGCACAGGCCGACGGCCTTGTGCCCCGCCTGGAGCAGCGCGCGCGTGACGATGCCAACCGGGTTGGTGAAGTCGATGATCCAGGCGTTCGGGTTGGTGCGCCGGACGCGCTCGGCGATGTCGAGGACGACGGGCACGGTGCGCAGCGCCTTCGCCAGACCGCCGGCGCCGGTGGTCTCCTGGCCGACGCAGCCGCACTCAAGGGGCCACGTCTCGTCCTGGTTGCGGGCGGCCTGCCCGCCGACGCGCAGCTGCAGAAGGACCGCGTCGGCGTCCGCGACACCCGCGTCCACGTCGGACGTGGTGACGATGCGGCCCGGGTGCCCCTGCTTGGCGAAGATGCGCCGCGCGAGGCCGCCCACCAGTTCCAGGCGGTCGGCGGCCGGGTCCACCAGGACGAGCTCCTCGATCGGCAGGGTGTCCCTCAACCGTGCGAATCCGTCGATGAGTTCGGGTGTGTAGGTCGACCCTCCGCCGACCACTGCGAGCTTCATATCGGTTCTCAGCCCTTTACTCCGGTGAGGGTGACGCCTTCGACGAAGGCCTTCTGTGCGAAGAAGAAGATGATGACGACGGGCGCCATGACGAGCAGCGTCGCGGCCATCGTCAGGTTCCAGTTGACGTTGTGGGCGCTCTTGAACGACTCCAGGCCATAACTCAGCGTCCAGGCGCCGGGGTCCTGGGCCGCGTAGATCTGCGGCCCGAAGTAGTCGTTCCAGCAGTAGAAGAACTGGAAGAGCGCGATGGCGGCGATGCCGGGCTTGGCCATCGGCACCACGATCTTCACCATGGTGCGGAACTCCCCGCACCCGTCCACCTTCGCCGACTCGATGTACTCCTTGGGGATGGTCAGGAGGAACTGCCGGAGCAGGAAGATCGAGTACGCGTCGCCGAACGCCATCGGGATGATCAGCGGCCACAAGGTGCCCGACAGATGGAATTGCTGCGCCCAGACCAGGTACATCGGGATCACGATGACCTGCGGCGGCAGCATCATCGTCGAGATGACGAGCAGCATGGCGGCGCGCCGGCCGCGAAAGCGGAACTTGGCGAGCGCGTACGCCACCGGGATCGCCGAGCAGACCGTGAAGAGGGTGCCGAGACCCGCGTACATGAGCGAGTTGCGCCACCAGTCGAGGAAGCCCGGCGTCTCGAACACGGCCTTGTAGTTGGACCAGTGCCAGGAGTCCGGCCACAGGTCGCCGCTCATCGCCTGCGCGTCGCTCATCACCGACGTCAGGAAGACGAAGACGAACGGCAGGACGAAGAGCAGGGCGACGGCTATCGCCACGCTGTGCACGGCGATCCAGTGCAGGACGCGCTTGCGGCGGGCCCGGGCGGCGGCGGGGCCCCGGGCGGGGGCGGTCCGTTCGGGCGCCGCGGTGGGCGCGCTGAGCGTCGTGGAAGTCATCGAAGTCCTCAGTCCTCCGCCGCGAGCAGTCCGGAGCGCTTGCGCATCAGGAGCATCGTCACGGCCATGGCGATGGCGAAGAGTACGAGCGAGAGCACGCACGCGGCGCCGGTGTTGAAGTTCTGGAAGCCCATCTGATAGACGAGCTGGGGGACCGTGAGGGTCGAGTGGTCCGGGTAGCCGGGCTGGATCACCGAGCCGGGCCCGATGTTGACGCCGGAGGCGACCTTCCCCGCGACCAGGGCCTGTGTGTAGTACTGCATGGTCTGTACGACACCGGTGACCACCGCGAACATCACGATGGGCGTGATCGCGGGCCAGGTCACGTAGCGGAACTTGGCGAAGGGCCCGGCACCGTCGAGGTCGGCGGCCTCGTACTGCTCCTTCGGCACGTCGAGGAGCGCCGCCATGAAGATCACCATCAGGTCGCCGATGCCCCACAGGGAGAGCAGCACCAGGGAGGGCTTGGCGGTGTCGGGGTCGTTGAACCAGTTGGGCCCGGAGATCCCGACCGCTTCCAGGATCTCGTTCACCGGACCCGTGCCCGGGTTGAGCAGGAAGACGAAGGCGACGGTGGCGGCCACCGGCGGGGCGAGGTAGGGGATGTAGAAGGCGGTGCGGAAGAACCCGGCGCCCGTCTTGATCTTCGTGATGAGCAGCCCGAGCGAGAGCCCGAAGACGACCCGCACGGCCACCATGATCACGACCAGCCAGAGGGTGTTCCACAGGGCGGGCCCGAACAGGGGCATCTGCTCGAACACGTACCGCCAGTTCCTGAGCCCCACGAACGTGGGCTCCTTGATCTGGTTGTAGTGCATGAACGAGAAGTAGACGGTGGCGATCAGCGGGTACGCGAAGAAGACGCTGAAGCCGACCAGCCAGGGGGAGAGGAAACCGAGCGTGCGCAGTCTGCGGCGCGCGGGGTTGGAGAGGGAGAGTGCCATGGCGGGGGTCCTCAGCTCTTCGACTGGAGGGTGTCGGCGTCGATCTGCTCGTCGAGCTTCTTCAGGCCCTTGCGCAGGTCGTGGATACGCCCTGCCTCCGCGGAGTACGAGAAGTCCTGGAGCGAGACGACGTAGGCGCCGCCGTTGACGGAGGGCGGCAGGGCCTTGCTGTGCTTGTTCTCCAGGATGTCGAAGAAGGTCCGGAAGGTCGGATCGGCGTCCAGGTCGGGTGACTTGAGCGCCGCGAAGGTGGAGGGCACGTTGTGGATGTCGTTCGCGAAGTCCACCACCTGCTCGGTGTCCGCCGTCAGGAACCTGACCAGCTCCCACGCGGCGTTCTGGTGCTTGCTGCTGTGCGCGATGCCGGCGACGGTGCCGGTGATGAAGCCGCGCCCGTACGTATCGGCCTGGTCGTCGGGGACGGGCAGCGGCGCCACACCCCAGTCGAACTTCGCCTTCGCGTCGTTCAGCATCAGGCCGCGCCATTCGCCGTCGAGGTGCATCGCGACCTTGCCGGTCAGGAAGGCGTTCTGGCTGGACATCTCGTCGCCGAAGGTGAGGCGGAACCTCTCCAGGTCACCGAAACCACCCTGGGCGTCGGCCAGCCGGTCCGCGGTCTTGAAGAACGCGTACGTGGAGGGATCGTCGGCGAGCCGCGAATCGCCCTTCTTGTCGAAGTACTTCGGCCCCCACTGGGCGAAGAGCCGGTCCGGGCTGTTCTGGTAGAAGCGGAAGTTGGGCATGAACCCGACCTGCTTGTACGAGTGCTTGCCGCTGCGCACGGTCAGTTTCTTGGAGACCTCCTCGAACTCGGACATCGTGCGCGGCGGGCGCTCGATCCCCGCCTTCTCGTAGGCGTCCTTGTTGTAGTACATCCCGTAGGCGTCGGCGAGCAGCGGCAGGGCGCACTGGTTGCCCCGGTAACTGGTGTAGTCGAGCAGCGTCTTGGGAAATGTCTTCCGCTTGTCGAGCCCGGTCTTCCTCATGAACGGGTCGAGGTCCGTCCACATCCCGGAGTCGCAGTACTGGCCCACATTGTTGGTGGTGAACGACGACACCACGTCCGGGGCCTTGTCGCCACCCGCTCGCAGGGCCTGGTTGACGGTGGCGTCGGAGACGTTCCCGGTGGTCTTCACCTTGATGTTCGGGTGCAGCTTCTCGAAGCGGCCGATGCTGTCCTCGACGGCCTTGACCTCGCCGGGCGTCGACCAGCCGTGCCAGAACTTCAGGGTGACCGGCTTGGTCGGGTCGTCGTTCGCGCTGCCGACGCTCGGATTGGCGCAGCCGGAGAGCAACAGACCGGCTGCGGCGAGCGCCGCGGACGCGCAGGTGGGCATGCGCCATCGCGGCATGGCGGACTTCCTTTACGGGGAGGGAGGCGGGACTTAGCGGGGTACGGGTGCGGGTGCGCGGGGTAACGGGTGTGCGGGGCGGTGGCTCAGGCCGTGTCGAAGACCTGGTCGCGGGCCTGGGTGAGGGCCGAGCGGAGCGCGCCGGTGAGGATCGGGTCGCCGTCGAGCTCGCTGATGCGGACCTGGGGGCGCGGCAGGGCGAGCCCGGTCAGCTCCTCCTCGACGCGGATCCGCAGTTTGTCGCCGCCGGCCTGGGAGACCGAGCCGGAGAGCACGACGAGTTCGGGGTCGACGACGGCGACGACGGCGGCGATGCCGGTGGCGATGCGCCGCGCGACCTCGCCGAGCGCGGCGTCGTCGGCCATGACCTGCGCCAACGTCGCGCCGCCGCCGGTGAGTTCGCGCACCACGTACGCGGAGACGAGGCTCTCGAAGCCGCCGTCACCGCCGCCCGCCGTGCCGCCGCGTGCCAGCGGGGCGCCCGGCAGCGGCATGTAGCCGATCTCGCCCGCGCCGCCGGTCGCGCCGCGCAGCAGGGTGCCGCCGAGCACGATGGCGGCGCCGACGCCTTCGTCGAGCCAGGTCAGTACGTAGTTGTCGAAGTCCTGGGCGGCGCCCTCGTACTGCTCGGCGACGGCGGCCAGGTTCACGTCGTTCTCGATGTCGACGGGCGTGCCGAGGACGGCGGCGAGGTCGTCGCGCAGGGTGCGGGAGTGCCAGCCCGGCAGGTGCGGGGCGTAGCGCAGCTGGCCGGTGTGCGGGTCGATGGCGCCGGGGGTGCCGATCACCGCGGCCCGCAGGTCGTCGTGGCCGAGATTCGCCTGCCGCAGCGCGCCGTCGACGGCCTCCGCGACGAGCTGGGCGGTGCGGTGGCGCACGTCCTCGGCGACGGCGTCGGCCTCCACGCGCTCCTTGCCGAGCACGGTGCCGGTGATGTCGGCGACGAGCGCGGTGATCCCGGTGGGGTCGGCGGAGAGTGCCGCGACGTGTCCGGCGCCCGGATCGATCTCGTACAGGAGGGCGTTGGGGCCGGGGCGTCCGCTGAGGCTGCCGGTGGTGTGGACGAGCCCGGCGCTTTCCAGGCGGCCGAGGAGCTGCGAGGTGGTGGGCTTCGACAGACCCGTCAGCTCGCCGATCCGGGTACGGGTGAGGGGGCCGTGGGCGACGAGGAGGTCGAGGACGGCCCGGTCGTTCATGGCGCGCAGGACGCGCGGCGTGCCCGGGGTTCCCGGCGGGCTGCCTGCTGCTGCCATGACGGCACCTGCCTTCCGTGGCGGCTGACGGTTAACTGTTAGGAAACTTTCCAATTGGTGAGGACCGTACGGCTGGCGTGAATGAGGCGTCAATAGCGCGCGCCTCCGAGGCAACCAAGTCGTTACCTCTGGGGGTGGGCGGGGGCTTCGGTGGGCCGGTGTCTTTGATGGTTGCCGGGGCCGCCCGGTGTTGTGCGGAGTGTGGCGGTTCCGGGCCGGGAGTAAAGGGCGCTCCGCTGCGCTGCGCGTCGGCTGCGCCGATTCCGCTGCGCTCCACCCTTGACTCCCGTCCCTCCACCGCACGTTGACTTTGACCCGGACGGCCAGGGTGGGGCGGCGGGCTGGTCTAG
>NZ_JBHVZA010000004.1:0-78109 GCF_042880275.1 Streptomyces sp. NPDC058308
GGCCACACCCGGCCGGGTGTGGCCCCCCACTCCGTAGACAGCTGCCTGAGCGGCTTTCCCGCCGAGGCGCTATTCCTGCTTCTTGCGGCGCGTGCCGAAGACGATCTCGTCCCAGCTGGGCACCGCGGCGCGGCGGCCCGGGCGCACGCCGTCGGCCTCGGCCTGACGGTCCGTGGAGCCGACGAGGCGGTCGCGGTGGCTCGCCACCGAGCGCGGCATGAGCACGTCCGCGTAGGCCGCGCCGGCGCCCGCCGATGCCGCCGGGGGCTCCTCGGCGTCCGGCTCCTGCTCGGGCTCCTCCTGGGCGGGCGGCGGCAGTTCCGTGGTGGTCGTGGCCGAGGGGCGCTCGGGTACGACCATGTCGCCGCGGAAGCTGGGCACCGCCTCCAGGAGGCTGGTCAGCGAGTCGCGCTCCTGTTCGGCGACCGCGGAGCCGGCGCCGGTGCCTTCCTCCGGCGATTCGGCCGGGGGCAGCGGGATGCTCGGGCGCTCCAGCTGACGGTCCAGGGCGCGGTCGAGCGGCCGGTCCGCGGGGCGGTCCCGGGGCAGCCGGGCGATGCGCGGCACGAACGGGAAGCTGGGCTCGGGCGCGGAGACGTCGTCCGTTTCGCCGATGAGCGAACGCGCCTCGTCGTCCACGGCCTGGACGAGCCGCCGGGGCGGGTCGTACGTCCAGCTCGCGCAGTGCGGTTCGGTCGCGACGCGGTAGACGAGCAGGACCTCCCACGTGCCGTCGTCACGGCGCCAGGAGTCCCACTGGACGGTGTCCTTGTCGACGCCCCGCAGCATCAGCCGTTCCTGCACGGCCTCGCCGAGCTGGGGTCCGGTGTTCTCGCCGGGACGGCGCACGGGGGTCTTCCTGGCGCGCTCCGCCATGAAGGCGCGCTCCGCGAGCACGGGTCCTTCGAAGCGGCGGACGCGGTCGACGGGGATGCCGGCGAACTGGGCCACTTCTTCCGCGCTGGCGCCGGCACGTATCCGTGCCTGGATGTCGCGCGGTCGGAGGTGGCTCTCCACCTCGATCTCGATCTGTCCGAGTCGGGGCCTGTCGCCGCGGACTGCGGCACGCAGCCGTTCGTCGATCGGAAGCGTGTACTCCGTGCTGTCCGCAGCTTTGAGCACCAGCCGTGTGCCGTCGTTGCTGACGGCCACGACACGCAGTTCGGGCATGGGGACCTCCCGGGTGGTGCCTGCCGACGTCACGTGCGTCGCTGCTTCCGCTAGTCGAGTGTGGCCTGCCCGGGTGCAGCCTGCCACAACCTTGCCGAGTTGCCCGGCGTGTCGGGCATGGGCCCTGGATCGCCGTTATGGCACGGTTACCATTTCGCAACGCTAAGTGACGAGGTTCGTCACCCTGTGCAGCGAGCCCCCCACCCGGCGGTCCTTCGAGGCCCCGGGCACCCTGGCGGGAGACCGGACCCAGGGCTCGCAACAGTACTCCATTCGGGCCACGCGGGTGGACCGCCGCGCCGCCGAACTTCTCATGGAGGACGGCAGTTGGCGCCCGCTCCGGCCCTGTCACGCCTCCACGCGGGTGGCGCACTTCACGGTATGTCCCGAAACGGAACTAAACACTTCGCCCATACGTCCCTGTCTCGTGTAGTCGGTCGAGAAAGGCAGGCAAGGGTCGGAGATGCGTGAAAAGCCGGATTCCGGCAAGGAGTCGAAGGACCAGGAGGAGCCGGGCGAGAAGCGGCGCCTCGATCTGAGTGTGCCGCAGGTGGCCGGAAGTGCCATCGCCGCGGTCGTGGCGGCGAAGCTCGCCTCGAACCTCGGCGTCTACGGAACGATCCTCGGCGCCGGTGTCGTGAGCGCGATCGCGACCTGTGGCGGCACCGTCTTCCAGCATTTCTTCAAGCGTACGGGCGAGCAGATACGTGACGTCACGGTGCAGGCCAAGCCGAGGGCCCGGCAGGTTCCGGTGACGGCCGCGACGCAGGTGCCCGAGACATTCAGGACCGCCGCCAGGGCCGCCGCCTATCCGGGAGCTCTCGGCGCGACGGGCCCGGTGACCACGACGTGGGGGAGACCGGAGGCGGCCGCCCCCGGCACCGATGCCGACGCGACCGCGCTGTTGCCCACGGCGGGGGACGCGGATCCCGCGGCGGATCCCACCGCGGTCCTGCCCGCCGCGGGCACGGACCCCACGACGGTGCCGCCGCCCGCGGGCGACGCGGATGCCACGACGCTGCTGCCCACCGCGGGAGCCGGTGCCGACGCCGAGAGGACGCAGCTTCTCGGGGCGGTCGACGCCACCCAGGCGCTGCCGCACGACGACGCCACGCGCGTGTTGCGCACCACGGGCCCCGGCCAAGTGCCGACGCCGACGACCGCCTTCGAACCGGCACTCCCGTCGGAGGAGTTCACCGAGGGCACCACGCACCGCACGCAGGTCCGCAGCTGGAAGCGGCCGTTGATCGCCGCGGCCGTCGTCTTCGGTGTCGCCATGGCGGGTATCACCACGTACGAGCTGGTCTCCGGCAAGGACCTGAGCGGCGGCGAGGGCACCACGATCAGCAACGGTGTCTCGGGGCACAACTCCTCTCCGAGGAAGCAGCCCCCGCCCGCGGACGAACCCTCCGTACAGCCTTCGGACGACGGCACGCCGGGCACGGATGACGGCTCCCGGCAGGGCGGCGACAACGCGTCGCAGGACCCGAACGGGACCGGCGGCGACAACTCCGGCAACGGCACGGGGAACGGCAACGGCACCGACTCCGGTTCGAAGGACGACACCGGAAACGGCACCGGCACGGACCCGGACAAGGGCAAGGACGACGGCTCCGACTCCGGGGACGACAGTTCCACGACGGACCCGACGCCCACGCCCAAGCCCACCCCGACGCCCACGCCCTCGAAGGGCTCGGGCACGGGCGGAGACCCGCAGCAGGGCGGCGCTACGCCCACTCCGTAGCGGACGTTTCAGGCGCCCAGGACCCGCCGCAGGTAGTCGTTGCCGAACAGGCGGTCCGGGTCGAGGCGGTCGCGCAGGGCCGTGAACTCGCCGAAGCGGGGGTACGCCTTGGAGAAGTACTCCGCGTCGCGCGTGTGCACCTTGCCCCAGTGCGGCCGCCCCTCGTGCGCGGTGAAGATCCGCTCGGCGGCCGTGAAGTACGCCTGGTACGGCGTGCCCCGGTACATGTGGACGGCGATGTACGCGCTCTCCCGGCCCGACGCCGTGGAGAGCGTGATGTCGTCGGCGGGGGACGTGCGGACCTCCACGGGGAAGCTGATCCGCAGCGGCGAGCGGTCCACCATCGCCTTCAGTTCGCGCAGGGTCTCCACGAGGACCTCGCGCGGGACCGCGTACTCCATCTCCATGAACCGGACGCGGCGCGGGCTGGTGAAGACCTTGTAGGGGATGTCCGTATAGGTCCGCGCGGAGAGCGCCTTGCTGGAGATCTTGGCGATGCCGGGGATGGCCGCGGGGACGGCGCGGCCGAGGGAATTGACCACCTGGAAGAGGCCGTTGGAGAGCAACTCGTCCTCTACGAAGGCGCTGATCCGGCCGGGCGGAGCCGCGGGGCCCGGGCTGCGGTTGTTGCGCTTGGTGTTGCAGTTGCCGGTGTGCGGGAACCAGTAGAACTCGAAGTGCTCGTTCTCGGTGACGAGTGCGTCGAAGTCGTCGGTGACCCTGTCGAAGGTCATCGGCTCCTCGCGAGCGGTGAGGTAGAAGACCGGTTCCACGGCGAAGGTGATGGCCGTGATGACGCCGAGGGCGCCGAGCCCTGTCCTGGCCGCGGTGAACACCTCGGGGTTCTCGTCGGCGGAGCAGGTCAGGACCGTGCCGTCCGCGGTGACCAGCTCAAGTCCCGTTATCTGGGCGGAGATCGAGGCCGAGTCGCGGCCCGTGCCGTGCGTGCCGGTGCTGACGGCTCCGGAGACGGTCTGCTCCATGATGTCGCCCATGTTCGTGAGCGACAGACCCTCGCGGGCCAGCGCCGTGTTCAGGCGCTTCAGCGGAGTGCCGGCCTCCACGGTGACCGTGCCGGCCGCGCGGTCGATCGCCCGGATGCCGGTGAGCAGGTCGGGGCGTATGAGGAGGCCGTCGGTCGCGGCGGTCGCCGTGAAGGAGTGGCCCGTGCCGACGGGCTTCACCTTCAGGCCGTCCTCCTTGGCCCGGCGCACGGCCGCGACCAGCTCGTCGACCGAGGCGGGGGTGGTCTCCCGGGCCGGCCGCGCGGTCACGTTGCCCGCCCAGTTACGCCACGTCGCTGTGCTCTTCCCGCTGCTCGTGCCCGTATTCATGGGTCCCTCCCCGTCGCGGAACCGGCCGCTTCAGCCGGCGATACCCCAGGAATCCGACCGCGACCGCGACGGCTCCGGAGATCCCCGGCACCCCGTATCCGGCGTCCGATCCCGCGGCGTCGATGACCCACCCGGCCGCGGAGGAGCCGAGCGCGACCCCGACCGCGAGCCCGGTGCTCACCCAGGTCATGCCCTCGGTCAGTTTCGCGCGTGGTACGTGCTGCTCGACGAGGGCCATCGTCGTGATCATTGTCGGTGCGATGGAGAGGCCCGCGACGAACAACGCCACGGCCAGAAACGGAAGGTTCCCGACCAGTTGAAGCGGGATCATACTCACGGCCATCGCACAGACACCCAGCAGCCACCGGGGGGCCGGCGCCCCCTCGAAGCGCAGGAGCCCGAAGGCCGCGCCCGCCACGCAGGAGCCGAGCGCGTAGACGGCGAGCACCAGGCTGGCCGCGGACTTGTGGCCCTGGTCCTCCGCGTACGCCACGGTGACCACGTCGATCGAACCGAAGATCGCGCCGGTCGCGACGAAGGTGGCGACCAGCACCTGCAGGCCCCCGGAGCGCAGCGCCGACTCCCTGGTGTGGTGTTCCCGCGGATGCGGCACCGGCTCGGTGGCCCGCTGGGCCGTCAGCCAGAAGACGCCCACCGCGAGGAAGGCCCCGGCCAGCAGCGGACCGGCCTCCGGGAACCACACCGTGGAGAGACCGATCGAGATGATCGGCCCGAAGATGAAGCAGATCTCGTCCACCACCGACTCGAAGGAGTACGCGGTGTGCAGCTGCGGGGTGTCGCGGTACAGGACGGCCCAGCGCGCCCGGATCATCGAGCCCACGCTCGGCACGCAGCCGACCAGGGCGGCGAAGAGGAACAGCGTCCAGTCGGGCGCCTCGAACTTCGCACAGAGCAGCAGCCCGGCGACCGCGGCCAGGGAGACCAGCGTCGCGGGCCTGAGCACCCGGCGCTGGCCGTGCCGGTCCACGAGCCGGGAGATCTGCGGCCCGATCGCGGCGGCCGACAGCGCGACCGTCGCCGACAGGGCGCCCGCGAGGCCGTAACGCCCGGTGAGCTGCGACACCATGGTCACGATGCCGATGCCCATCATCGACAGCGGCATGCGGCCGAGGAACCCGGCGCTGGAGAAGGCCTTCGTGCCGGGGGCGGCGAAGATGGCGCGGTAGGGGCTGGGCACGTGGACTCCGCTAGGGCTCCGGAACGGCTGCCGCTTCCGTGGCGGCGGAGGCTCCGGGTAAGGCGTAAAGATGGCCAATACAGGTTACGGCTCCGAAGCGGCCTGGCGCACCGGGTTTTTCCGTTCGGCGGAGGCCGTTTTCCGGCTGTCAGTGGCGGGTGGCAGGATCGGATGCATGTCCGATGCGCTGGATTCGACTCCCTATGACGCCCTGCTGTTGCTCTCGTTCGGCGGCCCAGAAGGCCCGGACGACGTCGTCCCGTTCCTGGAGAACGTGACGCGCGGGCGCGGCATCCCCACGGAGCGGCTCAAGGAGGTGGGGCAGCACTACTTCCTGTTCGGCGGGGTCAGCCCGATCAACGACCAGAACCGCGCCCTCCTGGACGCCCTGCGCAAGGACTTCGTGGAGCACGGCCTGGACCTGCCGGTCTACTGGGGCAACCGCAACTGGGCGCCCTATCTGACCGACACCCTGCGCGAGATGGTCACCGACGGCCACCGCCGCATCCTGACCCTGGCCACCAGCGCGTACGCCTCGTACTCGGGCTGCCGTCAGTACCGCGAGAACCTCGCGGACTCCCTGGCCGTCCTGGAGTCCGAGGGCCTCGAACTGCCCAAGGTCGACAAGCTCAGGCACTACTTCAACCACCCCGGCTTCGTCCGCCCCATGATCGACGGTGTTCTGAAGTCCCTCTCCGAACTCCCCGAGGACGTGCGGGACGGAGCGCACCTGGCCTTCACCACGCACTCCATCCCGACCGCCGCCGCGGACACCTCCGGCCCCGTCGAGGAGCACGGCGACGGCGGTGCGTACGTCAAGGAGCACCTGGACGTGGCCCGCCTCATCGCCGACGCCGTCCAGGAGGAGACCGGCGCCGCGCACCCCTGGGAGCTCGTCTACCAGTCGCGCAGCGGCGCCCCGCACATCCCGTGGCTGGAGCCGGACATCTGCGACCACCTGGAGGAGCGGCACGCGGCAGGTGCCCCCGCCGTGGTCATGGTCCCCATCGGGTTCGTCTCGGACCACATGGAGGTCCTGTACGACCTCGACACCGAGGCCGAGGCCAAGGCCGCGGAGCTGGGTCTTCCGGTGCGCCGATCGGCGACCGTCGGCGCCGACCCGCGGTTCGCCGCGGCGATCAGGGAACTGGTCCTTGAGCGGGCCGCCGCGGAGAGCGGCGCGGCCGTCACCCCCTGCGCCCTGGGCTCCCTCGGCCCGAGCCATGACCTGTGCCCGGTGGGCTGCTGCCCCGCCCGCGCCCCGAAGCCCGCGGCCGCGGGCGCCGACAGCCCGTACGCGTAAAGAACCCCGAGGTAACGCAGTGACCGACGTGACCGACCTCAAGGCAGAACTCCTCGCCCTCGCCCTGGAGGCCGCGCACCGCGCCGGAGCCTTCCTGCGCGACGGACGGCCCGACGACCTCGGCGTGGCCGCCACCAAGTCGAGCGCCGTCGACGTCGTCACCGAGATGGACATCGCCTCCGAGAAGCTGATCACCGCCTTCCTCGCCGAGCGCAGGCCGGCCGACGGCGTGCTCGGCGAGGAGGGCGCGAGCTCCGAGGGCACCAGCGGCGTCCAGTGGGTCGTCGACCCCATCGACGGCACCGTCAACTACCTCTACGGCCGCCCCGACTGGTCCGTGTCCATCGCCGCCCGCAAGGACGGCGAGACGCTCGTCGGAGTCGTGCACGCGCCGATGCGCGGGGAGACGTACCGCGCGGTCCTCGGAGAGGGCGCCCACCTCAACGACGTGCCCGCCCGGGTGCGCCCCGCCCCCTCCCTGGACCAGGCCCTGATCGGCACCGGCTTCGGGTACATCGCTGAGCGCCGCGCGCAGCAGGCCGAGGTGGCGCGTCACCTGATCCCGAAGGTCCGGGACATCCGGCGCGGCGGCTCGGCCGCGATCGACCTGTGCGACGTCGCGGTGGGCCGCCTCGACGCGTACTACGAGCGGGGGCTGAACCCGTGGGACTTCGCGGCAGGCGACCTCGTCGCGCGGGAAGCGGGCGCGCTGACCGGTGGCCGCCCCGGAGAGGCGCTCTCGGGCGAGCTGGCCATCGCGGGGCCGCCCGCCCTCTTCGAGACGCTCCAGGGCCTCCTGGAGGACCTCGGCGCCTGGCACGACTGACCCACGAAGGGCCCCCGCACACACGGAAGGACCCCCGCACACACGGAAGGGCCCCGGCACCTCGTCCCACAGGTGCCGGGGCCCTTCCGTGTGTGTACTGGGACGTCGGTCAGGCGTGCAGGGCGCCCACCTCGACGCCGTGCTCGGCCGCCAGGCGGTGGAGGTCTTCCAGCTCGGCCAGCTCGACCTCGGCAAGGAAGTCGTCGCCCGTCTCACGGGCCTTCGTGAGGTCGGACTCCGTGGCCTCTATGCGCTGCAGCAGTCCTGCGGTGAATGCGTCCATGGTTGCGCCCCCTCGGCTGGGTCGTGGGTCGATGGCACGGGGGTGTGCCCTCAAGGAAGGGGCGATCACGTCTCAAGCCGCTCTGCGGAAAGCAGTTTGTGGCGTGCTACATACAAAGCGTGATCGCGGGTGTAAACCCGTCCTCCCCTCGCTCGGTTCCGCAGAAACCTCAACCCGCGGAGAAAATCCGGCATTCCCGCGACCCGGCCCCGGGCCCGGCTCCGATGACAGGCTGTCTTACAGCCGGTTTATGGCCGAAAGGGGCAGGATGGAGCCCTACCCCACGACAGACCTGCCCGCAGGGGCACAGAGGAAGGACAGCGACGTGCGCGTACTCGTCGTCGAGGACGAGCAGCTGCTCGCCGATGCGGTGGCCACCGGACTGCGCCGGGAGGCCATGGCCGTCGACGTCGTGTACGACGGAGCGGCCGCTCTGGAGCGCATCGGCGTCAACGACTACGACGTCGTGGTGCTCGACCGGGACCTCCCGCTCGTCCACGGCGACGACGTCTGCCGCAAGATCGTCGAGCTCGGCATGCCGACCCGCGTCCTGATGCTCACCGCGTCGGGCGACGTCAGCGACCGCGTCGAGGGCCTGGAGATCGGCGCCGACGACTACCTCCCCAAGCCCTTCGCGTTCAGCGAGCTCACGGCACGCGTGCGTGCCCTCGGACGGCGTACCAGCGTGCCGCTGCCGCCCGTCCTGGAGCGCGCCGGGATCAAGCTCGACCCCAACCGCCGCGAGGTCTTCCGCGACGGCAGGGAGATCCAGCTGGCCCCCAAGGAGTTCGCCGTCCTCGAAGTGCTGCTGCGCAGCGAGGGCGCGGTGGTCTCCGCCGAGCAGCTCCTGGAGAAGGCCTGGGACGAGAACACGGACCCGTTCACGAACGTCGTCCGGGTGACCGTCATGACCCTGCGCCGCAAGCTCGGCGAGCCCCCCGTCATCGTGACGGTGCCCGGCTCCGGCTACCGGATCTGATCCCCGGTGGCCGCGTCCCCGGCGCCACCAGCCGCGCCTCCGAAGCCCACGTGGGACCCGCGCAAGGTCGAACCGCCCTTCCCGTGGCTGCGTCCCACGATCCGTATACGCCTCACGCTGCTCTACGGCGGCATGTTCCTGATCGCGGGCATCCTGCTGCTCTCGATCATCTATCTGCTCGCCGCGCAGGCCCTGAACGTGGGCAGCGAGCTGCCGTTCCAGGTCACCGGCAACAGCACCGTGAGCAGTCAGACCTGCGAGAGTTTCCGGGGTCTTTCCGAGCACCCCACCGAAGTGCAGCTCAACAACGCGTTGAACGACTGCGTCAACCAGGTGCGCCAGCACGCCCTGGACAATCTCCTCAGCCGCTCGCTGCTCGCCCTCCTGGGTCTCGCCGTGATCGCCTTCGCCTTCGGCTACGCGATGGCGGGCCGGGTCCTCTCGCCGCTCGGCCGCATCACGCGCACCGCGCGCAGGGTGGCCGGCACGGACCTGTCCCGGCGCATCGAACTGGACGGCCCCGACGACGAGTTGAAGGAGCTTTCGGACACCTTCGACGAGATGCTGGACCGTCTGGAACGCGCCTTCACCGCCCAGCAGCGGTTCGTCGGCAACGCCTCGCACGAGCTGCGCACGCCCCTGGCGATCAACCGCACGCTCCTGGAGGTGCACCTCTCCGACCCCGGGGCGCCGCCCGAGCTCCATCAGCTCGGCAAGACCCTGCTCGCCACCAACGAGCGCAGCGAGCAGCTCGTGGAGGGTCTGCTGCTCCTCGCCCGCAGTGACAACCAGATCGTGGAGCGCAAACCGGTCGACCTCGCCGAGGTCGCCGACCGCGCCGTGGACCAGGTGCGCGCCGAGGCCGACGCGAAGGGCGTGGAGATCCGCGGAGAGCGCGCTCCGGCCGTCGTGCAGGGCAACGGCGTCCTCCTGGAGCGGATCGCCCTGAACCTCGTACAGAACGCCGTCAGGTACAACGTGCCGGACGAGGGCTGGGTCGAGGTCACCACGGAGGCCCAGCACGGCCAGGCGGTCCTGGTGGTGTCGAACACGGGTCCCGTGGTGCCCGCGTACGAGATCGACAACCTCTTCGAGCCGTTCCGGCGGCTGCGGACCGAGCGGACGGGCAGTGACAAGGGCGTCGGTCTCGGCCTGTCGATCGCCCGGTCGGTGGCGCGGGCCCACGGGGGCCGTATCATCGCGGAGCCGCGCGAGGGGGGTGGGCTCGTCATGCGAGTCACCCTTCCTCTCTGAGATGCTGCCGCGGACGCGCCGCGATGTTCGCTCAACGCGGAATTTCCGGGCCTCTTCCTGGGAATTTCATGTGTGATCGATCACAGGGGCGAATTTTCGGTCCATCTACTCTCCGTGATCGTGAAAGTCGTCGGAAAGCCGGGAAAATCCGGGTTTTTAGGGGTCTTGATCACGGGAAGTACACGGGGTGGCGCCTGTGAAGTGCGACATTCGGACCGTGTACGGTCCCGATCGCCATCCAAACCGATCACCCCTCCAGGGGTCCGGTTGGGTGTCGATTGAGTAACAGACCTTGATGTGAGGCAAAATCTCCGCTTCAGGTCGGGCACAAGTCCGGCCTCTCACGCGTTACGAGCGCTTGAGACACCGCAGACACCCAGAGGGGGAGAGCGACATGGCAACGGACTACGACACCCCACGTAAGACCGACGATGACGTCAATGAGGACAGCATCGAGGAACTCAAGGCACGGCGGAACGACAAGTCGACCTCGGCCGTCGACGTCGACGAGTTCGAGGCCGCCGAGGGCCTTGAGCTGCCCGGCGCCGACCTTTCCAACGAGGAGCTCGCCGTCCGCGTGCTCCCGAAGCAGCAGGACGAGTTCACCTGCATGAGCTGCTTCCTGGTGCACCACCGCAGTCAGCTGGCCCGCGAGAAGAACGGCCAGCCGATCTGCCGCGACTGCGACTGAGGCGGGGTCGGCCGTGACTGGCTCGACCCCGTCCTGGAAGCGCCGCTTCCGCAAGCGCGGGGCGGACGAGGCCGGCGTCCCGGACGCCGGTGTGTGTGACGACGGGCGAGGCTCTTCCGCGACTGGGGCAGCCTCGCTCGAACCGGTGACCGCCGCCGAGGCGGCGCCGGACGAGACGGCGGTCGACAGGGCGCCCAGGACCACTCGGAAAGCCGGTGAGGCCGGGTCCAGGGGCGGCCGCGTTGCCGCCGTCACGGGCGGAGTGATGCAAGGCGTGCGCATGGGCGGGCGCGGCGCCAAGGCCGGCATCGGCTATCTCGCCGACCGGCTCATCGAGAACGCCCCGCGGATCCCGGTCCGCGATCTGGCGACCCTCCGCAAGCAGTTCCCGGGCCTCGGCCCCGAGCAGCTCGCGGACAAACTCGTCGCGGGCGCCGCCAACGCCACGTCCACCGTAGGTGCGGGAGTGGGGGCCGCGGCGATGCTGCCGGTGCCGCCCGCGATGCCCGCCGAGCTCGCGGCGGAGATCACCGGCGTCGCCGCCATAGAGCTGAAGCTGATCGCCGAGCTGCACGAGGTCTACGGCCGACGGCCCGAGGGCAACCTCAAGCAGCGCAGCATGGCGTACCTGAACTCCTGGTCCGAGGAGCGCGGTATCGACGTCGCCAAGCCGGCGACCTTCAACACCGCGCTGGGCGGCCAGATGAAGCGCGAGCTGCGCCAGCAGATCATGAAGCGGATGGTCCGCAACCTGCCGAACCTCATGCCCTTCATGGTGGGCGCCGCGGTCGGAGCGGTCATGAACCGCCGGGACACCAAGAAGCTGGCCGGACGGATCCGGCAGGACCTGCGCAAGACGCAGGTGCCGTGGGACGCGCTGGCGGAGCTGCCGCCTCTGGAGAAGCCGGACGATCCTCTGCGGGTGGGGGAGGTCCCCCGGGAGCTGGGGCGCTGAGCTCGGCCCCTGTGTGCCCCTCGCCGCCGTGCCGCAGGCGGTACGGCTGTTCTTCTTTCGTGGGCCTGCGCTTCCGTGTCGGTCTGCGCTTTCGTGCCGGTCTGCGGGCCGCCTCTGGCTGGTCGCGCAGTTCCCCGCGCCCCTGATGCAGTTCCCCGCGCCCCTGATCCCGCGACCCTTACGGGGCGCTTTGGCGTACCGCGTCCAGCGCCGCCGACAGTTCCTCCGGGTGTCTCGTGGAGACGTACACGTACGGGGTGGGGTCATCGCGGTCCGTGACGTTCACCCGCAGCGCCGTGGGGATGTAGGCGCGCAGCAGCATGTAGGCGCGCGGGTCGGCCTTGTAAGTGCGCCAGGCGCGGGTCTCCTCGCCGGTCAGGACCTCCGCGTCGCCCAGGGCGGACACCGGGATCTTCGCGTCCCCCGCGACCAGTGAGCCCGCCACCACCCGGACGCGCACGGCGCCGTACGCGCTGGTGACGACCGCTGCCACAGCCGTGCCGCCGACCAGGCCGCCGAGGAGCGGCAGGGTGCCGAACGGCAGCAGGATCAGGGCCATCGCGACGCCCACCAGGACCGAGGCGAACCACCACGAACGGGGCGCGGTCAGGCGTTCTTCATAAGGCTGCATGGAACCAAGCTTGGCACGGTGCGGTTGCCGCGCTGACGCGGAGGTAAGGTCTGCGCCTGTGAGTGGTACATCTGCAGCTCTGACGCCCCCGGCCGACGCGATAGCGCCCGTCCGCCACCCCGACGCGCCCGCCCCGGGTGAGCTCATCGGTGCCCATTACGAGCACTGTTTCGGCTGTGGTGAGGGACAGGCGCACGGACTGCACCTCGCGGCGCGAGCCGGTGAGGGCGTGGCCATCACCGCCGAGTTCACCGTGCGCGAGGCGCATCAGGGTGCCCCCGGCCTCGCCCATGGCGGCGTCCTCGCCACCGCGCTCGACGAGACGCTCGGCTCGCTGAACTGGCTGCTGCGCGTGATCGCCGTGACCGGGCGGCTCGAGACCGACTTCGTGCGGCCCGTGCCGCTGGGCACCGTGCTGTACCTGGAGGCCGAGGTCACCGCCGTAGCCGGACGGAAGATCTATTCGACCGCCACCGGACGGATCGGCGGTCCCGACGGGCCCGTCGCCGTCCGCGCCGACGCCCTCTTCATCGAGGTGAAGGTCGACCACTTCATCGACAACGGCCGCCCGGAGGAGATCCAGGCGGCCATGAACAACCCGGACCAGGTCCGGCGTGCCCGCGCTTTCGAGGTGAACCCGTGACGCCCTCCGACGAGCTGAACGTGCTGATCAGGCGCGTCGACCCCGATGTACCGCTGCCCGCGTACGCGCAGCCCGGTGACGCCGGTGCCGATCTGCGCACGACGGAGTCCCGCGAACTCGCCCCCGGCGAGCGCGCGGTCCTGCCGACCGGGGTGTCCATCGCGCTCCCCGAGGGGTACGCGGCCTTCGTGCACCCCCGTTCCGGGCTCGCCGCCCGCTGTGGTGTCGCTCTGGTGAATGCCCCGGGGACGGTGGATGCCGGGTACCGTGGGGAGATCAAGGTGATCGTGGTGAATCTCGATCCGCGCGAGGCCGTGCGGTTCGAGCGCTTCGACCGGATTGCCCAACTGGTCGTCCAGCAGGTCGAGAAGGTCCGCTTCCAGGAGGTGGCGGAGCTTCCCGCATCGGCGCGGGCCGAGGGGGGCTTCGGGTCCACCGGTGGCCATGCCGCCGTGGGCGTCGGCCCAGGTGTGAGCCCGGGTGATCAAACGGGTGGGAATCGATACGCATCGGTCGTATCCGACCGGGAAGGACAGTGACGTGTTCGGACGTCGCAAGAAGGACAGTGCCGCCGAGGACGCGGCGGGCGCGGACGAGCAGGTCGTCGACGGCATGGACAGCGATGACTCCGCTGACGCCGGCGTCGCGCGCTCGCGCGCGAGGCTCGAGCCCGAGCCCCGTCCCGACGGCCCCTGGGACCTCTCCGAGGTCCGTGAGCCCGGCGAGGGCCGCGTGGACCTCGGTGGGCTCTTCGTGCCGGGCGTCGAGGGCATGGAGCTGCGGGTGGAGGTCGCGGGCGACGCGATCGTCGCGGCCACCGTCGTGCTCCAGGACAGCGCCATCCAGCTGCAGGGCTTCGCCGCCCCCAAGAAGGAGGGCATCTGGGGCGAGGTCCGCGAGGAGATCGCCTCGGGCATCACCCAGCAGGGCGGTGTCATCGACGAGGTCGAGGGCCCGCTCGGCTGGGAGCTGCGTGCCCAGGTTCCGGTGCAGCTGCCGGACGGTACGGGCGGCGTGCAGGTCGTGCGCTTCATCGGCGTCGACGGGCCGCGCTGGTTCCTGCGCGGTGTGATCTCCGGGCAGGGCGCGGTGCAGCCGCAGACGGCCGGTCTCCTGGAGCAGATCTTCCGGGACACGGTCGTCGTGCGCGGCGAGGGCCCGATGGCGCCGCGTGACCCGATCGTCCTGAAGCTGCCGGACGACGCCCAGATGGTCGCGGAGAACGTCCAGCAGGAGCAGCAGGAGGGCTCGCGCTTCTCGGGCGGCATGGGGCAGCTCCAGCGCGGTCCCGAGATCACCGAGGTGCGCTGACCGCTCCTCCAACTCCCTTGTGACCCGCGGTGGTTCCGGTTCGTCCGGACCGCCGCGGGTCACAAGTGTGTACGGCCCCGCGGCATCCCGGTTCTTCGGCTCCATGTCTTGACGGAGGTCTGGTCCGTACCTATGGTCACGGGCCAACACCCGTGTTCAGAAAGGCGCTTGACGTTCACATACGAGAACCCGAGACCTCTCAGGACGGATGGTCCCCCATGCCGTACGCCTCCATCTCCGCACGCCGCCAGAACCGCCACAGAGCGCGACTTCCCTTAGGGGCGGCCGTCGTCGCCGCCGTGACCGCCCTGGTCGCCGGATTCGTGGCCTGGCCCGGCGCCGAGCGGGCCGAGGCCGCCCCCTCGTCCTTCGTCCACCCCGGAGTCACCGTCTCCCGCGGCCAGTTGGACTTCACCCGCGAGAAGGTCGCCGCGGGGGCCCAGCCCTGGAAGTCCGCCCACGAGCAGATGATGGGCAGCAAGTACGCCTCCCTCTCCCGCGCCCCCAAGCCCCGCGCGGTCGTGGAGTGCGGCTCGTACTCCGACCCCGACCACGGCTGCACCGACGAGCGCGAGGACGCGATAGCCGCGTACACCACCGCGCTCGCCTGGTACGTCACGCGTGACGAGCGCTACGCCGAGAAGTCCATCGAACTCATGGACGCCTGGTCGGCCACCCTCAAGGACCACACCAACAGCAACGCCCCGCTGCAGACCGGCTGGGCAGGATCCAGCTGGCCGCGCGCCGCCGAGATCATCAAGTACACGTACACGGGGAACTGGGCGAACTCCGCACGCTTCGCCACGATGCTGCGCGACGTCTACCTGCCCGAGGTCATCAACGGCTCCCACTCCAACGGCAACTGGGAGCTGTCGATGATGGAGGCGGCCGTCGGCATCTCCGTCTTCCTGGAGGACAAGGCGTCGTACGACAAGGCGATGGCGAAGTTCCGGACGCGCACGGCCGCGTACGTCTACCTCGCCTCCGACGGTGCGCTGCCGAAGACCGTGCCCAGCCAGCACCTCGACACCCGCGAGAAGATCGTCAAGTACTGGCAGGGCCAGGGGACGTTCACCACCGGCCTCACCCAGGAGACCTGCCGGGACCTCACCCACACCGGCTACGGCCTCTCCGCGATCTCCCACGTCGCCGAGACCAGCCGCGTCCAGGGCCAGGACCTCTACGCCACGGACGTCGGCGAGCGGCTGCGCCAGGGCCTCGGCTTCCAGGCCAGGTACGAGCTGGGGGAGGCGCCGCCCGCCTCGCTCTGCAAGGGCACCGTCCACCGCGGCCTGGGACCCGTCACCGAGGTCGGCTACAACGCCATCGCCGGCCGCCTCGGCCAGGCCATGACCAACACCCAGAAGCTCACCGAACGCAACCGCCCGGCCGGCTCCAACAACCTCTTCGTCGCCTGGGAGACCCTGACGCACGCGGGCAACCCGCGCTGATCCCGCACGCTCCGGCACTGGTCCGGACCTTGTCGGGCCGGGCATCCGGTGGCAATACTGGCGCCCGGCCCCTGCGGACCCAGGGGCGCACAAAAGGGGAGCGATCGGTGGCGCGCGGTCGTCCGCAGCGAGGGCGTCACCGCGCTGGTCGCCACGCACGACGCGACGCTGCCCGGCCTGGCCGACCGGGTCCTGGAACTGTGCGACGGCGCGGTCGTCACGCACTGACCTGCGTTCTCCGGCGCCGCGGCCGCTCGCATCAGGGTTGTGTCAAGGACGACACCCCCGCACCCCCTCGTCCGTAATGCCGGAATTGTTGGCCGTAAGGTCGACGCTGCGTACACAGCGTTTTCGGGAAGACAATGAGGCCATGGCACGCGGCAAGCTTCGGATCTACCTCGGTGCGGCACCGGGCGTCGGCAAGACGTACGCCATGCTCTCCGAGGCCCACCGCCGTACCGAGCGCGGCACCGACTGCGTGGTCGCCTTCGTGGAGCACCACGACCGGCCGCGCACCGAGGTGATGCTGAGCGGTCTGGAACAGGTCCCCCGCAAGGACCTGGAGTACCGCGGCACGGCCTTCACCGAGATGGACGTCGACGCGGTCCTGGAGCGCTCTCCCGCCATCGCCCTGGTCGACGAGCTCGCCCACACCAACGTCCCCGGCTCCCGCAACGCCAAGCGCTGGCAGGACGTCGAGGAGCTCCTCTCGGCCGGCATCGACGTCGTCTCCACGGTGAACATCCAGCACCTGGAGTCCCTGGGCGACGTCGTCGAGTCGATCACCGGCGTACGCCAGCGCGAGACGGTGCCTGACGAGGTGGTCCGCCGCGCCGACCAGATCGAGCTGGTCGACATGTCGCCCCAGGCGCTGCGCCGCCGCATGGCGCACGGCAACATCTACAAGCCCGACCGCATCGACGCCTCCCTCTCCAACTACTTCCGGCCCGGCAACCTCACGGCGCTGCGCGAGCTCGCCCTGCTCTGGGTCGCCGACCGCGTCGACGAGTACCTCCAGCAGTACCGGGGCGAGCACAACATTCGCTCCACCTGGCAGGCCCGCGAGCGCATCGTCGTCGGCCTGACCGGCGGGCCCGAGGGCCGCACCCTGATCAGACGCGCCTCCCGCATGGCCGCCAAGGGCTCCGGCAGCGAGATCCTCGCCGTCTACATCGCCCGCAGCGACGGCCTCACCGGCGCGTCCCCCAAGGAACTCGCCGTCCAGCGCACCCTGGTGGAGGACCTCGGCGGCACCTTCCACCACGTCATAGGGGACGACATACCGGCCGCGCTCCTGGACTTCGCGCGCGGCGTCAACGCCACCCAGATCGTCCTCGGCTCCTCCCGCCGCAAGACCTGGCAGTATGTCTTCGGGCCCGGCGTCGGCGCGACCGTCGCGCGGGACTCGGGGCCCGACCTGGACGTGCACATCGTCACGCACGGCGAGGTGGCCAAGGGGCGCGGCCTTCCCGTCGCCCGCGGGGCCCGCCTCGGCCGCTCCCGGGTCATCTGGGGCTGGCTGGTCGGCGTCGGCGGACCTGCGCTCCTGACGCTCCTGCTCGCCCATGTCGACGCCGATCTCGGCCTCGCCAACGACATGCTGCTCTTCCTGGCGCTCACGGTCGCCGCCGCGCTGGTGGGCGGGCTGTTCCCGGCGCTCGCGTCGGCGGCGTTCGGCTCGCTGCTCCTCAACTACTACTTCACGCCGCCGAAGCACCTGTGGACGGTCTCCGACAACAAGAACATCCTTGCGATCGCCGTCTTCGTGGGTGTCGCGGTGTCGGTGGCCTCCGTCGTGGACCTCGCGGCCCGGCGCACCGCCCAGGCGGCCCGGCTGCGGGCCGAGGCGGAGATACTCTCCTTCCTCGCCGGCAGCGTGCTGCGCGGCGAGACCAGCCTGGAAGCCCTTCTCGAACGCGTCCGCGAGACCTTCGCCATGGAGTCCGTGGCCCTTCTGGAGCGCGAGAGCGACACCGAGCCCTGGACCTGCGCGGGCAGCGCCGGCGACGGCCGCCCGCTGGAACGCCCCGAGGTCGCCGACGTGGACGTGCCCGTCGGCGACCACATGGCGCTCGCCCTGTCGGGCCGGGTCCTGCCCGCCGCGGACCGACGCGTGCTCGCCGCGTTCGCCGCGCAGGCCGCCGTCGTCCTGGACCGCCAGCGCCTGCTGTCCGAGGCCGACAAGGCCCGCACCCTCGCCGAGGGCAACCGCATCCGCACCGCCCTGCTCGCCGCCGTCAGCCACGATCTCCGTACGCCCCTCGCGGGCATCAAGGCGGCCGTGTCCTCGCTGCGCTCCGACGACGTGGAGTGGTCCGATGAGGACGAGGCCGAGCTCCTCGAAGGCATCGAGGCGGGCGCCGACCGCCTGGAGCACCTCGTCGGCAACCTCCTCGACATGTCCCGCCTGCAGACCGGCACCGTCACCCCGCTGATCCGCGAGATCGACCTCGACGAGGTCGTCCCCATGGCCCTGGGCGGGGTGCCCGACGGCAGCGCGGACCTCGACATCCCCGAAACGCTGCCGATGGTCGCCGTCGACAAGGGCCTCCTGGAGCGGGCGGTCGCCAACGTCGTCGAGAACGCCGTGAAATACGCCCCCGACGGGGAGCCCGTCAAGGTCTCCGCCAGCGCTCTCGGCGAGCGGGTCGAGATCCGCGTGGTGGACCGCGGCCCCGGTGTCCCCGACAGTGCGAAGGACCGCATCTTCGCGCCCTTCCAGCGCTACGGTGACGCTCCGCGCGGCGCCGGGGTGGGTCTCGGCCTCGCCGTCGCCCGTGGCTTCGCCGAGGCCATGGGCGGCACCCTCGCCGCCGAGGACACCCCCGGCGGCGGCCTCACCATGGTCCTCACCCTGCGGGCGGCGGCCGGGCGGCCGCAGACCCGCTCGGAGCTCTCGGCACAGGTCACCTCGTGACCTCGAACAGATGCCAGAAAGGCAGGCAATCATGACCCGGGTGCTCGTGGTCGACGACGAGCCGCAGATCGTACGTGCCCTCGTGATCAACCTGAAGGCGCGCAAGTACGAGGTGGACTCGGCCCCCGACGGCGCCACCGCGCTGCAGGTCGCCGCCGCCCGCCACCCCGACGTGATCGTGCTCGACCTCGGTCTGCCCGACATGGACGGCGTGGAGGTCATCAGGGGCCTGCGCGGCTGGACGCGCGTCCCGATCCTGGTCCTCTCCGCCCGGCACAGCTCGGACGAGAAGGTCGAGGCACTGGACGCGGGCGCCGACGACTACGTGACCAAGCCCTTCGGCATGGACGAGCTCCTCGCCCGGCTGCGCGCCGCCGTCCGCAGGGCGGAGCCCACCGGACCGGGCGAGGACGACGTGATGGTCGACACCGGGGACTTCTCCGTCGACCTGGCCGCCAAGAAGGTCAACCGCGAGGGCCGCGACGTCCGCCTCACCCCCACCGAGTGGCACCTCCTGGAGGTCCTGGTGCGCAACACCGGCCGCCTGGTCAGCCAGAAGCAGTTGCTCCAGGAGGTCTGGGGCCCCTCGTACGGCACGGAGACGAACTACCTCCGCGTCTACATGGCGCAACTGCGCCGCAAGCTGGAGACGGACCCGGCGCATCCGCGGCACTTCATCACGGAGCCGGGAATGGGATACCGGTTCGAGAAGTGACCGGATTATTCGCTTCAGGGGGCGTCACAGCGGGTACTGAGCGGACATAAGCACAGATGAGCGCACCGCTTTCCGCTGTGTCGGCGTACCCCGGTACGCTTCTTGTATGAGTGCTGTTCCTGGTTCCGAAAAGCCGGCGGGCCGCTTCCGGCGCATGCTCGACCGGCTCTCCTCCTCACAGGAGGACCTGGAGTCGGAGGAGCTGAGGGAGGACGCCGAGACAGCGGGCTGCGTCCGCATCGGCGACTGCCGCGACCGCCAGATAGTCACCGTTACTGGTACCTTGCGCACGGTCACCCTGCGACCACGCGCCGGGGTTCCCGCGCTGGAGGCCGAGCTGTTCGACGGTTCGGCGGCGCTGGACGTGGTGTGGCTCGGCAGGCGCTCCATCGTGGGAATCGAACCGGGGCGCAGGCTGATCGCATCCGGCCGGATCTCGGAGAGCCGGGGCCGCCGGGTGCTCTTCAACCCCAAGTACGAACTCAGACCCCTCGGACGGGAGTAGCCGGTGACGTCCCTCGACAAGCCGACGGACCATGGGAACACGGATCAGGACGCCGATTCCCGGGCCGTGACCGAGGCAGCGCTCTTCGAAGCCTTCGGCGGCGTGCGGGGCATGGTGGAGACGGTCGTCCCCGGCCTGCTCTTCGTGACCATCTTCACGATCAACAAGGACCTGCACATGTCGGCCATCGCGGCCCTCGCGGTGTCCCTGGTGCTCGTCGTGGTCCGCCTGGTCATGAAGGACACCGTCAAGCACGCCTTCAGCGGCGTCTTCGGCGTCGTCTTCGGCGTGGTCTTCGCGATGATGACCGGCAACGCCAAGGACTTCTACCTGCCGGGCATGCTCTACACCCTCGGCCTCTCCCTGGCCTACATGATCACGACCCTCGCGGGCGTGCCCTTGATCGGCCTCATCCTGGGCCCGGTCTTCAAGGAGAACCTCTCCTGGCGCACCCGCAACCCGGGCCGCAAGAAGGCCTACGCGAAGGCCAGTTGGGCCTGGGGCCTGATCCTGCTCGCCAAGTGCGCGATCCTCTTCCCGCTGTACTGGTGGGCGGACACGACCCAGTTCGGCTGGGTCCTGGTGGCCCTGAAGATCCCCCCGTTCCTCCTGGCCGTCTACTTCACCTGGGTCTTCCTGGCCAAGGCCCCGCCCCCCATCGACGTCTTCGCGGAGATGGAAGCAGCGGAAAAGGCGGAGGAGACCCGCAAGGCGGAACGCGAGCGGGAGCGCCGGGACGCCTAGGCGCGACGTCTGCCGCTTCCAGCGGCGCGGGGAACCGCTTCTAGGGGCGCGGGGAACTGCGCACCCAGCCGCGGCGCAGGCGCACTGTGCGGGGACGCGGGCCCCGGGTGACCGGTTTTCCAGGGGCGCGGGGAACTGCGCGACAAGCCACGACGCACCCGCAGGCATCGCGAGACGCAGAAAGAAACGATGGGGGCGCCCGGGAACTTCCCGGGCGCCCCCCATCGACGTACCGCCAGCCGCAACGGCGACCTCAGTCCCGCCGAACCGACAACAGGTCCTCCAACTGCTCCTCCCGAGCCTGCGCCGCCACGAAGAGCAACTCGTCCCCCGCCTCCAGAGAATCGTCCGCGGTCGGCGCGAGAACCCGCGTACCGCGGATGATCGTGACGAGCGAGGTGTCCTCGGGCCACTGCACGTCGCCGACCTGCGTGCCCGCGAGGGCCGACTCGGGCGGCAGCGTCAGCTCGACGAGGTTCGCGTCACCGTGGCTGAAGCGGAGCAGCCGCACGAGGTCGCCGACGCTCACCGCCTCCTCGACGAGCGCGGACATCAGGCGCGGCGTGGAGACCGCGACGTCGACGCCCCAGGACTCGTTGAAGAGCCACTCGTTCTTGGGGTTGTTGACGCGGGCGACGACGCGCGGGACGCCGTACTCCGTCTTGGCGAGCAGCGAGACGACGAGGTTGACCTTGTCGTCGCCGGTCGCGGCGATCACGACGTTGCAGCGCTGCAGCGCCGCCTCGTCGAGGGAGGTGATCTCGCAGGCGTCGGCGAGCAGCCACTCGGCCTGCGGGACGCGTTCGACGGAGATGGCCGTCGGCGCCTTGTCGATGAGAAGGACCTCGTGGCCGTTCTCCAGGAGCTCACCGGCGATGGAACGTCCCACCGCGCCGGCTCCGGCAATGGCGACCCTCATCAGTGACCGCCCTCCTCGGGGCCTTCGGCGAACGCCGCTTCGACCTTGTCGACCTGGTCGGTGCGCATCATCACGTGCACCAGGTCACCCTCCTGCAGAACCGTCTGCGAGGTCGGCAGCACCGCCTCGCCCAGCCGGGTGAGGAAGGCCACGCGCACGCCGGTCTCCTCCTGGAGCTGGCTGATCTTGTGCCCGATCCAGGCCGCCGACGCGTGCACCTCGGCGAGCTGCACACCGCCGGTGGGGTCGCGCCAGAGCGGCTCGGCGCCGGACGGGAGCAGCCGGCGCAGCATCTGGTCGGCGGTCCAGCGGACCGTGGCGACCGTCGGGATGCCCAGGCGCTGGTAGACCTCGGCGCGGCGCGGGTCGTAGATGCGGGCCGCGACGTTCTCGATGCCGAACATCTCGCGGGCCACGCGGGCGGCGATGATGTTGGAGTTGTCGCCGCTGGAGACGGCGGCGAAGGCGCCCGCCTCCTCGATGCCGGCCTCGCGCAGGGTGTCCTGGTCGAAGCCGACGCCGGTCACGCGGCGGCCGCCGAACCCGGCGCCCAGGCGACGGAAGGCCGTCGGGTCCTGGTCGACCACGGCGACCGTGTGCCCCTGCTGTTCGAGGTTCTGTGCGAGAGCGGACCCGACTCTCCCGCAGCCCATGATGACGATGTGCACCTGTCCGTTACCCCGCACTCCTGGTCATCCCGCTGACCTGCGAAAACATCGTGCTCACTCTTCTCTCTCACTCTGCTGGAAACAACGGGGCAACAGCGTGCGGCGTTGCCAAGAGACGAGCTTAAGCCGCAACCGGGTTCACACACTCACCCGCGTAGACGCGAAAGGACCGGCGCGGGATGAGGCCCGGCCGGATCCTGGGAGCACCCGGTGCGGCGCGGCGGGCCCGGCAGGCGACCGGGCGGGCCCGGTCAGTCGACGCTGCGGAGCAGGCCCTCGACGTTCTGCAGCCGGTGGCCGAGCTCGACGAGCTGCAGGCGGTTCGCCTCCTGCTCGGACCTGGCGCGCTCGACGGCCTCGCGGTAACCCTGCATGGCCTCGGCGTATTGGCGGTCGCGTTCCTTGTTGCGCTGCGTCTGGAAGTACGCGACGGCGACGACCGCGCCGGCGAGTATCAGGAAAAAGGCGACCGGGATGATCACGTCTTCCACTAGGACGTCCCCCTTGATGAGTGCTGTTCGTCTTCGCCCGGCCGGTCCTGCCGGAGGGCGGCGACGATCGTATCCACGTTCAACCGGACGTCGAACGGCGCCAGTTCGAAGTACTTGAGCGCCTTGCCGTCGTCGGAGAGCTCCAAGCGGCCGACGACGAGACCGGCCTTCTCCATGCGTTCCAGATGCATGTAGAGCAGGGGGCGGGACACCCCGAGCCGACGGGCCAGTTCGCTGACGTACAGCTGTCCCGCGGAGAGCTCGTTGATGATCCGGATGCGCTGCGTGTGGCCGATCGCCGCGAGAAAAGCCAGTAGCTCCTCGCTGTCCATGGCCCGCCTTCGCGCTGGTCCCGAAACCTGTCAGTCAAGGCTTACGTATGACGGGTTCTGCTGTCAATCCGCGTTCTTCCGGCTTGCGCCCGGCGCTCGGAGCGCCACCTCTCCGTCTCGAATGACAGTTGACGACTCGTTCCGACACCTGTCAGTCTCCTCTTACACATGAAGCAAGAGGCATCGATGGGGGAACGGGAATGAGAAAGCGATCGGTCACGGTGCGCGTGGCCCGCTGGAGCGCACTGCACCCGGGCCGGGCGATCACCGGCTGGCTGCTCTTCGTGGCGCTGTGCCTCGGCGGCGGGATCGCCGCCGGAATGAACAGCGCGACCTCGCAGGACTTCCGCGTGGGCGAGGCGGGCCGGGCCGAGGCGCTGGCGACCGAGGGCGGTCTCCCGCTGCGGTCCACGGAACACGTACTGATACGGACCCGGTCGGGCCCGCCGGACAAGGCGGCGGCCGCCGCCGCGGCCAAGGACGTCACCGCCCGGATGAAGGCCCTGCCCGAGGTCGCCTCGGTCGCGCCCCCGGTGCGCTCCGCCGACGGTCGCGTCCTGCGGGTCCAGGTGGAGCTGCACGGCTCCGAGCAGGACGACCAGAAGAACGTCCCCCCGCTCCAGGCCGAGACCGAGAAGGTGGCGAAGGCCCACCCGGACCTGGTCGTCGAGGAGACGGGTGACGCCTCCGTGAGCAAGGGCGTCGACGACCAGCGCGGCAAGGACCTGCAGTTCTCCGAGGCGATCACGCTGCCCATCACGCTGATCACGCTCGCCGTGGTCTTCGGCTCGGTCCTCATGGTCGGCGTACCGGTGCTGCTCGCCGTCACCTCGATCATGGCGACGATGGGCCTGGCGATGCTGGCCTCGCACCTGCTGCCCGACACCGGCGTCGGCATGAGCATGATCCTGCTCATCGGCATGGCCGTCGGCGTCGACTACACGCTCTTCTACCTCAAGCGCGAACGCGAGGAGCGGGCCCGGGCGGGCGGTCGCCTCACCTCCGAGGCGCTGGTCGAGGCCGCCGCCGCCACGGCGGGCCGCGCCATCGTGGTCTCCGGGCTCGCCGTGATCGTCTCCACCACCGCGCTCTACCTGGCCCGTGACGTCATCTTCGACTCGCTGGCCACCGGCACCATCCTGGTCGTCGCCGTCGCCGTGGTCAGCTCGGTGACGGTGCTGCCCGCCCTGCTGGTCAAGCTCGGCCGCCGGACCGAGCGGCGCGCGGCCCGGCGCCTGTCGAAGGGCAAGCCCACCCGCACGTACGGAGAGCGCGCGCACGCGGGGAAGGGGGCCGGGGAGAAGGAGTCAGGCCGGGTCTGGCACGCCCTGCTCGCCCCGGCCCGCAAGCGCCCCGCGCTCACCCTGTGCCTCTCCGTCCTCGTCCTGCTCGGCCTCGCGCTGCCGGCCCTGAACATGCACCTCAAGAACCCGGCGCGGGACAGCTTCTCGCGCGACATCCCCGCCATGAAGGGGTACGACCGGCTGCTCGACGCCTTCCCGGAGCTGCGCGTGCGGCACCTCGTCGTGGTGCGGGCCGAGGCCTCGCGCGCCGGCGACGTGCGCGAGGCCCTGACGGAGCTGGACCGCACCGTCCGGCACGACCCGCTCTTCGCGCACGCCTCCGGCACTCCGCTCCTCCGCTCCTCGGAGGACCGGACGACCACCACCCTGGAACTGAACTCCGTACACCCCACGTACTCGAAGGACGCTGAAGTCTCGCTGGAGCACCTCCGCGACGACTATCTGCCCAAGACCGTCGGCAAGCTGCCCGGCGTGGAGACGGCCGTCACCGGCGAGGTCCCGCGCGGCGTCGACTACGTGGCACACCAGAACCAGAAGCTGCCGCTCGTCCTCGGCTTCCTGCTCCTGATGACCTTCGCCATGACGGTGTTCGCCTTCCGCTCCGTCGTGCTCGGACTGCTTGGCGCCCTCCTCAACCTGCTCTCCGTAGGATCCGCGCTCGGACTGCTCGTCCTCGTCTTCCAGGGCGACTGGGCACAGGGGCTGCTCTCCTTCGACTCGCTCGGCGGCATCTCCTCGCGCGTCCCGCTCTTCCTCTTCGTGATCCTCTTCGGGCTCTCGATGGACTACCAGGTCTTCGTGGTCAGCCGGATCCGCGAGGCCGCCCTGAACGGCGTGCCCACGCGGCAGGCGGTCCTCGACGGCATCGCGTCCTCCGCCAAGGTCGTCACCAGCGCGGCGATCGTCATGGTCACCGTGTTCGCGAGCTTCGTGATGCTGCACATCCTGGAGATGAAGCAGATGGGCTTCGTCCTCGCGGCGGCCGTCCTGCTCGACGCCTTCGTGATCCGCATCATGATCCTGCCCGCGGCGCTGCTCCTCCTCGGGCGCGCCACCTGGTGGCCGTCCGGCGCGATCCGCCGCGCCGAGGCCCGGCTCGCGCAGCGGTACGAGGCTCCGGCCCACGCTCCGGCTCACGCCTCGGGGCCCGCTTCGGCCCATGTTCCGGGCCGCTCCGCGGAGCATTCAGCCCGGCAAGAGGAGGAGCGCAGGATCGCACAGGGCCGATAACCGGTGCAGTTGGGGGTGGTGGGTGGGCGCGCCCCCGTTCGAACGCTTACGATCCTCTGCGTGTCCAAACTGACCGACGTGCCCAAACGGATCCTCATCGGGCGCGCACTGCGCAGTGACCGGCTCGGAGAAACGCTCCTGCCGAAGCGCATCGCACTCCCCGTCTTCGCGTCCGACCCACTCTCCTCCGTGGCGTACGCGCCGGGAGAGGTCCTCCTGGTCCTCTCCATCGCGGGTGTGTCGGCCTACCACTTCAGCCCGTGGATCGCCGTCGCGGTCGTCGTACTCATGTTCACGGTCGTCGCTTCGTACCGACAGAACGTGCGCGAGTACCCGAGCGGCGGCGGCGACTACGAGGTCGCCAACACCAACCTCGGCCCCAAGGCCGGACTCACCGTCGCGAGCGCCCTGCTCGTCGACTACGTCCTGACCGTGGCGGTGTCGATCTCCTCGGGCATCGAGAACCTCGGCTCCGCCGTCCCGTTCGTGGTCGAGCACAAGGTGCTCTGCGCGGTGGCCGTCATCGTCCTCCTCACGCTGATGAACCTGCGCGGCGTGAAGGAGTCCGGGAAGCTCTTCGCCATCCCGACGTACGTCTTCGTGGCGGGCGTCTTCATCATGATCGCGTGGGGCGCCTTCCGCGGCATCGTCCTCGACGCCACCATGCGGGCGCCCACCGCGGACTACGAGATCAAGCCCGAGCACCAGGGCCTGGCCGGCTTCGCGCTCGTCTTCCTGCTGCTGCGCGCCTTCTCCTCGGGCTGTGCGGCGCTCACCGGCGTCGAGGCGATCAGCAACGGCGTACCGGCGTTCCGCAAGCCGAAGTCCAAGAACGCCGCCACGACGCTCGCGCTCATGGGCGGCCTGGCCGTCACGATGTTCTGCGGCATCATCGCGCTCGCCATGATGACCAAGGTGCGGATGGCGGAGTTCCCGGGGAAGGACCTCTTCCACAACGGCGTCCCGGTCGGCTCGGACTACGTCCAGAACCCGGTGATCTCCCAGGTCGCCGAGGCGGTCTTCGGCCACGGCAGCTTCCTCTTCATGGTCCTCGCCGCGGCGACCGCGCTGGTGCTCTTCCTCGCGGCCAACACCGCGTACAACGGTTTCCCGCTGCTCGGCTCGATCCTCGCGCAGGACCGCTACCTGCCGCGCCAGCTGCACACCCGCGGCGACCGCCTCGCGTTCTCCAACGGCATCGTGCTGCTCGCGGGTGCGGCAGCGCTCCTGGTCGTCATCTACGGCGCGGACTCGACCCGCCTCATCCAGCTCTACATCGTCGGCGTCTTCGTCTCCTTCACGCTCAGCCAGATCGGCATGGTCCGGCACTGGAACCGCCACCTGGCCAGGGAGAAGGACGCGAACAAGCGCCGTCCCATGGTCCGCTCCCGCGCGATCAACACCTTCGGTGCCTTCTTCACGGGCCTCGTGCTGGTCGTCGTCCTGGTCACCAAGTTCACCCACGGCGCCTGGGTCGCACTGCTCGGCATGTGCATCTTCTACGTGACGATGACGGCGATCCGCCGCCACTACGACCGCGTGGCCGAGGAGATCGCCGCCCCCGACACCCCGGGCGACGAGAGCATGCGCCCCTCCCGCGTCCACTCCATCGTCCTGGTCTCCAAGATCCACCGCCCGACGCTGCGCGCCCTCTCGTACGCGAAGCTGATGCGCTCGCACGACCTCGAGGCGCTCAGCATCAACGTCGACCCGACGGAGACCAAGGCCCTCAAGGACGAGTGGGAGCGACGCGGCATCACCGTGCCGCTGAAGGTCCTCGACTCGCCCTACCGCGAGATCACCCGGCCGGTCATCGAGTACGTGAAGAACCTGCGCAGGGAGAGCCCGCGCGACGTCGTCAGCGTGATCATCCCCGAGTACGTGGTGGGCCACTGGTACGAGCACCTGCTCCACAACCAGAGCGCCCTGCGCCTCAAGGGCAGGTTGTTGTTCACGCCCGGCGTGATGGTGACGTCCGTCCCCTACCAGCTGGACTCCTCCGAGGCCGCGAAGAAGCGGGCCCGCAGGCGTTCGGAATGGCACGCGCCGGGTGCGGTGCGGCGGGGCCCGGTGGGTTCGGTGGAGAAGCCGCGGCGTCCCAAGGAGCAGAACAAGAAGGAGCAGGGCAAGAGGGAGCCGAGCAAGAAGGCCTGACGCCTGCGCCACCGCTTGTGGTGAGCGGCCGGACGACACCCACGTAGACTGGTGGGCTGTTGTCCGGCCGTTCCTCTTTTACGTTGTGGAGTCACCCCGCCATGCAGGCAGAACCGAAGAATCCGCAGGCGGGGAACTCGCTGGTCGGCCAGGAGTACGAGGTCGAGATCGGCCCCGTCGCGCACGGCGGCCACTGCATCGCCCGTACGGCCGAGGGCCAGGTGCTCTTCGTACGGCACGCGCTGCCCGGCGAGAAGGTCGTCGCACGCGTGACCGAGGGCGAGGAGGGCGCGCGCTTCCTGCGGGCCGACGCGGTGACGATCCTCGACCCCTCCAAGGACCGCGTCGAGGCCCCCTGCCCCTACGCCGGCCCCGGCCGCTGCGGCGGCTGCGACTGGCAGCACGCGAAGCCGGGCGCGCAGCGCCGCCTCAAGGGCGAGGTCATCGCCGAACAGCTGCAGCGCCTCGCGGGCCTGACCCCCGAAGAGGCAGGCTGGGACGGCACGGTCATGCCGGCGGAGGGCGACAAGCTCCCGGCGGGCGAGGTCCCTTCCTGGCGCACGCGCGTGCAGTACGCGGTCGACGCCGACGGCAACGCGGGCCTGCGCCGCCACCGCTCGCACGAGGTCGAGCCGATCGAGCACTGCATGATCGCCGCCGAGGGCGTCTCCGAACTCGGCATCGAGGAGCGCGACTGGTCCGGCATGGCGTCCATCGAGGCGATCGCCGCGACGGGCTCCCAGGACCGCCAGGTGATCCTGGCCCCCAAGCCCGGGGCGCGCCTGCCCATCGTCGAGCTGGACAAGCCGGTCTCGGTGATGCGGGTGGAGGAGAAGGACGGCGGCATCCACCGCGTCCACGGCCGTCCCTTCGTCCGCGAACGGGCCGACGGCCGCACGTACCGCGTCGGCAGCGGCGGCTTCTGGCAGGTCCACCCGAAGGCCGCCGACACCCTGATGCTCGCCGTCATGCAGGGCCTCACCCCCCGCAAGGGCGACACGGCCCTCGACCTCTACTGCGGCGTCGGCCTCTTCGCCGGCGCGCTGGCCGACCGCGTCGGCGAGAAGGGCGCGGTGCTCGGCATCGAGTCCAGCAAGCGCGCGGTGGAGGACGCCCGCCACAACCTCGACGCGTTCGACCGCGTCCGCATCGAACAGGGCAAGGTCGAATCGGTCCTCCCGCGCACGGGCATCACCGAGGTCGACCTGATCGTCCTGGACCCGCCCCGCGCGGGCGCGGGCAAGCAGACGGTGAAGCATCTGGCGGGCCTGGGCGCGCGGCGGATCGCGTATGTGGCGTGCGATCCGGCGGCGCTGGCGCGGGATTTGGGCTACTTCCGGGAGGGCGGGTATCGGGTGCGGACGCTTCGGGCGTTTGATTTGTTTCCGATGACGCATCATGTGGAGTGCGTCGCGATCCTTGAGCCTGCCGAAAAAGGCCGCTGACCTGCTGTTTTGCTGAGTGTGCGTTGTGTGCGTTACGGGCGATATCTTGACGCATGTTTGACGCACGTTCTGATGGAGCGTCAGAGGTTTGCTCGCGCAGTTGACGTTCCAGCTCGCCGTTGGCGCCAAGCCGACCACACGGTGCAGCTTGGCCCAGGCCGGGGCCGTCGGCCAGTCCGTGAAGCGTCGGCAGGCCTGTCAAGACACCGTCTCAACTGGGCTACAGAGGGTCGGTTCCCGCCAGGCGGCTGACGCGACCCTCGCCGACGCTCTGCACCTGGGCGATCCACGGGCTTGCGGCTTCGGTCTGGTCGGCCTGCTCCACACCCGATCTCCAGCTCCGCTTCATAACGTGAGCGCCTGTCAGGTCCGGGACGCGATCTTGTGCCGAATGTCAGATTTAGGCGCATACGCGTCAAGCAGGCATGTGATCTCTTCACACTTTGCGCGCCAGCTGCACGACACAAGGTGGCATGGTTGATCGACTGACGGGCCGGACACTCCGCGTCCGTGTTGGGGGGACTTTCATGCGTACTCGTAGTACTGCTGCAGCTTCGGCCGTTTTGATCCTGTGCACCGTGTTGGGCTCGGCGGCCTGCTCGTCGTCCTCGGACGGCAACCCGGCATCAGGGACTTCGACCTCGGACGAGCAGGGCAAGAGCCAGCGCCAGGCGAACAGGGTCGCCCCCGATGCCGATCCCTCGGCCTGCGCGACTTTTAGCGAGAAGATCCCGGAAGACTGCGCGATCGACATGGATGTAGCCGAGATGGGCGAGGCAACTCCCGCCACGGAGCCGCCTGCGACGAATGCGTGGGTACCCCCGACGAAGTGACTGTGCCCATGACGGGCGGCCTGGCTTGACGGGGGAGCGGCGGAGTCGGCAGGGCTGAGAGTGCCGTCGGTGAGCCCGCGGTGCCCGCTCGATCGAGCGTCACATCTGTTATGCGACCCCGGCTTTGTCGGTCGCGCCCAGGATGAGCGCGACCGAGGCTGCCCTACGCCTCCATGTTCACAAAATCCCCTTACTTTTCACGTGCTCCTTCGATTACGATCACGGCGCGTTCATAATTGATTGAAGACCTCAACTATGAGGTCAGGGGTGGGGGCACGGATACATGAGCACGAAGACGCGTTTGAAGGGTGCTGTCCTGAGCGGCGCAGCGATGTTTGCACTGTCCGCGATCGTCGCGTTCCCGGCACAGGCTGACGACCAGCCGCCAGCGGAGCTCGTCAAGGTGGAGATGCCAGCGGATCTGGAGATCGTGGAGGCAGCTCCTGCGACAGCGGCAACCCCGGCGCCCGATTCTGCGGCTGTTTCCAAGGCTCCGAGCCGCCCCTGCCTGGGTGTGACCTCCACTTACGGATCGACCGGCTGTTTCCAGCCCTACGGCGACCTCATCTGGTCGCAGGACACCGCGTCGGACGGCCTCTCGTCCGTCACGGTCGTCTACACCGACTACGGACGCCCGGCCTACGGCTGCGTCAACAGCAGCAAGGCCGGCAGTTGGGGCTACTGCAACAAGGACTACAAGGAGAAGGGCAACGTACGGCTTAAGGTTTTGCGCTACGACAGCAAGACCAAGGACTGGTACCAGCCCATTGCACAGTCCAATCTGATCCCCGTAGACGGCCAGTAGAGCCCAGGGGCGCGTTTTGCAGATGCCACGCTGCCACGGAGGCCCCCAGGACTGAGCTCCTGGGGCCTTCGCGCTGCCCTCGCCGGGATCGCTCCACACCAGACGAAAACAAGGGCGCAGTGGATGACCCCCGGTTGCTACCGCGAACGCTGGTCCACCGGCACCGCACCACGCGGCAGCCGAGGCTCCACCAGCGGACGGAACACCTTCCGCACCGGCGGGCTCGACAGCAGGAACACCGCGGTGACGACGCCGAGGGTGAGGAGGATCTGGCCCGTCAGGCCCAGGTTCTTCAGGACCGGGTACAGGCCCGCCGCCTCGCACACCCGGATCAGGAGACCGTGCAGGAGGTAGGGGTACATCGTCGCGGCGCCGAGCGCGGTGAAGGGCGTACGGCGTCGGGGCACGCAGGCGAGGAACGCGGCGACCAGCACCGCGCTCAGCGCGAAGATGCCGATGCGCACGGCCAGGTACTGCGGCCGGCCCATGTCGAACTCCGTGAAGCCGGCGTCCATGGACAGCCAGTGCTCGTCGGGAGCGGGGATCAGCCGGTACGCCCCGATCACGGCGCAGACCAGCGCCACCACGGCCCAGCGACGGGCCACCCTCGTGCGCAGGAGGGCGAAGTGCTCCGGGCGGAGGTTCAGGCCGAGGACGAACCACGGCAGGAACATCAGCACCCGCGGGAGTGCCAGGTCGTAGCCCATGGTCGTGAGGCCGGCCGCGAGGGAGATCAGTACGGCGATGGGCACGGGGTGGCGGATCGCCCGCCACAGGGGGGTGCTCAGACGCCACAGGAACAGGGCGATGAGGAACCAGCAGAGATAGGTGGGTTCCGTGGGGGTGAGGACGAAGGGCTCGCCCCGCACCACGCTGTTCGCGGCGGAGTAGGCCGTCTCGAACAGCAGGTAGGGGATCAGCACGCCTTCGATAAGGCGGCGTACCTGGTCGGGGCGGCCGGTGAAGCGCTGGGAGAAGTAGCCGCACAGCAGGATGAACGCCGGCATGTGGAACGTGTACACCACGGTGTGGACCGACTGGAGCGCGTGCGTGCCGTAGGAGATCTGTTCCCAGGAGTGGCCGAGGGCGACCAGCACGATCAGGAGGAACTTCGCGTTGTCGAAGAACGGGTCGCGCGTGTCCGTCGTATCCGCCGTGGCCCGCGTCTTGCGCAGTTCCAGCGGCTCGGTGGTGGGCATCCGCATCACGTCTTTGACCTCATCACGCCCTGGACCTCTCCGCCGTCTGGGATTCGACCGGTCGCCAGGGGGCGAGGCGCCCTCCCGCGCGCGTGGCGTGCGTCCAGTACAGGCGGCTGTCGAGACCGAGCATGGTGAGCACGACGCCTCCCGACGCCAGCGGGGCGCTCGAAGGCGCACCCGCCGGCAGCACGCCGGTGTGGTTCCACTGCGGCCGGTTCCTGGCGGCGCCCGACGTGCCCCACGCCGTGGCGACATCGCCCGTGGCGGTCCGGGCGGCGAGCAGGACGCCGCCCCAGCCGTCCGAGGTGACGCTCACCGGGCCGTAGCCGCCCGCCCCGCCCAGATCGGTCAGGGCCGCCGAGGTGTGGGTGGTGGACGCCCGGCGCGCCCCGCGCGGCTGCGCCGAGGGGGTGAGGCCGTCCGCGTGCAGGCGGGTGGAGCGCACGTTCCCGGAGCCGGGAGTGCGGTGGAAGACCCGGACGCCGTCGTCGTCGGGGCGGACCGTCAACGGCAGGGTGGTGGGCGGAATGCCGGTGGCCAGCGGGCCGCGCACGTCCGCACCCGGCCGGTCCTGGAGCCAGGCCAGGACGCTGTGCGGGGTGGCGGCAAGGACGTAGGCGCGCCCGGCGCGGTCCGTGGCGGCGACCGGATCGCCGTGCACGGCCGCGCCGCCCAGGTCACGCCAGGGCGTCCACGTCCCGTCCGGCTGCTGGACGCGCGCGGTCAGCCGGTGGCCGCTGTCGCGCACGAACACCGACATCGTGCCGTCGTCGTGCACCACGACCGCGGGTGAACTGATGTCGTTCGTGCCGACCTCGTCGGACAGCTCCGGGCTGTCCAGCGACTGCCAGGGGCCGAAAGGCCGGTCCGGGGCCTCCTGAACGATGAATCCCACTTCCTTGCGGTAGTCGGCCGGATGATCGCCGAACAGCGTGCGGGTGGCGAAGGCGGCGATACGTCCGTCGGGCAGGGCCACCGGCCGCACGCCCGTATCGATCCCGGTCTCCTCCTGGAGCACGGGCCCCGTCCACCGGCTCGCGCTCCACTGCCCGCCCTTGCCGCCCGGCCGATGCCAGTGCGCGATCCGCCCGTCCAGTACGGCGAAGGCCCACAGGCTGTCGTCCTTGGCCGCGAGCAGCCAGTCGGCGCCGCTCTCACCGGCGTGGTGGATGGTGTGCGACCAGCGGGGCTTGGGGTCAGCGGCGACCTTGAGGTCGCCGCAGCCCGCCGGGTCGCCGCAGGAGTCCCGTGGGGCGTCGCTCCAGGAGTACGTTTCGAGCGTACGGGCCTTGGACGCGCCGGACTCGGGGTCGAGCGCCTGCGGCAGACCTCCGTTGAAGTACCCCAGGTAGGTCTGCACGGTGAAGTGGGGACGCGATCCGGAGGAGGCGTACCGGGCGAGAGCCTGCTGGACGAACCGGGCGCCGAAGCGATGATCCTGGTGGTCGGAACACTTGAGGTTGCGGTCCAGACGGCCCGGCGTCGGGTTCTGCATCCGCACCTGCGTCGGCCGGAACCGCTCCAGATAGCCGGTCAACGTCCGGATGAGCTGTTCTTTCGTGTACGAGAAGTCACGGGTGACCGCGCCACCGTGCGCCAACTGCGAGCCGAGCAGGCCGACCCGGCCCTCCCACAGCCCGTGCAGGCTGTGCGGGCGGTCACCGGTGATGCTGCCCGCCTCGTGCAGCAGCGTCCACACCAGCTGGATGTGGGGGTGGCCCCGCAACGTGTCGAGCTCCGCCTGCCCGCCGCCCGCCGTCGGGATGACGGAGCGCCGCCATGGATGGTCCGGCCGTCCGGTCACCATTTCGGCGTAGGCGGCGCGGATACCGTTCTGTCGCGCCTTGGCGTATCTGCGCTGGTCGCGTGCGGGGCGGGGCATGCCCCGGAACGTGCCCTTCCGCGGGCCGTTGACACCGTTGGATTCTCCGGACGTCAGATAGATCGTCGTCAGGGGCCGGCCGCTGCGCAGCGACTGCCCGACCTCGGGGTTGATGAAGAACAGGTCGTCGTCGGGGTGGGCGACGATCTGCACCACCGATTCCTCGGTCTGCGGCTGCGGCCCGGAGGCGGCCCACGTGCCGGTGGGGGCGGCCGTCCGCATGTCCGGTGACTGATGCGGCGTGACGGCCGCGTCGCCACCGTCACTCTTCGAGGAGCGGACGGCCATGCCTATGCCGATGCCTATGGGGGCGGTGGCGCCCAGCACGGTGGCTGCGAGGACATTGCGACGGGTTGCGCGCACGGAACCGCGCGTTACGGGAGGCATGGATGGTGCTGCCTTATCTGACGTACCGGCCAGTCGGCCAACAGCTGCCGCTGCGGCCTCCTTGATCACGAAGGAGGATGACCAGCGCCTGCGGCGGGTTGTCCTCAGTGACCTTCCTCACGGCGTCAGAGGGGGTTCAGCTGGGGTTCTTGCTCAGTTCTTTTTGAGGGTGGAGGTGGGGCGGGGGTGGGGTTTCGGCGGCGGGCCGGGAGCGCGGCTCAGCGGTCGAAGACCGACCGGCGGATGTCGTTCCGCAGCCGCAGCCGCAGATCGTCGAGTGCGAGCTCGCGGATGGCTTCTGGCAGCGGTCGGCGGCCCCGGGCGGCGCCTGCCGGCCGGGGCCGCACTGCTTTCGGGGGAGTGCGTGGTCAGTGGTCGGAGTAGCTGAAGTCGCCCATCGTCCAGGCGCTGACGTCCTTGATGGCGACGCGGTACATGCCGCCCGTCTCCGGGATGCCTACCGTGCCCTGGATGATGCGGGCCACGTGGAAGTGCAGGTGCGTGGGCGGGCCGTCCCTCTTTGTGGGGGCGTCGAAGACGCGGGAGAACTCGCTCAAGCGGTCCGAATCCGTCAGTACATCCGACACTCGCTGCCGCCACACCGCTTCGGGGGCCAGTCGGCCGGTGATGACAGCGCCACCCGCGACCACGGTCAAGGACATTTGGTTGCTCCGCCCGGACTCCACCAGGGCGGCGACGTCAACGAGCAACTCGTCAGGCTTCGACATGGGGCCAACTATATTTCCCGGCGAATCGGCGACCCAAGCGGACGGTCCGCTTCCCGGCGCGGACATGTCGGCCGACACGGACTACCTCTTCTTCGAGTGCCTGAAAATCTGTGTCGGCTGGAGTAGACATTGGGATGCGGAGTGGCTATGGTTTCTCTCGTAACCGAGATCAAGAAGGGCCCGGCAGGGATGCACTGCCGGGCAGCAGTACCCGCGGTCGCAGGAGTAGGGCCGTGGCGCAGGACGGTGCGGTGGTGGAGTTCCGGAGCCAGGGCAGTAGCAGGACGGTGACGGGGCTGACGACCGGACCGGGTGGCCCGCAGTGATCAGGGGCCGCCGAGAGCAGTTCATGCAGAACAAGCAGTACAGGCAGTACGCAGTTCCGTGTAGGTAGTGAACGAATCCGAGGACAGAACGGAGGAGTTGAGCGCCATCAGGATCGCCCGGACGGGAGTAATGAGTCCGGGTACCGCAGGACATCGATAGGCAGGTGGTCTCCGGTCACGCATCCGCGATCCCCGCATACTCGGCAGTTCTCAGGCCGAGGCCGCGGAAACAGAAGGCCGGCTCGAAGTCGGAGTCGGCAGATGGTGTAGCAGTTCCTTCGGGGCCCTGGTGCCAGTACGGCGCCAGGGCCCCTCGACGCGTGTTCCACAGAGAGGTGCAAATGACAGCAGATGACTCGAACGGCCGTCTCGACGACGACGATTACCCCGCCTACACCATGGGCCGGGCCGCCGAGATGCTCGGCACCACGCAGGGTTTCCTCCGTGCCGTCGGCGAAGCCCGGCTCATCACTCCGCTGCGTTCCGCGGGCGGCCACCGGCGCTACTCCCGCTACCAGTTGCGCATCGCCGCCCGCGCCCGCGAGCTCGTCGACCAGGGCACCCCCATCGAGGCCGCCTGCCGCATCGTCGTCCTCGAGGACCAGCTCGAAGAAGCTCAGCGCATCAATGCCGAATACCGTCGCACCGAGCAGTCGGCGCAACCGACGCAGCCGACGCAGGCGGCGGCGCCGTAACCGCGCGGCTGCTGCAAGGGTCCTAGAGGTGGAGCAGACGCTGCGTGATCTCCCGGTACTGCCGCAGCGCCAGGCGGAGTTCGGTGGACTCTGTTTCGGCGTCCTGCTCCTGCCAGGTCTCGCGCAGGACCCGCCGCAGTTCCGCCAGGGCCTTCACCAGCTGGGCCGAGGTTTCGTCCAGCGCGGCGTCGGCCTCCTCCAGAGCCGCGTGCGGAGTGTCGGCGAAGGTGTTGATGGCGTGGCCGAGGCGCAGCGCGATCTTGTCCCGTTCGTCCGACGGGAGCAGCGGCTCCGGGCCGGAGGCAGCTCGTCCGCTCCGGCCCCGGGGCTCACCCGCGGGCTGCTGGGCGCGTGTCTGGTCGTACATCATCAGGTGCCGTTTCCGTTCCGAACACGTAGGCGTTCTCGGTGTTCTCGACGGGTGGCTTCTCCGGCCCGCCGAGCATTGGTCCGTCCTGCTGGGGCGCCACCAGGGGCTTCACGGGGGTGCTGCTTCACGGGGGTGCTCCGGAGGGGCGTGGCCCTGTGCCGTGGTGTCAGTCAACGTGCGGCGGCGGCCCCTGTCAACGAGGTGCCCAGGCGGATGCTCTTCGCCGGCCGGGCGCCCCTGAGGAGCCGGGATGCGGAGCTCAGCGACGGCTTCCGCGGCGGCGGGAGGACCAGGCGGAGCCCATGCCCGCCGAGTGCAGGGCGAGAAGCGCGAGCCCGACGAGCAGGAGGCTCGTCGGGCTGAAAACCGCTTCGGTCGACGTCTCGGTGGCGTGGATGACAAAGGCGATGACGAAGAGCACGGCTGCGGCGATGGCGAGCATCTGTCTTCTCCTGCCGGGGGACGGCCGGCCACGGGGGAGTCCCGTGGCGGTGCGGCTTTCAACCGTGTTCCCCGCCGCGCCGCGATCAGGCAGACGAACCTCAGAGTCGTCGGTCCCATACGAACGGGTTCCGCCCGCTCAGGCGCGGAGTTCGGGCGGGAATCCCGTCCAGCGCAGTTCCTTGGGCAGGTGCCGCATGTCGTTGTAGAAGACCACCGCGGCGGGGCGGTCGGGGGCGTAGCGGATGACGGTCAGGGCCGCGTTGCAGTGGTTGAGGCCGAGCCAGCGCCACGGTGGGGCGTCGAGTGCGGCGCGGACCAGCCAGCCGATCAGGAAGTTGTGCGTGACAAGGAGTTCGTGGCGCGGCTCGGGGCCGGGGACGGGGCCGGTGAAGCGGGCGAGCGCCTCCCGGGCCAGTGCGGGGCCGCCTTCACGTTCCGCCTCCGGGAACTGGGCCAGGCGCAGCAGCGTGGCATCGGCCGACTCCGGGGGCAGTTCGTCCTTGTGGGGGAGGTACGGGAGGTAGTCGCCGGCCGGGTCCGAGCGGTGCAGGGGGACTCCGGGCAGTTGCTCGCCGATGAGGCGGGCGCTCTGTTCGGCCCGGGGGAGCGGGCCGTGGTGGATCGCCGTGAGGGGCGTCTCGCGGAGCCGCTCGCCGAGCAGCACCACCTGGCGCAGGCCCGCCCCCGTCAGCCCGCTCTCGTCGGGGGTGGCCTCGCCGTGCCGGGTGACATAGAGGTGACGTGTCGCGGTCGCGGGTGTGGTCATGGTGGAGCAGCCCCTTACGGTCTCGCTGAACCGGCAGCCGAGCTGACAGTCACATGGACAGCCGAGCTGGCAGCCGAACTGGCAGTCACATGGACAGTCGAACTGACAGCTGGAGGGACGTGCCCGTGACCTGTCCGGTTGCGACAGCCGCCGGACGGGACGCCCGGGAGGACCGTACGTAGGGTGGCGGAAGCATCGATGACGAGGAGCGTGACATGAGCGCCGCCGACCCGAAGCCTTCCGCCCTGCGTGGACTCGACTCCATCAAGGACGATCTGGCCGACCTCTACCGCGATCTGCACGCCCACCCGGAGCTGTCCTTCGAGGAGCACCGCACCGCCGCCGAGGTCGCCCGCCGCGCCACCTCGTACGGATACGAGGTGACCACCGGCGTCGGCCGTACCGGCGTGGTCGCCGTCCTGGACAACGGGGCGGGCCCCGCCGTCCTGCTGCGCGCCGACATGGACGCGCTCCCGGTGACCGAGCGCACCGGCCTGCCGTACGCGTCCGGTACCGACGGCGTGATGCACGCGTGCGGCCACGACATGCATGTCACGTGCCTGCTCGGCGCGTTGCGGCTGCTCGCGGAGGCCCGCGGCGACTGGTCCGGCCGGATCGTCGCGGTGTTCCAGCCCGCCGAGGAGGCCGGGCAGGGCGCGCGGGAGATGGTCGACGACCGCTTCTACGAGCGGTTCGGCACACCGGACGTCGTGCTCGGCCAGCATGTGGCGCCGCTGCCAGCGGGGTGGATCGGCGCCCACGCGGGACCCGCGTTCGCGGCCACGGACGCCTGGCGGGTGCGGCTGTTCGGCACGGGCGGGCACGCCTCGCGCCCGGAGACCTCGGTCGACCCCGTGGTGATGGCGGCGGCCACCGTGCTGCGGCTCCAGACGGTGGTGTCCCGTGAGATCGCGGGCGGGGAGACCGCCGTGGTCACGGTCGGTGCGATGCGGGCGGGCACGAAGCACAACATCATTCCCGACGAGGCCGAGCTGCAGCTCAACATCCGCACCTACACGCCCGAGGTCCGTACGCGGGTCCTCGCGGCCGTCGAGCGGATCGTCAGGGGTGAGGCGGTGACGGCCGGAGCGGAGAAGGAGCCGGAGATCACGGCGATCGACACCTTCCCCGTCGTCACGAACGACCCAGCCGCCGTGGACCGGACGATGGCGGCCATCGGCGCGGTCATCGGCGATGCGCGGGTCATCGACCCCGGCCAGGTGACCGGCAGCGAGGACGTCGGCATCTTCGCCACCGCGGCCGGGCCCGAAGTGCCGCTCTGCTACTGGCTGTTCGGCGGCGCCGACCCGGCGGAGGTGGCCGCCGCGCAGCAGGCGGGCACCTTCGAGCGGGACATCCCCTCGAACCACTCGCCGTCCTTCGCGCCACTGGTCGAGCCGACCCTCACCACCGGCGTCACGGCCCTGACGGCGGGCGCGCTGGCCTGGCTCGGCGGCCGCCCGCCGGCGTGACGGGCGGCCGCACGGGGGGCCTCAGGGGAGGTGCGGGTTCAAAGACAGGCTCTCAGAGAATGTTTAGTCCGTTTCTGTGGTGTTTAAGGCCTTTTGATGGCGAGTGATTGATGGGGGTGGAGGGGGCAGCGGTTCGGGTGAGGTGGAGGAGACAGTGACGTCGTTGTTGCGCCCCATCTGCTCCTGTTTCATCCCGACAGGCGCTGGTTCACGCCGAATGCTTCAGCTTCAGTCTCGCGCGCCCTGCCGTCCCGCTCGCGCTTGCCGCCTCCTGGCAGTATGAGCGAACGGCAGCGGTATCCCAGCGACCTGTCCGATGCCCGATGGGCCCTGGTAGAACCGCTGTTGACGAGGTGGCGGGACGACAAGGCTCGCCGCGGGATCAACATCGGCACCCCGCCCCAGCATGATCTGCGCGACCTGCTCGATGCCATCCTCTACGTCGCCCGCACCGGCATTCCCTGGCGTTACCTGCCGCACGACTACCCGCACTGGAACACTGTTTACCAATACTTCGGCCGCTGGGAGAAGGACGGCATCTTCGAGCATCTCAATGCCCTGCTGCGGCGCCGGGTCCGCGAGGAAGAGGGCCGCAACGCGGAGCCGACGGGCTTTGTGATCGACGCCCAGAGCGTGAAGACCTCGACCAACGTTCCCGCCCGTGAACAGGGCGCTGACGTGGGCAAACGGATCGTCGGCCGCAAGCGCAGCATTATCATCGACACCACCGGCCTGATGCTCACCGTGCTGGTCACCGCCGCCAGCATCCAGGACTCCGTCGCCGGCGAGCTCCTCCTCAACCGCCTCGCCGCCGACCACCCCAGCCTCCGCAAAGGCTGGGCCGACCGCGGCTACCGCGAGTACCTCGTTGACCACGCCGCCCGCCTCGGCATCGACCTCGAAGTCGTCCGACGTGCCCCCGGCACGAAGGGCTTCAAGGTCCTGCCCCGCAGGTGGGTGGTCGAGCGCACCCTGGGCTGGCTGATGCACCACCGCCGTTTGGCCCGGGACTACGAAGCCCTGCCCACCCGTTCCACGGCCATGATCTACATCGCGATGATCGCCCTCATGACCCGCCGCCTCACCCACGAATCCACGCCAACCTGGCGAGGAGCATGAACCACATCAAGTACGCGGAACGGGATGAAACAACGGGTCAAAACGCCCTCTCAGCCCTCGTCCTCCAGGTTGCCCTCGGTCTCCAGGTAGGCCTGGCGCAGCGCTTCGAGCACCGCCGGGTCCGGCTTGGCCCACATGCCGCGCGACTCCGCCTCCAGGAGGCGTTCCGCGATGCCGTGCAGGGCCCAGGGGTTGGCCTCCTGGAGGAACTGACGGTTCGTCGGGTCCAGGACGTACGTCTCCGTGAGCTTGTCGTACATCCAGTCGGCGACGACGCCGGTCGTCGCGTCGTAGCCGAACAAGTAGTCCACGGTGGCGGCGAGTTCGAAGGCGCCCTTGTAGCCGTGGCGGCGCATCGCCTCGATCCACTTGGGGTTGACCACGCGCGCGCGGAACACCCGCGAGGTCTCCTCCACCAGCGTGCGCGTGCGGACCGTCTCGGGGCGGGTCGAGTCCCCGATGTACGCCTGCGGAGCCGTGCCCCGCAGCGCGCGCACGGTCGCCACCATGCCGCCGTGGTACTGGAAGTAGTCGTCCGAGTCCGCGATGTCGTGCTCGCGGGTGTCCGTGTTCTTCGCGGCCACCGCGATGCGCTTGTACGCCGTCTCCATCTCGGCACGGGCCGGGCGGCCTTCGAGGCCGCGGCCGTACGCGTAACCGCCCCACACCGTGTAGACCTCGGCGAGGTCCGCGTCGGTGCGCCAGTCGCGGGAGTCGATGAGCTGGAGCAGACCCGCGCCGTACGTGCCGGGGCGCGAGCCGAAGATGCGGGTGGTGGCCCGGCGCTCGTCGCCGTGTTCGGCGAGGTCGGCCTGGGCGTGGGCGCGCACGTAGTTGCGGTCGGCGGGCTCCTCAAGGGAGGCGGCGAGCCGTACTGCGTCGTCGAGCAGGCCGATGGTGTGCGGGAACGCGTCGCGGAAGAAGCCCGAGATGCGCAGCGTCACGTCGATGCGCGGGCGCCCCAACTCCTCGTACGGGATGGCCTCCAGGCCCGTCACGCGGCGCGAGGCGTCGTCCCAGACCGGGCGGATGCCGAGCAGGGCCATCGCTTCCGCGACGTCGTCGCCCGCGGTGCGCATCGCGCTGGTGCCCCAGAGGGACAGGCCCACGGAGGTGGGGTACTCGCCGTTGTCGGACTTGTACCGATCGATCAGGGAGTCGGCCAGGGCCTGGCCCGTCTCCCAGGCGAGGCGCGAGGGGACGGCCTTCGGGTCGACCGAGTAGAAGTTGCGGCCGGTCGGCAGGACGTTGACCAGACCGCGCAGCGGCGAGCCGGACGGGCCCGCGGGGACGAAGCCGCCGTTGAGGGCGTGCACCGCGTGGTCGAGCTCGGCGGTGGTGGCCGCCAGGCGCGGGACGACCTCGCGGGCCGCGAACTCCAGGACGGCGGCGACCTGTTCACCCTGGTCGCGCGGGATCGCCGCGAGGTCCCAGCCCGCGTCGTCCATCGCTTGGACCAGCGCGCGGGCCTTGTCCTCGGCCGCGTCGGCGCTGGTGCGCGTCGCCGCGGACTCGTCGAGACCCAGGGCCTCGCGCAGGCCCGGCAGGGCGGTCGTGCCGCCCCAGATCTGGCGGGCCCGCAGGATCGCGAGGACGAGGTTGACGCGGGCGGCGCCCGCCGGGGCGGTGCCGAGCACGTGCAGACCGTCACGGATCTGCATGTCCTTGATCTCGCAGAGCCAGCCGTCGACGTGCAGCAGGAAGTCGTCGAAGCCGTCGTCGTCCGGGCGGTCCTCCAGGCCCAGGTCGTGGTCGAGCTTCGCGGCCTGGATGAGCGTCCAGATCTGCGCGCGGATCGCGGGCAGCTTCGCCGGGTCCATGGAGCTGATCTGGGCGTACTCGTCGAGGAGCTGCTCCAGGCGCGCGATGTCGCCGTAGGAGTCGGCGCGGTCCATCGGCGGGACCAGGTGGTCGATGAGCGTGGCGTGCACGCGGCGCTTGGCCTGGGTGCCCTCGCCCGGGTCGTTGACCAGGAAGGGGTAGATCAGCGGCAGGTCGCCGAGCGCCGCGTCCGGGCCGCAGGCCGCGGAGAGGCCCGCGTTCTTGCCGGGCAGCCACTCCAGGTTGCCGTGCTTGCCGAGGTGGATCATCGCGTCGGCGCCGAAGCCGCCGTCGTCGGCGGACGCGGCGATCCAGCGGTACGCCGCCAGGTAGTGGTGCGACGGGGGCAGGTCGGGGTCGTGGTAGATCGCGATGGGGTTCTCGCCGAAGCCGCGCGGCGGCTGGATGAGGATGAGGAGGTTCTCGCGGCGCAGGGCGGCCAGGACGATGTCGCCCTCCGGGTCGCCGCCGTTGCCCACGCGGGAGCGGTCCAGGAACATCTCGCCGGGCGGCGGGCCCCAGTGCCCCTCGACGGACTCGCGCAGCTCGGCCGGGAGCGTCGCGTACCAGCGCTTGTAGTCGGCGGCGGGGATGCGCACCGGGTTGGCGGCGAGCTGCTCCTCGGTCAGCCAGTCCTGGTCGTGGCCGCCCGCGTCGATGAGCGCGCGGATCAGCTCGTCGCCGTCACCGGAGACCAGGCCGGGGAGGTCGGCCTCGGGGCCGAACGCGTAGCCCTCGGCGCGCAGCCTGCGCAGGAGCGCGACGGCGGAGGCGGGGGTGTCGAGGCCGACCGCGTTGCCGATGCGGGAGTGCTTCGTCGGGTAGGCGGAGAGGACCAGGGCGAGGCGCTTGTCGGCGGCCGGGATGTGCCGCAGGCGCGCGTGGCGTACGGCGATTCCGGCGACGCGGGCCGCGCGCTCGGCGTCGGCCACGTAGGCGGGGAGGCCGTCCTCGTCGATCTCCTTGAAGGAGAAGGGTACCGTGATGAGGCGTCCGTCGAACTCCGGCACCGCGATCTGGCTCGCGGCGTCAAGGGGCGAGACGCCCTCGTCGTTCTCCTCCCAGGCGGAGCGCGACCCGGTCAGGCACAGGGCCTGCAGGATCGGCACGTCCAGGCCGCTCAGCGCGCCCGCGTCCCACGACTCGTCGTCGCCGCCCGCCGACGCCTCGGCGGGCTTGGTGCCGCCCGCCGCGAGGACGGTGGTCACGATGGCGTCGGCGGCGCGCAGCTCGTCGATCAGCTCGGGCTCGGGGGCGCGCAGCGAAGCCACGTACAGCGGCATCGCGCGGGCGCCCGCGTCCTCGATCGCGCCGCACAGCGCGTCCACGAACGCGGTGTTGCCGCTCATGTGGTGAGCGCGGTAGTAGAGCACCGCGACGGTCGGGCCCTCGATGTCACGGGCGACGCGGTCCAGCGGCCCCCAGGACGGGGCGGGCGCGGGCGGCTCGAAGCCGTGGCCGGTGAGCAGCACGGTGTCGGAGAGGAAGCGGGCCAGCTGCTCCAGGTTGGCGGGGCCGCCGTGTGCGAGGTAGGCGTGCGCCTCGGCGGCGATGCCGACCGGCACGGTCGAGGAGGCCATCAGCTGGGCGTCGGGCGCCTGTTCGCCGGTGAGCACGACGACCGGGAGGCCGGTGGCGATGAGCTGGTCCAGTCCGTCCTGCCAGGCGCGGACGCCGCCGAGGAGGCGTACGACGACGAGGTCGACGCCGTCGAGCAGGGCGGGCAGCCCGTCGAGGTCGAGGCGGGAGGGGTTGGCGAACCGGTAGTCGATGGGGCCTCCCGCCGCGCGGGCGCTGAGCAGGTCGGTGTCGGAGGTCGACAACAGCAGAAGCATGCGGGCGCAGGCCTTCCTCGGGGTGTCCGCGCCCCGGGTGGTCGTATGGACGGCAGGAGTTCCTGGCTCACCCGGCGGCCGGGTTCACAGTGGCGGGACCGCGCCGGATTCGCACCGGGCTTCCTCCCTCGGGTCCTGGTGGACCCACGCCGTCGCTGGCGTCGGCGGACTTGGTAGCCCGCCGCCTGCATAGTAAGTCCTGCCCGCCGCGTGCGGGGCGGCCACCTGCCAGGACGGCCCGTCTCGGGAGGCGACCGGCCGGATCCGCGTGGGTATGCTCGCCGCCATGCCGCCCACCCGAGCCTCTTCCCCAGACCAGGGCGAATCCCTCATACGCGACCGGGGCGACGCCTGCCCCGGCGCCCTTCGCCTGCACCTCGCCGACGACGGCCGGCTCGCCCGACTCCGGCTGCCCGGCGGCCTCCTGACGTCCCGTCAGGCTGCCGTGCTCGGCACCGCGGCGGAGCGTCTTGCCGACGGGAACCTCAGCGTCACCTCGCGCGGCAACATCGAGTTGCGCGGCCTCGGCGACGCGTGCGGCGGCGAACTCTCCCGCCTGCTCGCCGACGCGGGCCTGCTGCCCTCCGAACGGCACGAGCGCGTGCGGAACGTCCTCGCGTCCCCGCTCGCGGGAACCGACGGACTCGGCCACGCCGACGTGCAGTTGTGGGCCCGTGAGCTGGACGGACTCCTCTGCGCGCGGGAGTGGACGACGGCGCTCTCCGGCCGCTTCCTCTTCGCCCTGGACGACGGGCGCGCAGACCTGGCCGGGATCGGCGCGGATGTGACCTTGATCGCAGAATCGGGCGGGACGGCGGTCGTACGCGTCGGGGGCGGCGCCTTCCGGATCGCCGGCGCCGACGCCCCGCGCGCCGCCCTCGCTGCCGCCGGCGCCTTCCTCGACGCCGTGCGCGCGGCGGGCAACGGAGCCTGGCGGGTCACGGAACTACCCGCGGGGCAGGACGTGGACCTGGCCGGAGCGCTGGAGCGGGCGGACGTCGCGGCCGAGCGGACCGAGCTCCCGGACACGGCCCGCGGCGCCCCGCCCGTCCCCGGCGCCGCCGGACACGCGGTCGCGGTGAACGCCCGCATCGGCCGGGTCACCGTCGCCCAGTGGCGGGCCCTGCTCCCGCTGCCCGCCGACGAGCTGCGGGTCACCCCGTGGCGCGGCTTCGTGCTCCCCGGCTTCGCCGACGCGGCCGCGGCCCGGGACCGGCTGGGCGAGCTCGCCGCCGCCGGATACGTCACCACCCCCGACTCGCCCTGGCTGGGGGTCGGCGCCTGCACCGGCCGTCCGGGCTGCGCCAAGTCCCTCGCCGACGTGCGCGCGGACGTGGTGCCGGGCCCCGGCGGGCTCCCCGTCCACTGGTCCGGCTGCGAGCGGCGGTGCGGGCATCCGCGCGGCGACTGGGCCGACGTCCTCGCCACCGGCGACGGGCGGTACGAGGTGACGGTGCGCACCGCGGGCGACGAGCGGGTGCCCGTGACCGGCGCCACCCTGACCGAGCAGGTCACCAGGGCACGTACGACCAAGACGACAACTACGTCCACGAGATGAGCGAGAGCACAGTGTTCGACTACGAGAAGGACGGCGCGGCGATCTACCGCGAGTCCTTTGCCACCATCCGCGCGGAGGCGGACCTCCACGGCCTGCCCGCCGACGTCAGCCAGGTCGCGGTCCGGATGATCCACGCCTGCGGGATGGTCGACCTCGTGAAGGATCTCGCCCACAGCCCGCAGGTGATCGCCGACGCCCGCAAGGCGCTGCGCGACGGCGCGCCGATCCTCTGCGACGCGAACATGGTCGCGAGCGGCGTCACGCGCAAGCGGCTGCCCGCCGACAACGACGTGATCTGCACGCTGGCAGACCCTGCCGTGCCGGACCTCGCGGCGCGGCTCGGCACCACCCGCAGCGCCGCCGCCCTCGAACTGTGGCGCGACCGCCTCGAAGGCTCCGTCGTCGCCATCGGCAACGCGCCCACCGCGCTCTTCCGCCTCCTGGAGATGATCGAGGAAGGCGCGCCGCGCCCGGCCGCCGTCCTCGGCATCCCGGTCGGCTTCGTCGGCGCAGCCGAGTCCAAGGACGCGTTGGCCGCACACCCCTCCGGCCTTGAGTACCTGGTCGTACGGGGGCGTCGCGGCGGCAGCGCGATGGCCGCGGCGGCGATCAACGCGATTGCGAGCGAGGCGGAGTGAACACCGAACAGCGCCCGCAGGGGCGGCTCTACGGGGTCGGCCTCGGCCCCGGCGACCCGTCGCTGATGACCCTGCGCGCCGTCGAGGTGATCGCGTCGGCCGACGTCGTCGCCTACCACTCGGCGCGGCACGGCCGGTCCATCGCCCGCTCGATCGCGGCCGCGCACCTGCGCGCCGACCACATCGAGGAGGCGCTGGTCTACCCCGTCACCACGGAGAACACCGACCATCCCGGCGGCTACCGCGGCGCCCTGGACGACTTCTACGAGGAGGCCGCGGCCCGGCTCGCCGTCCACCTCGACGCGGGCCGCACGGTCGCCGTGCTCGCCGAGGGCGACCCGCTCTTCTACGGCTCCTACCAGCACATGCACAAGCGCCTCGCGCACCGCTACCCGACCGAGGTGATCCCCGGCGTCACCTCGGTGAGCGCGGCCGCGGCCCGCCTCGGCGAGCCGCTGGTGGAGGCCGAGGAGGTCCTCACCGTGCTGCCCGGCACGCTCCCCGAGGAGGAGCTCGCCGCGCGCCTCGCGGCGACGGACTCTGCGGTCGTCATGAAGCTGGGCCGCACGTTCGGGAAGGTGCGCGGCGCCCTGGAGACCGCGGGCCGCCTCGACGAGGCCCGCTACGTCGAGCGGGCCACCATGGCGGGCGAGCGCACCGGCAGACTGGCCGAAGTGGACCCGGAGTCGGTGCCGTACTTCTCCGTGGCGGTGCTGCCGAGCCGGGTCGCGCCGCTGACCGGCGGCCCCGCGCCCGAGCCGCCGGGCAGGGCCCCGGAGCGCGGCGAGGTCGTCGTGGTCGGCACCGGTCCAGCGGGACCGCTGTGGCTGACCCCCGAGTCGCGCGGCGCGCTCGCCGCCGCCGACGACCTGGTCGGCTACACCACGTACGTCGACCGCGTGCCGCACCGCCCCGGCCAGCGGCGGCACGGCTCCGACAACCGCGTCGAGTCCGAACGCGCCGAGTTCGCCCTGGAGCTGGCGCGGCGCGGGCGGCGGGTGGCCGTCGTGTCGGGCGGCGACCCGGGCGTCTTCGCGATGGCCACGGCCGTCCTGGAGGCGGCCTCGCAGGACGCGTACGCGGACGTTCCGGTACGGGTGCTGCCCGGTGTGACGGCCGCGAACGCGGCGGCGGCCCGGGCGGGGGCCCCGCTCGGCCACGACTACGCGACGATCTCCCTCTCCGACCGGCTCAAGCCCTGGGAGGTCATCGCGGAGCGGCTCGCGGCGGCCGCCGCCGCGGATCTCGTCCTCGCGCTCTACAACCCGGGCTCGCGCAGCCGCACCTGGCAGGTGGGCAAGGCACGGGAGCTGCTGCTCGAACACCGGGCGCCGGACACGCCGGTCGTTCTCGGACGGGACGTGGGCGGCCCCGAGGAGTCCGTCCGTGTGGTGCGGCTCGCGGACCTCGATCCGGCGGAGGTCGACATGCGGACGCTGCTCATCGTCGGCTCTTCGCAGACGCGGGTGTCGCGGCGGCGCGGGGGCGGGGAGCAGATCGTCTGGACGCCGCGCAGGTATCCCGAGGACGGGTAGGCGGCTTGTTCTCTGCTGGTGTGTTGTGGCTGGTCGCGCAGCTCCCCGCGCCCCTTACGGGGGCGCAGCCCCGCTTTTAGCAGCCCCGCTTTTAGGGGCGCGGGGAACCGCGCGCTCAGCCACGGAACACCCGCACCTGGCCGTGCAGCAGACGCACCCAGTCGACGGCTTCCTCCGGTGTGGCGACCTCGGGGACGTCCCCCGGCAGGGCAGGGCGCCGGACCACCACGACAGGAACCCCCGCCTCGCGTGCGGCGACAAGCTTCGGGGCCGTCGCCGCGCCGCCGCTGTCCTTCGTCACGACGACGTCGATCCGGTGCGTACGGAGCAGCTCGCGCTCCCCGTCGGGCGTGAAGGGCCCCCGGTCGAGGAGGACCTCCATGCGGGCGGGATACGGCGGCTCGGGGGCGTCGACGGAGCGTACGAGGAACCACAGGGCTGCCGTCCCGGGGCCCGCGAACGCCGCGAGGCCCATCCGCCCGGTGGTGAGGAACACCCGCTCGCCCAGCGCGGGCAGCACCCGTGCCGCCTGCTCCAGGGAGTCGACCGGATGCCAGTCGTCCCCGTCTTCCGCGACCCACCCGGGCCTGCGCAGGGCGAGCAGGGGAACATGGGCGGTGGCGGCGGCCTGCGCCGCGTTGAACGAGATCGTCCCGGCGAAAGGATGGGTGGCGTCGATGAGCGCGTCCACGTGGTGCTCGGCCAGCCACGCCGCCAGCCCCTCGGGCCCGCCGAAGCCACCGACACGGACCTCGCCGGGCGGCAGCCGGGGCGCGGCGACCCGGCCCGCCAGGGAACTGGTCACCCGCAGTGCCGGGTCGCCCGCGAGGAGCTCCGCCAGCCGGCGCCCCTCGGTCGTTCCTCCCAGAATCAGTACGTGCACGGAGTTCGGTTCCCTTCATGAGTGAGGCAAGCGGGGCGGGCGAGGCCAAGGGCGGACGCGGCGCCCAACTCAAGCACACCGGGCTGCGGCCCGGCTGGACGACCGGAGCCTGCGCGACCGCGGCCACCACCGCCGCGTACACGGCCCTGGTCACCGGCGACTTCCCCGACCCGGTGACCATCACGCTGCCCAAGGGCCAGACGCCCGCCTTCGCGCTTGCCGCCGAGGAACTCGGCACTTCCCACGCCATGGCGGGCATCGTCAAGGACGCGGGCGACGACCCGGACGTCACGCACGGCGCGCTGGTGCGGTCGACGGTGCGGCGGCTGCCCGCCGGTGCGGGCGTCGTCTTCCGGGCGGGTCCTGGTGTGGGCACCGTCACCCGTCCCGGGTTGCCCCTCGACGTCGGCGAGCCCGCCGTCAACCCCGTGCCGCGGCAGATGATGCGGGACCACGTGGCGCTGGTGGCCGAGCGCGCCGGGGTCACGCCGGACGTCGAGATCACGATCTCCGTCGACCACGGCGAGGAGATCGCCCGGTCCACCTGGAACCCGCGCCTCGGCATCCTCGGCGGGCTCTCCATCCTCGGGACGACCGGCATCGTCGTCCCCTACTCCTGCTCGGCGTGGATCGACTCGATCCGGCGCGGCGTGGACGTGGCGCGGGCGGCCGGGCGCACGCATGTCGCCGGGTGCACGGGGTCGACGTCGGAGAAGACCGTCGTCGCCGAGTACGGGCTGCCGGAGGACGCCCTCCTCGACATGGGGGACTTCGCGGGCGCGGTCCTGAAGTACGTACGCCGTCATCCGGTCGACCGCCTCACCGTCTGCGGCGGCTTCGCCAAGCTGTCGAAGCTCGCGGCGGGCCACCTGGACCTGCACTCGGCGCGCTCCCAGGTCGACAAGGGCTTCCTCGCGGAGCTCGCCCGCGCGGGCGGGGCGTCCGACGCCCTCGCCACCGAGGTGGCGACCGCCAACACCGGCCTCGCGGCGCTGCAATTGTGCGCGGCGGCCGGGGTGCCACTCGGCGACCTGGTGGCGCTCACGGCAAGGGACGAGGCACTCGCGGTGCTGCGGGGCGCCCCCGTAGCGGTGGACGTCATCTGCATCGACAGGGCGGGAACGGTGGTGGGCCGCAGCGAGGTCCGCGCCCCTTAAGGGGCGCGGGGAACTGCGCGCCCAGCCACAGCCGAGCCGCAGCCGACGAACAGCCCCCGCCTGCATCCCTGCGGGACGCCCCGCTCAGCACACGTGCCGGTCCCGCTCCGCCGAGTACAGGTGGCTGTCCCGGAACTGGGAGGCGCCCAGCGTCCGCCCCACCATGATGACTGCGGTCCGCAAGATCCCCGCCGCCTTCACCTGCTCCGCGATGTCGCCGAGGGCACCCCGCAGGATCACCTCGTCGGGGCGGCTGGCCAGGGCGACCACGGCGACGGGGCAGTCGGCGCCGTAGTGCGGCAGCAGCTCCTCGACCACGCGGTCGACGTAACCCGCGGCCAGGTGCAGGACGAGCAGCGCGCCGCTGCGGCCGAGCGTGGCCAGGTCCTCGCCCTCGGGCATGGCCGTCGCCCGCTGGGCGATGCGCGTGAGGATGACGGTCTGGCCGACGGTCGGCACGGTCAGCTCCCGCTTCAGCGCGGCCGCCGCGGCGGCGAACGCCGGGACGCCCGGCACCACTTCGTAGGGCACCCCGGCCGCGTCGAGCCGCCGCATCTGCTCGGCGACCGCGCTGAACACGGAGGGGTCGCCCGAGTGCAGCCGCGCCACGTCGAGCCCCTGCTCGTGTGCGTGCACCAGCTTCTCGGTGATCTGGTCCAGGTTGAGCTGGGCGGTGTCCACGAGCTGGGCCCCGTCGGGGCATTCGGCGAGCAGTTCGCGCGGCACCAGGCTGCCCGCGTACAGGCAGACCTGGCAGGCGGCGATCCGCCGCGCGCCGCGGACCGTGATCAGGTCGGCGGCGCCGGGACCCGCGCCGATGAAGTACACGGTCATCGTTGTTGTTCTCCAGACTTGGTGACGGACCACTGGGTGACCGGCATGGCCTGCCGCCAGCCGGTGAAGCCGCCGACGGGGACGGCCTGCGCGACCGCGAGCCGCACCAGTTCGCCGCCGTGGCGCCGGTACCACTCGGTGAGCAGCGCCTCGGACTCCAGCGTGACGGTGTTGGCCACCAGGCGCCCGCCGGGCGGCAGCGCGGCCAGGGCGGCGTCGAGGAGGCCGGGCGCGGTGAGGCCGCCGCCGATGAACACGGCGTCCGGCGTGGGGAGTCCGGCGAGCGCGGGGGGCGCGGCGCCGGTGACGACGCGCAGCGCGGGCACGCCGAGCCGCTCGGCGTTGCGGGTGATCCGCGCCGCCCGCACGGGGTTCTTCTCCACGGTGACGGCACGGCACGACGGGTGCGCGCGCAGCCACTCCACGGCGATCGAGCCGGAGCCGCCGCCCACGTCCCAGAGGAGCTCGCCGGGGGCGGGCGCGAGCGCGGCGAGCGTGGCGGCGCGGACGTAGCGCTTGGTGAGCTGCCCGTCGTTCTCGTACGCGGCGTCGGGCAGGCCCGGCACGGCGCCGAGGCGCAGCGCGTCGGGGGAGCGCAGACACTCGACCGCGACGACGTTCAGGGCGTCACCGGGCGCGTGCGACCAGGTCTCCGCGGTGCCCTCGTACGACGACTCGCCCTCGCCGCCGAGCTGTTCGAGGACGCGCAGCCGGCTCGGGCCGAAGCCGCGCTCGCGCAGCAGGGCGGCGACCTCGCCGGGCGAGGCCGCGCCGGCGCTGAGCACGAGGAGGCGGCGCCCGTCGTGCAGCGCGGCGGCGAGCCGGGCGACCGGGCGGCCGACGAGCGTGACGACCTCGGTGTCCTCGACCGGCCAGCCGAGGCGCGCGCAGGCGAGGGAGACGGCGGACGGGTGCGGGAGCACGCGCAGCGCGGCGGCGCCCAGTTCCTCGGTCAGGGCCCGCCCGATGCCGTAGAACATGGGGTCGCCGCTGGCGAGGACGGCGACGCGGCGCCCCGCGTGGGCGGCGAGCAGGCCGGGCACGGCGGGCCGCAGCGGCGAGGGCCAGGCCACGCGCTCGCCCGGGCAGCTGCCTGCGGGCAGCAGGTCGAGCTGGCGGGGGCCGCCGATCAGGACCTCGGCGTCGGAGAGGGCCGCGCGCGAGGGCGCGGGGAGCCCGTCCCAGCCGTCGGCCCCGATCCCGACGACGGTGACGGCCGGTATGCCTGCGGGGGATGCGGGGGTCACTGCTGGTACCTGACCTCGGGGTTCGGGAAGGGCTGCGCAGCCGCACTCTACTGGGGACCGGGCGGCGTACCCTTATTGCGAACTACTTGCAATAAGCCGTGCGGCCGTACCGCGCGGCCCTCTGGGCAGAAAGGCCACAGCGCGATGGACTCTCCGGTGGTGCTCGGCATCGAGTCGTCCTGCGACGAGACGGGCGCGGGCCTCGTCCGCGAAGGGCGGCTGCTCGGCCACGCGGTGGCGTCGAGCATGGACGAGCACGCCCGCTACGGCGGCGTCGTCCCGGAGATCGCCGCCCGCGCCCACGTGCACGCGCTCACCCCGGTGGTCCGCAGGGCGCTGGACGAGGCGGGCCTGCGGATGTCCGACATCGGCGCGGTCGCCGTGACCACGGGCCCCGGCCTCTCCGGCGCCCTCCAGGTCGGCCTCGCCGGCGCGAAGAGCCTCGCGTACGCCCTGGACGTCCCGCTGTACGGCGTGCACCACCTCGCCGGACACGTCGCCGCCGACACCCTGGAGCACGGCCCGCTGCCCGACCCCTGCATGGTCCTGATCGTCTCCGGCGGCCACACCTCGCTCCTCCTCGTACGCGACCTGGCGCGCGACCCGATCGTCCACCTCGGGGACACCCTCGACGACGCCGCGGGGGAGTGCTTCGACAAGGTGGCGCGGGTCTTCGGGCTGCCCTACCCGGGCGGCCCCGCCATCGACCGGGCCGCGCGCGAGGGCGACCCGGCCGCCGTGCCCTTCCCGCGCCCGCTGACCGGGCCGCGCGACACCCCGTACGCCTTCTCCTTCTCCGGGCTGAAGACGGCCGCCGCACGCTGGGCCGAGGGTCACGCCGGGCGGCCTCTGCCGGTCGCCGACGGCGCGGCCTCGCTCCAGGAGGCCGTGGCCGACGTGCTCACCCGCAAGGCGGTCGCGGCCTGCCGCGAGTACGGCGTCGGCACGCTGGTCGTGGTCGGCGGCGTCGCGGCCAACTCCCGTGTGCGCGCCCTCGCCGAGGAGCGCTGCCGGGCGGCGGGCGTCACGCTGCGGGTCCCGCCGCTGCGCCTGTGCACCGACAACGGAGCGATGATCGCGGCGGTCGGCGACCTCCTGGTGCGCGCGGGTGCGGAGCCCGCGCCCCTGAACGTCTCCATCGACCCTTCCGCGCCGCTGGAGTTCGCCTCGCTCAACCCGCTCGGGGCGCGGGGAGGGGCGAGGGCGGCCGCCTGACGGAGGGGGGTGTCGAGGGTGGCATCCGTGTCGGTGTTGGGCCGAACGGGTGACTTGGCGTAAGAATTGGCCGGTGCAGAGAACAAGTACGAGCCAGGACGGGGTGGGCAAGTGAGCAGCAGTCAGCGCCACGACGTCACCGACGAACAGTGGGAAGGGCTCGCCCAGGTCGTACCGCTGCGCAGCCGCAACGAATGGCCTTCGTGGCCCGGGCACCGCGCGCTGCCCGACGCGGAGACCGAGACGCGGCGCCGGTTCGTGGTGATGCGGGTGAACGTCTTCTCGGACGCCCGTGAGGTCGCCGAGACCGTGATGGCGCAGATCCCGGTCCTTCTCGATCTGACCGGCGCGGAGACCGAAGTGGCCAAGCGTGTACTGGACTTCAGCAGCGGCGTGGTCCTCGGCCTGGGCTGCGGAATGCACCGGGTCGACAAGAACGTCTTCCTCCTCGCCCCGCCGGGAACGGAGGTTCAGGGGCTGGTGGACGCGGTCGCGCAGTCCTGAGGATGTGCGGCTGTAGCTCCTCGGAGCCCGGCCCGGGGGACCTTCGGGGGTAATCCCTCGATCGTAGGAAAGCCGGTTCGGCGTAACGGTTCGCCTAGATCGCCGCCGCTTACCGTCCGGGCATGACGGTGCATACCCGGGTGTCGGGCACGCAGTCCCCGGCGGGCCAGGTCAGGCCGCAGGTCACCGAACTGCGCCTGTCCGCTTTCGCCGGGCACCGCGCCACGGCGGTCCCGCTCGGCCCGATGACCTTGATCACAGGGCCGAGCGGCAGCGGCAAGTCCAGCGCCCTTGGCGCGTACGAGGCACTGGCGCGGCTCTGCGCCGGGGCCGAACTCCCGGACGTCTTCGCCGACCCCCTCGCCTGCGTGCCCGAACGAGCCCGCGCCGACCTCCAACGGCGGCGCGGCTTCCGCATCGGCTGCACGGTCGACGGGCCCGCGGGGGCGGTCAGGCTCGACCTCGCCGTGCAGGCCGAACCCGAACTGCGCGTCGTCGGCGAGCGGCTGACCAGGGACGGACTCGTCCTCCTGGAGACCGCGCTGCGCGATCCAGGCCGGCGCGTGGTCCAGGCGGCCTGGCACACCGCGGGCACGGCGCCAGTGACGCGCGCCCCGATGCCGGACGACCGGCTCGGCACGGCGCTCGTGCCGCTGCGCGTGGCGGGGAAGACCGACGGGCAGCGCCTCGTGCTCGCGGCGGCGGAGCAGGTCGTGGTCGCGCTGCGCTCGGCGTTCGCCTGTGACCCGCGGCCCGGCCGCATGCGCGCCCCGGTCCCGGCGGGACCGGCCGGTGCGGGCCGCCTCCTGGGCGGCTGCGACAACCTCGCCGAAGTGCTGTGGCGGACCCGGTCGGAGTGTGCGGTGCGGCACGGGATGCTCGTCGCGGCGGTGCGTTCCGGGTGTGCGGGGCCGGTCGCCGACGTGCTCGCCGAGGAGGGGGCGGACGGCGCGGTGCAGGCCTTCGTCGACCGGGGCGACGGGGTGCGGACGCCGCTCGGGCGGCTCGGAGACGGCGAGTTGAGGTTTCTGGCGCTGTCCCTCGTCCTGCTCACCGGGCCCGGCGTGCTCGCCGTCGACCCGGCCGCCGAGGTGCCGCAGGCCTACCAGACCCTGACGGTCCTCGCCGACGGCCTGGACCGTCACCTCGACGTCCGCCAGGTCCGCGTACTCGGCGAACTGGCGGCCCGCACCTGTGCGCGCGGGCACATCCGCCTTGTGGGGGCGGTGGGCGACGCGGCCTGGGCCACCGGCACCGCGGGCGCCACGGTGGTAGACCTGGACCGTGACGGAACGACTTGACGTGGCGGTACTGCAGCGCAGGCTGGCCGAGTTCGCGGCGGCGCGCGACTGGGAGCAGTACCACACCCCGAAGAACCTGGCCGCCGCGCTCAGCGTGGAGGCGTCCGAACTGGTGGAGATCTTCCAGTGGTTGACGCCCGAGGAGTCGGCGCGGGTGATGAAGGATCCCGATACGGCGCCCCGGGTGGCGGACGAGGTGGCGGACGTCCTCGCCTATCTGCTGCAGTTCTGCGAGGTCCTGGGAATCGACGTACTGGCCGCGCTCGCGGCGAAGATCGAGCGGAACGAGCGGCGCTTTCCGGCGCCCGAAGGCCCCTGAACCGCCCGCGCGCAGACGTGACTTCACCGCCCTCCTCGCCCTCGCCCTCTCCTCGCCCTCTCCTCGCGGTCGCCTCCCTCTCGTCGAACTCCCTTGCCGAACTCCCTTGTCCAGAGCCCGGAACCTCCGCTTCCGGTACTTTCGTCACTCTCCGGAGTGGATGGCTTGGCCAAACTCGACCGGTTGTCCACAGATTTCCGGCTTCCCCTGGCTTTTCGCCCGGATGAGTATCACTCTGGGTAGTGGACAGGGGAGTTCGGGCAATCGTGCGGCGAGTGCGCGCGGGATGAAGGGGGCCGGGTATGAACGCGATGCGGCTCATCGAGGCGAACCGGCGTGCGCTGGCACGGAGTCAGGAGCCCGCGGACATCGTCGTGGAGGTCTGGCAGTCACAGGCCCTCGCGCAGGCGATCGGCAGTCACCTCGCGGTCGCGGGCCCTCCTGAGTTACGGGGCGAGGCGCTGGGCCTGAGCGAGGTCGGCGGCAGAGCCTGCGGGGTGCTCGACGCCCCGCGCCTCGGGACGCAGGACATACGGGCCGCGCGGCTGACGGGGACCGGCGACGCCCATGAGGTCCTGCTCGGACTCGGCAGGCTCCTCGGGGAGGTGGGCATCGCGCTCGTCGGCGTCGCGATGAGCGCGGAGGAGGAGGGGGTGTACTGGCAGTGCATGGAGGCGATCGACGCGGCCGACGAGTCGAGGGACCGGGTCATCGAAATGCTGCGCAGGCTAGCGGTGCGCGAAGGGAGCCTGCCCCAGCCGGACTCGGCGGCGGGCCCGCCGTGAGGCGGCTTCGTGCCGACCCCGCCCGGCGGCAGGGTCGCACAGGTCGCACAGGTCGCACGGGTCGTAGAGGTCGTACAGGTCCCGGGGGAGCGCCGGTGCCGTCAGTGGCGGCCGGGCCCGTCGTCGCTCTGCGGGCGGGCGGCCGGGGTGGAGGCGCTCGGGGCGCAGACGCCCGGCGAGGGCGTGCCTGGGGACGTGGACTGCTGCAGATCGGCGTCGAGCTGGGTCAGGTCCGCGTTGAGCGCTGCCATCAACTCCTCCATCTGCTGCAGCAGGCCCTTGGGTGCGCCCTGCTGCGCGGGCACGGGCGCATCGTGCGAGGCCTCCTGCTCGGGCACGGCTTCCTGGGACATGGCGGCCTCCTCGGCCCTCGCCCTCCCGCGGAGGGAAGGCAGTTGACGCAGCGACGCACCGGCGGCGACCGCCGGCGCGGGTGCCGGGCGGCCCGGCTCCGCCCGAGCCAACGATCACCCGGCGGGCGGAGTCACTGCGGCGCTCGCGCGCCACCGCGGTGTTGACGGATTTTCACCCGACCGGGGTGGTGGGAGCTCGGCGGGACCGGCGGGGTTGACGGGCGTTCGAGCGTGCAGGATGGAGCCATGGATCTTCGAATCTTCACCGAGCCCCAGCAAGGGGCCACCTACGACACTCTGCTCACCGTGGCCAAAGCCACCGAAGACCTCGGCTTCGACGCGTTCTTCCGCTCCGACCATTACCTCAGCATGGGTTCCGCCGACGGCCTGCCGGGGCCCACGGACGCGTGGATCACCCTCGCCGGACTCGCCCGTGAGACCAAGCGGATCAGGCTCGGCACGCTCATGACCGCCGGCACGTTCCGGCTGCCGGGCGTCCTCGCGATCCAGGTGGCCCAGGTCGACCAGATGTCGGGCGGCCGGGTCGAACTGGGCCTGGGGGCGGGCTGGTTCGAGGACGAGCACAAGGCGTACGGCATCCCCTTCCCCAAGGAGAAGTTCGCCCGCCTGGAAGAGCAGCTGGAGATCGTCACCGGGCTGTGGTCGACGGAGGTCGGCAAGACCTTCAGCCACGACGGCAAGCACTATCAGCTCACCGATTCCCCGGCCCTGCCCAAGCCCGCCCAGCCGAAGGTGCCGGTCCTGATCGGCGGCCACGGCGCGAAGCGCACCCCGCGCCTCGCCGCGCAGTACGCCGACGAGTTCAACATCCCCTTCGCCTCGGTCGAGGACAGCGAGCGGCAGTTCGGCCGGGTCCGCGCGGCCGCCGAGCAGGCCGGGCGCAAGGGCGGTGACCTGGTGTACTCCAGCGCGCTGGTGGTCTGCGTGGGCAAGGACGACGCGGAGGTCGCACGGCGTGCGGCGTTCATCGGCCGTGACGTGGACGAGCTCAAGGCGAACGGCCTGGCGGGTTCGCCCGCCGAGGTCGTCGACAAGATCGGGCGGTACCAGGAGATCGGAGCGAGCCGCATTTATCTGCAGTGCCTGGACCTGTCCGACCTGGATCACCTGGAGCTCATCTCCTCGCAGGTGCAGTCGCAGCTGTCGTAGGCGGCCGACCGGCTCACGCGGCGGACCGGCTCACGCGGGCGACCGTCCTCGTGGTCGGCCGGTCCTCGTACGTGGCCGCCGGGCCCACCCCCTCCGGGGCCCGGCGGCCACTCCACCCGCGGCCTACTGCCCGGTCGAGCGGCCGAAGAACTCCAGCTCGGCGACGGCCACCTGCCGCTTCTTGCCCGCGCCGTACGCGGAGCGCAGGACCATCCGCGCGCTCACCGCGTCGCGTACGCGCACGTCGACCTTCTGCACGCCGCCGTCGTTGATCCGGCGGTGCATCGTGTGCACCTTGCCCGCCGAGTCGCTGACCACCAGGTCGAACTCCATCGGCCTCGCCTGCTCGGCGGCCTGCGCGCTGCGCGGTGATGTGCCGGGAGTGATGAGGAGGTTGAGCAGATCGGTGGGCTGGCCGAAGTCGGCCTGCAGCCACTGGCCCGCCGCGTCGCCCGCGTAGCCGGTGCCCCACCAGGTGTTGGAGTAGCCGTCGAAGGCGAGCTTGGCCGCCTGCTTGGGGGCCGAGTGCGAGGCGCTGTAGTCGGTGGGGTGGACGGGGACTCGCTTGGCGAAGTGGTCCTGGATGGCGCGGGCGGCGGGGGGCCCGCCGAAGATGCCGCCGACCACCAGGCCCGCGACCACCGCGATGCCCACGGCGCGGGCGATCCAGCGGGTGCGGTCGCGGTGCAGCCGGGGGCGCTGACCGGCGTAGGGGCCCTCGGCGGACGGGCCGTGCGAGTCCTTGAGGGGGCTCGCGCAGCTGCGGCAGAAGTGCCGGCGGGGGGCGTTGGGCGTCCCGCAGCTCGGGCACGGCGTGCCGGACTCGGGCTCGGCGGGCACGGCGGCCTGCCGCACGCGCGGCCGTGCCGCCTCGGGCCTGCCCGGCAGTACGCCACCCGGGCTCTCCGGCGGCGCGACGGCGTCGGAGGCGTCAGGGACCGGCACGAGCAGGGACCGTATGGCCGTGTCGGAGGGGGACGACGAGGAGGGGGCGGGGGAGGGCGGGGACGTGGGAGCGGGGGAGGGCCGAGAGGGGGCCGGCTCCGCGGGGCCGTTGGAGGGGAGCGGGACGGTGGTGTCGGTGGAGCCGGGCGGGCCCGCGGGGCCGTTCTGCTGCCGGGGCGGGGCCGGTGGGGCAGGCGGGCCGGCCGGGGCGCCTGCGCTCCTCGGGTCCACCGGGTCCACCGGGTTCGGCCGGTTCGGATGGTTCGGATGGTTCGGGCGGTGCGCGGCAGGGCCGGAGTCCGGGTTGGCCGCATCCGCGCCGGGCGCGGCCGACGCGGCGGCCGCGCTCGACGGGCCGACCGGCGTGGCCGGGGTGTCCCAGCGCAGGAAGGCGCCGCAGGAGTCGCAGAAGGACTGGCCGTGCAGGCGGGCCGGGGTGCCGCACTCGGGGCAGGGGGGCGTGTTTGAGGGGGAGTTCGGCATCTCGTCCATCTCGGGCTGCTCGGGCTGCTCGGGCATTGCTAGGTCCCTTCAGGGGCAGGTGTGTCGGTCACCTCGGCCGTGAAGGGGAGGTGGGCGGGGCGGGCCGCCGCGACGACGGACCGCAGGCGGTGCGGGTCCACCGACGCGGGGTCACGTACGCGCAGGACCACGTGGAGACCCGGGCGCGGGGTGCCGGGGAAGGCTCCCAGCGGGCGCGCGGACCAGGTCGCGCCGCCGCTCTCGGTGATCTCCGGCCGCACGCCGAAGGCGAGTTCGACGGCGGCGGACAGGCCGCGACGGGTGCCGCGGACACGGTGCAGGCTGACGGCGGAGGCCACGGCGTGGCGGCGCAACGCAAGCGGCTCCGTGCCGTCGAGCTCCGTGCCGACCCAGTCCGTCAGCCAGCCGACGAAGTCCTCGGGTGCCAGGGAGGGCATGAAGTATGCGTCCAGACAGTCCAGGACGGTGAAGACGGGCGCGAGGACCACATCGAGGCCGGAGACGAAGCGCAGCACGAAGTCGTCGTCGGCGAAGACGGCGGGCAGCTGCTCCCCGATCGGATGGGCGGAACCGAGCCCCGGCAGCGATCCCCGCCGCGAGCCCGGTGGGGAGCCCGGCGTCGTTCCCTGCTTGCGCAGCCGCACGTTCTCGGTGCCCGCCGTCATCGTGCCTCGATCACGCGGACGCGGTGGTCGAAGGAGAAGAGGAGGGCGGACGGGGCGAGTTCGATGCGGTCGGTGGCGTCGCCCCGGCGGCCGGTGAGCGGGTCGGCGGGGTGCAGCAGGACCTCGTCGACCAGTTCCACGCCCGGCACCCGCTGGAGCGCGGCGAAGATCTCGCCGGCCCGCAGCGGCCGGCCGAACGGCCAGCCCTCGCCGTGCGCCCCGCCGGTCAGCGGGTCGAGGTAGGCGTACAGCGCGTCGAGCGCCTCGGCCCGTACCCGCTCGGCCTGTGCGGCGCGGAAGGAGTGCAGCGTGGCGACCACGGTGACGCCCTGGTAGTAGGGCGGCCCGACCGAGAGGCGGGTGCCCAGCGGGCGGCGGTCGTCGAGGAAGTCGGTGACGCGGGAGAGGAGTTCCCCGCCCGGAACCAGCTGCTCGAAACGGAGCCTGCCGCCCCGGTCGGCCACCGCCTGCGGGACGACCAGGACGCGGACCGCGTTCTCGCCGACCTCCGCGGACTCCGCGGCCAGACAGTGGATCCGGGCCGTCTCGGGGGCGGCCCGCCGGGCCAGCTCCTCGTAGTCGCGGGCCGTCACCGCCCGCTCCTGCGCGCGCAGCGCGATCGGCGCGCGGACCTTGGCCTCCTGCACCGTCTCGCCGTCCACGCCGCCGCGCGCCGCCTCCCTGTTCTCCACCCGGGCGACGTACGGGATGGAGCTGCGCAGGACCTGGATCGCGCTGCGGGCCACATTGCCCGCGCGCCCGCCACCGGTGCGGTAGCGGGTCGCGCGGATCGCGGCGCCCTTGCCCGGCACCGCGCCGAACTGCCGCAGGGTGCCGTCGGGTTCGCGCACGGCGGGGCCGAAGGCGATCTCGCCGGTCGCCGCGTCGAGGGTGACATGGGGGTCGTACGGGCCGGAGGAGGCGAAGTTGTCCACCACCTGCCACGCGTGCCAGCCCGCGTCCTCGCCGTCGGAGACCTCAAGGAGCAGCGGCGGCCGGTCGGCGACCACCGGTGCCTGGGCCAGGCGCACGCGCTGTCCGGGCACGCCCGTGGAGTCGCCGAGCATCTCGTCACTGACGACGTCCGCGTGGGCGACGACGGTCGTGCCGCCGATGGTGAACGCGGACGCGGCCCGCACGGTCGGCGAGGCGCTGTAGAACGGCTGGCCCTTGGCGGCCTCGGTCACCCGGCAGCGCAGCCAGCCCGCCTCCTGCCGCCCCACGCGGGAGACGATGTGGCCGGCCGGGACGTGCAGGACGACCTCGCCGGGCCGGTTGAGGCCACCGGTGGTGTCCTCGTCGACCTCGCACTCGGTCCAGCCGTCCGCGGTCCACGCCTCCCACACCAGCGGGGGCTGGCGCGGGTCGACACCGACGCCGTCCACCCGGCTGTCCAGCTCCAGTACGGCCGCGCAGCGCGGCACCGCGGCGCTGAGCCCGAAGAGCAGGGTGTCGCCGGGCCGGGGCGAGGTCGCGAAGACCGTCACGTCACGGCCGCCGAAGACGTCCTGCCCGCAGTCCTGCGGCGTGCCGCCCTCCTCCTGGCGCAGCACGGCCGCCAGTTCGCAGGGCACCACAGTCAGATCCGCCTCCGTCGCGAAGGCCACGGCCTCCTCGGTCTCGGTGCGACTGGTCGCCACCTCCGTCCCGGCGGGCAGGACCACCGGCTCGGTCTGCGGCGCGGACAGCCAGAAGGTGACGTCGGCGCGGGCCGCGGAGGGCGGGAAGAGGGTCACGCCGAGCAGGTCGAGGAAGGCCAGGTGGTTCTTCTCCGGTACGCGGTTGAGGCGGTAGACGATCTGGTCGGCCATGTGCGCGACCGCCTCGACGAGGGTGACACCCGGGTCGGAGACGTTGTGATCGGTCCACTCCGGGCAGCGCTGCTGGATGTAGCGCTTGGCGTCGTCGACGAACTGCTGGAAGCGCCGGTCGTCGAGGTGGGGGGCGGGCAGGGCCATCGGACTTCAGACTCCGCTCTCTGATTCCGTGGACGGGATCACATAGAAGGGGAAGACGAGACTGCGCGGATTGTTGGTGCCGCGCACGCTGTAGCTCACGTCGATGAACAGGACGGACGGGTCGTCGGGGGCCGGGCTGACCTCGACGTCCAGGACTTCGATGCGCGGCTCCCAGCGGTCGAGCGAGGACCGCACCTCGTACCGGATGCGGCCCGCCGTCGCCTCGTTGACCGGCGCGAACACCATGTCGTGCACGGCACAGCCGAACTCGGGGCGCATCGGGCGCTCACCCGGCGCGGTGGCGAGCACGAGGCGGATCGACTCCTCGATCTCGCGCTCGCGCCGGGCCAGCGCGATGCCCCCGCCCGCGTCGATACGCAGCGGGAATGTCCAGCCCGCGCCGACGAACTGCTCACTCATCTCCAGCGACCCCCTTCGGGCGCACGTCCCTCAAAATCCTGGCTCCTAGAACGGAATGCCGTTGCGCAGCACGGCCGGTGCGCTCAGCGCGACCGTGGCCGGCGAACTGATGGCCGCCGCGGCGCCCGCGTTGACGGCCACCGCGCCGGCCGCGGTGACGGAGACCGCGCCGACGGCGTTGACGGCCACCGCGCCGGCCGACTTGAGGCTGAGGACGCCGGCCGCGTTGATGTCCGCCATGCCGCCCGCGTTGACCCCGAACTTGGCGCCGGCCTTGATGTCGACGGCCCCGCCCGCGCTCATCGTCAGCGAACCGCCCGCGACCAGCGACAGATTGCCGCCCGCCCGGATGCTGACGTTGCGGGTGCCGGAGATCGACACGGAACCGTCGCTGCGGATGGTCACGCTGGTCTTCGCCTCGTCCATGTGGACGGTGAGACGGCCGTTGCCGGTCTGCAGCCGGATGCCGCTCTTCATCCGGGACTTGGCGTCCACCAGCTCCATGGTGTGGCCGCTGCGCGAGGAGATGGAACGCCAGTTGACCCGGCCGCTGGTCCGGTCGATCGGCTGCAGCCCGTCCGTGTTGGGCGTCGGCTTGTCGATGCCGTTGTACAGCCCGGCCAGGACGTACGGGTGCTCCAGCGAGCCCCGGTCGAAGGCGACGAGCACCTCGTCGCCGACCTCGGGCAGCATCAGGCCGCCGCCCCGCACCCCGCCCAGCTGCGCGATGCGGCACCAGTCGCTCTCGTAGGTGTCCGAGAGCCAGGGGAAGCGCAGCTTGACGCGGTTCAGCTTGAGCGGGTCCTTGGCGTTGCTGACCAGCGCGTTCGCGACGCCCGGCATCGGCGGCGCGGCATCCGCGCCGCCCGAGGCGAGACCGTACAGCGAACGGAACTGCCGCCCCGAGACGGTCAGCCACGTGGTGAACGGCCGCCCCGACTCGAAGAGATGGCGGACCCCGGTCGCCGTGTACTTCCCCTCGAACGGGAACCCGGCGCCCTTCAGCGCCACCGGCTGCCCCGGCCGCAGATCGGGGTTGCCGGTGACGGCGACCTCGACCTCGGCGAAGGAGCCCGCCACGTCGTCGGCCAACGCCTTGGCGGCGTGCGTGACCTGGGCCTGCGTGGTGTACGGCGTCTCGGTGGCCGTCAGCGTCGCCTGGCCGAACGGCTGCGAGAGCTGCGCCGGCGTGATATCGGCGACGATGTCCTTGCTGCTGACGGCCGGGGACTGCGCGGACAGGGCGCGCTTGGCCCGCATGTTCCAGCCGCGCACCCCGGCCTTGGAGACCTGACCGGCCGCGGTCACCGCGACCCGGCTGTGCTGCGCGTTGTGCCCGAATTCGAGGACGTAGGGGCTCTGCGCGGCCGGTGTGGTGTCGGACGGCGCGCCCGCGGCGGGCTTGAGCTTGGCGAAGCGCAGCTTCCCGTCCTCGTCGAACGACAGGTGGGTGTCGTTCTCCTGGGCGAGGCGGGACAGGAAGTCCCAGTCGGTGATGTTGGGCTGCGTGGCCAGTTCGTAGACCGTCGGCGTGGAGTCGATCTTGCCGATCTTCAGGCTGTTGAGACCGGCGATGCGGCGCACGATGTCGGCGGCGGTCATGTTCGGGTAGCCCTGCACGCGGCGGTTGCGCAGCAGCCGGTGGCCCGGGTCGTAGCCGCGCACGACCAGCGACTTGCCGCCCGCGTCGGCGTCCACCTCCAGGGCGGTGACCTCACCGGTCAGCATGGGCTTGCCGCGCCGCCCGTCGGTGAAGGGCGAGAGCACCGCCTTGGCGCCCACCTTGATCTGCGGGAACTTCTCCAGGATGTCCCCGCCCGCGTCGGCGAAGGTCAGCTGGAAGGCGGACGGCACGTTGACACTGGAGTCCACCCAGCCCTCGACGAGCAGCAGGGCCAGCTTGTCGGGCAGGGCGGACCCGCCGATCTCGGCGTGCAGGACGCTCGTGTACGTCTTCTCGGTCATGCGGACTCCACGTGCGCGGGGGCGGGGTGTGCCTCGTCGGCGGCGGGCAGGAGCAGTTCGGTGCCGGGCCTCAGCCGCATCGGGTCGTCGATCTCGTTGGCCTCGGCGATCAGCCGCCAGCGGGTGGCGTCCCCGTACTCCCGCCAGGCCAGCGACGCCAGCGAGTCACCGGCGACGGTCCGGTGCACGCGGCGGGCGGAGAGCGCGCCGGAGGTCGGGTTCTGCCCCTTGGTGGGCATCGCCACCTCGGTGAGCGAGAGCGAGCAGGTGGCGCGGATCGGCTCGCCGGTCGGATTGAAGAGGGTGTACGTGGCGCTCACGTTGGTCACGTACGCCACGAACTGCACGGTGTTGAAGGACCCCCACGAGAAGCGCACCCATGGCGGCGAGGGCCGCTTGGAGGTGAGGCTCTGCGGTGTCACTTCGCAGCAGGAGAGCAGCATCTCGACCTGCTTCTGCACCTTTCCCGAGTTCGGGGTGCCGGAGGAGTCGAGGAAGACCTCCAGCTGCAGGGTGGCGGGGGCGGAGCCGGTGAACTTGGGCGGGGCGCCGCGCGTGTAGGCGACGGCCCGCTGCGTACGCCACTCGGCGGAGCGGCCCATCTGCAGCTGCGTCGGGTTGAACTGGAACTCCACCTCACCGATCCGCCCGCCCATCGACCCGCCGAGGTCGGTGGGCGGCTGGTGGATGGCGAGCGCGGCACGGACGAGGCTCGCCCCGGCCCGGCCGCCCGTCGGCGCGGCCATCTCAGGCACCTCCCGCGTCGGTGAACCCGTGGTGCGCGATCTCCAGGGTCTCCGTCGCCACGGCCGGACTGTCCGGGCTGAGGCTCGGCCCCTGCCAGCGCACGGGCAGCACCTCGACGAGCCCCCACTGCGCGACGACGGAGCCGTCCGCGCGCAGGGCCGCGATCTGCGCGGTGGGCCGCGAGATGCCGGTCGCGATGGACGAGATCCAGGAGGCCACGCGGGAGGTGTCCGCGGTCAGCGGCCGGGTGAGGCGGATGGTGGAGAAGGTCACGCGGGTGGGCAGCTGCCAGACGAACCCGTTGTTGCCGCCCTCCTGCCGCTGCTCCACCTCCACTTCGGAGGCCAGCCCGTCGCAGCCGTTGAAGAGGCCGAGGTCCTGGCCGTCGATGGTGAGCTTGAAGAAGACGGTGGAACCTGGGTCCTGGGGCGAGGGCATGGATTACTTCCTGGGTTCTCTGCGGAGGTGTGCGGGCGGGGTGGGCGAGGGCTGCGGCAGTGTCAACGACCGTGATCGCGGAGCCGCCCGATCCGCTCCCGGTCGCTGCGGAGCTCCGCGCGGAGCAGGCGCGAGAGAGGGGCCAGGAGGCGCCGGGCCAGATCGTCGAGGTCGGCGGGGGTGGATTCGGCGGCGGGTGCGGAGCCGGAGCCGGCCGCGGCGGCCGGGGTGGCGGGATCGGACTGGGCGGAGGCGCCGGCTCCGGCGGTGGTGCCCGCCGTCGTGTCGGCGCCGGTGCGGGCGACGGTGACGGGCTGCCGGGGCGCGGCGGCGGGCTGCGCGGGCCGGGCGGGTGCGGGAGCCGGTGGTTCGGGGGCGGTGGCCTTGCGCTGGACGGGCGCGGTGGGCGCGCGGCGGACGGCGGACGGGCGTACGGGGGCCTGGGCGGCCGGTGCCGGTACGGCTGCCGCTGCCGGTGCCGCGGCCGAACGGCGTACCGCGGGCGGAGTGGACGTGGCCGCGCGCCGCTGAGCCGGGGCACCCGGCTTTCCGAGCGGAACGACGACCGGGGCGGCGGCCGCGGGGGCGAGACCGCTCCTGGACTGCGGTCCGACGCTGCCCGCGGAGCGCTGGAGAGGCACGGGGCCGGGGACGGTTCCGGTCGCGGGGGCAGGGGCGGGCGCCACCGGTGCGGCCGGGCCGGAGGGGGTGGCGGGGGTCGGACCGCTCGTCGCCGGGGGCGGGACGGACAGGCCCCGGGAGGGAGCGAGAGGCCGAGGCTGAGCGGTGCCGCGCTCCGCGGGCCGGTAACTGCCGGGTGCGATGCGGCGGTTGACGGGGACGACGGGGAGGGGCTGGGGCTGCGGCTCGGGTGCGGGGGTGGGCGCGGGTGCGGGCTCGGGGGTTGTGACGGGAGCGGGGGTGCCGGTGGTCGCTGCCTGCTCGGGCTGGGGCTGCTTCTTCTGTGCCTGTGCCTGCTGTGCCTGCTGGGCCTGGGCCTTCTGGACGGGGGTGACCGGTGCGCCGATCGGGGTTCGGCGGGGACGGCCCTGCGGTGCCGGGGCGGCGGGTGCGGGAGGTGCGGCGGGCGCGGGCGGCGCGGTGGGCGGCTGGCTCACGGGCTGGCCAAGGCCCGGACGCGGGGCGCCCGATGCCGCGCCGCCGTCGTCCTGCGCGCGCCGGACCCGGCGTACGTGAGGCCGTCGCTGTACGGGCTGAACGGGGGAATTCGCCCGCACAGCGACGGGGTCCGAGGCCGCGGGTGCGGCGTGCGCCCCCGGGCCGGCGGGGGAAACCGGCCCGGGGACATCGGTGGGCCGGACACCGGTGGAGGCGTCCGGCGCGACGGGGGCGGCTTCGTTGGCCGGGGCGGTGGCGGGCGGCGCGGTAGGCGTCATCCCGACGGGGAACAGCTTCCGCTGCGGCACGACGGCGGGCACCGCTGCCACGAGCGGGGAGCGCCCTGCCCGCCGCGACCGCTGCACCACGGGTACGGGGCGGGGGCTCGCCTGCGTGCTGTCCGCCCCGGCTGAGGCGGGGGCGGGACGGCGTGTGCCGGTGAGCGGAGCGGTCTTGGCGGTGGTCGGCGTCCCTCGGTGAGCTGCGGGCCGCTCGGGTGCGGTCGTGTCGGGAGTCGGGGCTGTACGCGTATGAGGGTGCGGCTGCTGCCCACCGGACGGGACCTGGCGCTGAACGGGCGGCTGAATCTCTGCGCTGACGAGCGGAGTTGACGCGCTGCTCAGGGGCTTGTCCGTGGACGGCGTGGGCGTCGAGGGACGAGTGCCGGGCTTGTCGCCCTGAGAGGCGGGCTCCGAGGCCGAGGACGCGCTCCGCTGCACGGGGCGCCCGGGGGCGGGTTGAGCGGCGGAGGGAGAGGACGTGCTGGGGGTTGAGGGAGCAGCCGACGTAGTCGACGTAGAAGAGGCAGGCCCAACAGGAGAAGAGGAGCTCGGGACCGTAGCCGAGCGCGGGGCAGCGGACGGGCCCGGAACGACAGGCGCAGCCGAGGCAGCGGACGACCTCTGGACAGCAGGTCCAGCCGAGGCGGCAGACGGGCCCGGAGCGGCAGGCGTGGCTGAGGCTGAGGTGGAGCGCGGAACGGCAGGCGTAGCCGGGGCGGAAGGTGAGCTTGAGGCAGCGGGCGACCTCGGTACGGCGGGTGCAGCCGAGGTGGAAGTCGAGCTCGGAGAAGCAGGCGCAGCCGAGGCCGAGGCCGAGCGAGGAACGGCAGGCGCGGCCGGGCCGGAGGACGAGCTTGAGGCAGTGGGCGACTTCGGTACGACAGGTGCAGCAGAGGCCGAGGACGACCTCTGTGCAGCAGGCGTAGCGGGGGCAGCAGGCGAGCCTGAGGAAGAAGACGAGCCCGGCGCAGCAGACACGGCCGAGGCAGAAGATGAGCCCGAGGACGAAGTCGTGCCCGGCGCAGCAGATGAGCCCGAGGTCGAAGTCGTGCGCGGCGCAGCAGACGAGCCCGAGGCAGAAGTCGAGCGCGGCGCAGCAGTCGAGCCCGAGCCCGAGCCCGAGCCCGAGCCCGAAGGTGACCGCGGAGCAACAGGCGGCGCAGCCGAGGCAGGAGACGGCCTTCGGGCAGCAGGCGCAGCCGGCGCGGAGGCCGACCGCTGAACGGCAGGCGACGTAGCTGAGCCATGGGGCGACCCCGCAGAAGCAGGCGCAGCCGACGTAGGAGCAGCCGGGCTCGGAACAACAGGCGGCGCAGCCGAGACACCAGGCGCCCTCGGAGCCGCAGGCACAGCCGACGCGGACGACGACCGCTGAACCGCAGGCGCAGCCGACCCCGAGGGGGCCGACGAAGCCGACGGAGCGGGCGAAGCCGACGGGCCACCGGCGGAAGGGCCACCGAAGGAGGGCCTGGACGGAGCGAAGGCAGGCGCAGCCCCCGCCTCCTCGGCCCCCGTGGCCTCCGGCCGCCCCCGTACCGGCAGACGCAGCGCCGGCAGGTCGAGGTCCCCGGGGTTGCCGGCCACCGGCGTGAGGACGTCGCGCAGCAGACCGCCCGGCGCCGAAGCCCGCACCGCGTGCCCCAACTCGCCCCCGAAGGACGGGTTCTGGTGGGTGGCGAGCATCGCGCCGAAGCCGTGCTCGGAGACCGTCCGCGGCGCCGCGAGCACGCGCTGGACCGGCGGCACGGTGGCCCACCCGCCGTCACGTGCGGCCCCGCCACCGGCGCCCCGGGCACCCGCGTCAGCAGCAGCACCGGCACCTGCACCGGAACCCGCACCGGCGTCCGCCGATTCCCCCGCACCCGCCTGCGGCGAGCCCGCGTCACCCGTACCCGGCACCGCCGCGTCGTCCCGCGACCCCCGCCGCCACCTGAACAAGCCCATCACTTACCTCGACTCACCGACCGACTGCCGCGCCTCACCGACCTGTCACTGCCTCGCCTCCGCCTGTTCCACCAGCGTGGCGGTCCGCGCCACGTACGCGCGCCGGTCCGCGTGTTCGAGGTCGAGGATGTCGTCCATGCCCCAGTGGAAGTGGTAGGCGAGGTACGCGACTTCCTCCTCGATGCGGTCGGCCGCGTACGTCACGATTCCCCCAGGCGGCTCCCGGCCAGCTCCACCTCGAAGGACTCCGAGCAGTGCGGACAGGCCACCGCCGCACGGGTGTGGCCCTCCGCGTTGATCTGCCGGTAGAAGTCCTGCAGGAAGGCCAGGTCGGAGGCGAACATGTTCTCCACCGTGCCGTCGTGGACGGAGCCGAGCGTGCCGAGCCGGGTGATGACCCGGCCGAGCAGCACCACGGACAGGTAGGCGGGGTTCTCGCGCACGCGGACGTCCCGCAGCGGCACCAGTTCGTCGCGTGCCGTCGCGAGCCGCATCGCGCCGTTGCGGTGCACGGTGCCGGACTCGTCCACGAATCCGCGCGGCAGCTCGAACTCGAACTCCGTACGCAGCGGTTCGCGGGTGTCCGTCACGGCACCGGGAACCGCTCCCGCCCCTGCCCCCGGCGCCGCCGGGCCTTCGCGCCGCATTATTCGATGACCAGCTCTTCGAAGACGATGGTGACCTGCTCGGTCAGCGCGGCGGCGTCGCCGGCCTTGACCCCGCTGGTCTCCACCTTGCTGCACCAGGCGTTGCGCAGGTTGTACCGCTTCACCGGGCTGTTCTGGTAGTCCATCATCATGATCGTGGCGTTCTTGCGCGCCGAACCCATGTCGCCCGCGATGGACTTGTTGATCCACTCGCTGAAGACGGGGCTCTGCGTCATGCCGCGGGTGACGGTGCACTCGCCGGCCTTCTTGACGCCGGGCATCTTCTTCACGACGGGCTTGCCGTCGGCCGACACCTGCTGGTACTCGATGACGTCCTGCTCCATGGAGAGGCCGCTGACCTCCTGCAGGTACTCGACCATGACGCCGTCGATCTGCAGGCCGAAATTGTGTGTAGTGAGAGCGTCACCGGGCTGAAGGGACAAGGGGGTTCACTCCTGTTGCGGTTCTTGCGGATGGCTGAAGGGCGGTTCGTGCGGCGGGCTTCTACTCCTCCAGCTCGCCGCCTCCGCCGGAGAACTGCGCGAGGCGGAAGACCACGAACTCGGCGGGCTTGACCGGCGCGATGCCGATCTCGCAGACGACCCGGCCGAGGTCGACCGACTCGACGGGGTTGGTCTCCGCGTCACACTTCACGTAGAACGCGTCCTCGGGCCGGGAACCGAACAGTGCGCCCGAACGCCACTCGTTGACCAGGAACGCCGAGACGTTGCGGCGGATGCGCGCCCACAGGGCCTGGTCGTTCGGCTCGAAGACGACCCACTGGGTGCCGATGAGGATCGACTCTTCGAGGTAGTTGAAGTAGCGGCGGACGTTCAGGTAGCGCCACGCCGGGTCGGACGCCATCGTCCGCGCGCCCCACACCCGGATGCCGCGGCCGGGGAACGCACGGATGCAGTTCACGCCGACCGGGTTGAGCAGGTCCTGCTCGCCGCGGGTGATCTGCAGCTCCAGGTCCACGGCGCCGCGCACGATCTCGTTGGCCGGTGCCTTGTGCACGCCGCGCTCGGCGTCGTTGCGGGCCCAGATGCCTGCCATGTGGCCGGACGGCGGCACGATCACCGACTGGCCGGAGGCCGGGTCGAAGGACTTGATCCACGGGTAGTACAGCGCGGCGTAGCGCGAGTCGTAGCCGGCGCCCTCCTGCCGCCACTGGCGGACCTGGCGGGCGTTCAGCGACGGCGGCGGGTCGATGATGGCCATGCGGTCGCCCATCAGCTCGCAGTGCGAGATGAGACCGAGCTGGACCGCCTTGACCTGCTCCTCGTCGATCAGACCCTGCTGGTAGGCGGCCATCAGGTCCGGCACCGCCACCATGTTGACCTCGTCGAGGGCCTCCAGGCCGCCGAAGCCGGTGCGGTCCGCGGAGTCACCGATGAACTGCGCGGTCTCCACGCGGGACACGGCACCGTTGGAGGCGGGCACGGCCGGGGGCGCGGCCTTCGGCGGCGCGAGGGTCACGGTCTGCGCGTCGGGCTTGGCGAGCTGCCCCGCCGCGGCCTCCTCCAGGGCGATCACCTTGGAGCGCTGCTTGACCTGGGTGACGACGTAGTTGCGCGCGGTCTTCTTCGTGCTGACGTCGAAGCTCTCGACGACCTTGTCGCCGTCCTTGACGATCAGCTTGAAGCGGTCGGCCGCGCCTTCGCCCTCGCCGTCCTGCACCTCGACGGTGAGCGCCCCGCCGTCCGAGCTGCCCGCGGTGAGCGCGGACACGCTGAAGCCGCCGAGCGCCACGGGCTCACCCGCGGTGAGCTCCTTGGGCGTCTGCGCGGGGGCCGCGGCGGCCGGCTCCTGGGCTCCGTCGGTGTCGGTGCCGCCCACGCGCACGATGTACGCGGCGGAGCCACCGTTGTTGAAGAAGCCGTACACGGAGTGCGCCAGGTAGTACCCGTCCGTGAACTCGCCGAACGCGGCCACGTACTGGGACCAGTTGGTCACCAGCGTCGGCTCGTTGAGCGGTCCCCGCGGCGCCAGACCGACGAAGGCCGCCACCGAGGTGCCGACCCCTTCGATGGGGCGCGAACCACTGGCGACTTCCTCGATGTAGACGCCGGGGGACAGGTAGTTGGGCATGCTGCTGTGCTCCAAGGTTCGAGGGTGAGCGGGACCGGCGCACAGCCGGCACGGATTCGTACCGTGTCGACGATGTCCCACGCGCGTACCGGTGCGTAGAGACGGACGGACGTCAACGAGGGCAGATGCCGGTGCCCGTTCAGCCGCCCGGGGAAACCTTTCGGCCGGAACGAGTGGCGCGGCCCGGGGGCGGACGGCGGCGGGCCGCCTCGGGTTGCCCGTCCGGTCACACCGGTCAGGGCGGGTTCGCGGCGGCCACCGCCCCCGGCCGGATGTGGCCGGTCCGTGGCGCATATGCCCCGCCCCCGGTGTCGGCGGAGTCAATACCTGGTCAACACGGGGGTCAGGGCCCCCACGGGGAGGGGGGAGCTCTGGGGCTGACGTAACGTTTGGTGCGGGCGGCCATCCGTGGCCGGTACGAACGGGCACCTCGCGGTGCGTCACGGGGCAAGGGGTGCGGGCTGACAATGCAGGGCGACGCGGATGACGCGGGCGGCAGGGCGGGCCGGAACGGCGAGGACGGAGCCGGCCGGGACGATCCGGGCGTCACGCTGTGGTTCCAGGTCCTCGGACCGGTGCGGGCCTGGCGCGACGGACACCCCCTGACGCTCGGCCCGCCGCAGCAGCGCGCGACGCTGGCGGCGCTGCTGCTGCGCGGCGGGCACCCGGTGTCCGCCGCCGAGCTGGTGGACGCCCTGTGGGGCGAGGAGCCGCCGCTGCGGGCGGTCGGCACCCTGCGCACGTACGTCTCCCGGCTGCGCGCCCTCCTCGAACCCGACCGGCGCGCCCGCGAACCCGCAAGGCTCCTGGTGTCGGCGGGCGACGGCTATGCCCTGCGGCTGCCGAGCGGCTCCCTCGACGCGAGCGAGCTGGAGGACCGGGTGGCCGCCGCGCGTGCGCTGCGCGCCGCCGGTGAACACGCCGACTCCTACGCCGAGTTGAACGCCGCGCTCGCCCTGTCGGACGGCGCCCCGCTGGCCGGTCTGCCCGGCCCGTACGCCCGCCGCCAGCGCGACCGGCTCACCGAACTGTCCGTCACCGCCCAGGAGGAGTTCTTCTCCTGCGCCCTCGAACTGGGCTGCCACGGCGAGATGACCGCCCCGCTCAGCGTCTTCGCCGCCGAACACCCGCTGCGCGAGCGCGCCCAGGCCCTGCTGATGCTCGCCCTGCACCGCGGCGGCCGGCGGGCGGACGCCCTCGCCGTGTACGAGACCACGCGCCGCACGCTCGCCGCCGAACTCGGCGTCGACCCGGGCAGGGACCTCACCGCGCTGTACGAAGGGCTCCTGAAGGGAGCCCCGCTCCCGGAGGCCGCCGCCGCGCGGCCCGGACCGCTGCCCGCACCGCTGCGCGTCGGCGAACAGCGCCGTCGCATACCCGGGCGGGAACGACAGGACGAAGGACCGGGCCGGGGAGAGCCGGTCGAGGGGCCGGGGAACGCCGGGGCCGCCCCGGGCCGTGCGGCACACCCTGCTCAGCCCTCATTCCCCGAGACGGAGCGGACAGCCCGTCACCTCCCTCGCCCCTTGCCCCTGCCGCGGGGCGCGGAGCGCCGCACGGACAGCGCCGGCCGCCCGGCCACCCCCCTCGACGGGACGCCCAAGGACCCCCTGCGCACCCCGGCCCCCGCCCCGCTCACCCCCGCCCAACTGCTCCCCGACATACCCGATTTCTCCGGACGTGAGGCCGAGGCGCGACTGCTGACCGAGACGCTGCACGCCGCCGCATCCGGCGACGCGATGGCCGTGGCCACGCTCACCGGCCTCGGCGGCGTCGGCAAGACCGCACTCGCGGTGCACGTCGCCCACGCCTTACGGGATCAGTTCCCCGACGGGCAGCTGTACGTGGACCTGCGCGGCGCGGATCCGGCGCCCGGCGTGGACAGCGGCTGCGCGCTCACCGGATTCCTGCGCGCGCTCGGCGTCCCCGAGAGCGCCGTGCCGGACAGCCTCGACCAGCAGACCGCCCTGTACCGCTCGCTCCTCGCCGGGCGCCGTGTGCTCGTCCTCCTCGACAACGCGCGCGACACCGCCCAGGTGCGGCCGCTGCTGCCCGGCACCCCGGGCTGCGCGGTCCTGGTGACCAGCCGGTCGCGGACCATCACCCTGCCCGGGGCGCGGCTCGTCGACGTCGAGACGATGGACGAGCCGCAGGGGCTCGGCCTGCTCTGCGCCATGGCCGGTGCCGAGCGCGTGGCCGCCGAACCGGCCGCCGCCCGCGAACTGGTCGCCGTCTGCGGCGGGCTGCCCCTCGCCGTCCGCATCGCCGCGGCCCGCCTCGCCGCGCGGCCGGGCCGCTCCGTCGCCGACCTCACGGCCCGGCTGCGCGACGAACACCGCAGGCTGGACGAGCTGCGGGTGGGCGACCTGGGCGTCGAGGCCAGCTTCCGGCTCGGCTACGAGGCGCTCGAACCGGGGCTCGCCCACGCCTTCCGCATGGTCTCCCTCTGCTACATGCCGTCGTTCTGCCGGGGCGCCGTGGGCGCACTCCTCGACGTGCCGGACGAGGAGGCGGAGTCCCTGGTGGAACGCCTCGTCGACGCCGGGCTCATGGAGCTGCACGGCGAGGACCGCTACCGCTTCCACGACCTGGTGCGGCTCTTCGCGCGCCGACGGTGCGAGCGCGAGGAGAGCGCCGGGGACCGTGCCGCGGCCCGGCTCCGCTTCCTCGACTACGTGCTTGCCACCGTCATCACCGCGATCCGCCGTACGAAACCGCACAGCGTGCTGCCGCAGCTCCTGCACGTTCCCGACTCCCCGGGCAAGGCGCTGCCGGACGAGGCCGCCGCGCGCGACTGGCTGGTCGTCGCGCACTCGCGGCTGTGCGACGCAGCGGAGAACGCGCTGCGGCACGTACCGGACGCGGTGGGGGCCGTGGGCTCCGAAGGACCGCCCGGCCTGCGCCCCACCGTCGACCTGCTCACCGCCTGGTCCCACCTCGTGGTCGGCACCGCACGCCACCGTGACCTCGAACCGCTCGCCGAACTGGCCCTGCGCACCGCACGCGCCCACGGCGACGACCGGTCGGCGGCCCGCGCGCTGCGGCTCCTCGGCGCCCCGCACTACGGCACCGAGACTTACGACCGCGCCGAACGGGCCCTGCGCGAGAGCCTGCGCCTCGCCGCCTCCTGCGGTGACCTGCTGGTCGGCGCCGAGGGTAGCCACGAACTCGGCATCGTCCTCATGGGCGTGGGCCGCCACCAGGAGGCGCTGGAGCAACTGCGCCTCGCGTACGCCAGGTTCGGCGCGCTCGGCGGGCACGGCGACCGCGTGCGCATCCTGTCCCACATGGCGCGGGCCTACATCTGCCTGGGCCGGCGCGGCGCCGCGGACACCGCGGTGGTGGCGGCGGAGCGTCAGGCGCGGCAGTCGGGCAGCACGTCCACGCTCGCCCACGTCCTCTACCAGGCGGGCTGCACGCTGCTGCGGGACGGCAGGGCGGCCGGTGCCGCGGAGCGGCTGCGCGAGGCCCAGCGGCTGCACGGCCGGTCGAGCAACCCGCGCTGGGAGGCGCTGTGCTGGGCCCGGCTCGCCTACTGCGACCTGGCGCAGGGGCGCCCCGGGGAAGCCATGAAGAGCGCGGACGCGGCGCTCGCGGTGGAGGGCGAGCTGGGCGACGCGTTCTGCCACGCGCTCGCGATGGCCGCGCGCGGCCAGGCCCTGCTGGCCCTCGGCGACCTCGAACGCGGCAGAGCCGCGCTGCGCATCGCCCACCGGGTGATGGAGCGCCGCGGCGCCTCGGAGGCGGCCGAGATCGCCGACCTGCTCGCCCACTGGCAGCCGCACTCGGGGGTGCCGGGCCCGGTGCTCTCGGCACGCGGCTGATCCGCCGTGTGCCGTGCGGGGCGGGGCCGGGCCGCGGGTGCCGTTCGCGAGGGCAGGCCGAGCTGCCCCTGACGCCGCCCTTTCGTACAAGGAGAGGCCCGGTGGTGCGCTCTACCGTGCCCGTATGACGTGGTGGAACTCCCTTGACCCGGCCGCGGTGACCGTGGACCCCGGTGGCCGAGCGACCGTACGGCTTCGCGTACGCAATACGGGAGACACCGTCGAGGAGTACCGGCTGGGAGTCGTCGGCGCCCCCGCGGGCTGGTCCCGCGTCGAACCGGAGGTCCTGCGGCTCTACCCGGGCAGCGAGGGCACCGCCGAGGTCTCCTTCGCGCCGCCCCGCTCGCCGGACGTGCAGGCGGGACCCACCCCGTTCGGCATCCGCGTGGAGCCCCGCGAGGACCCCGGGTCCCGCGACGTCGTCGAGGGCCAGGTCACCGTCACGCCGTTCTCGGAGATACGGGCCGAACTGCTGCCGCCCACCGTCGTCGGACGGTTCCGCGGCCGGGCCGCGGTCGCCGTCGACAACCTCGGCAACACCCCGCTGACCGCGACGCTCGGTTTCCGCGACGACGCCGACCGGCTGATCTTCGACGTGACGCCCACGGCGATCCAGGTCGCCCCGGGCCGCGCCGCGTTCGCCAAGGCCACCGTGCGCCCGCAGCGGGTGCGCTGGACGGGGCCCGCGCAGGCACACCCGCTCACCGTCTCCGTGCGCCGCTCCGGCGACGAGCATGCCCACGTACTGCCCGGCAGCTTCGACCAGCGTCCCGTCCTGCCCCGCGCCCTGCTCGCGGTAGGCAGCGTGATCGCGGCGCTCTGCGTCGCCTCCGCGGTGATCTGGTTCTCCTACGCGCCCAAGTTCAACGGGTCGGCCCGCGAGAACCAGGCGGGCGCCGCGCCCGCCGCGGCCCCGCAGGGCGGCGAGAAGGCTGATCTCGCGGACGCCCCGCCGCCCCCCAAGGGCAAGGCGGGCGGCGGCGGTTCGGGTGGCGGGGGAGCGGATTCGGGCTCCGGCGGCGGCAGCGGTACGGGCGGTTCGGGCGGCGGAGGCGGCGGGGACGAGGGCGGCTCCTCGGGCGGTTCGTCCGGAGGTGGCGGAGGCGGCGGAGGCAGCGGCGAGAAGGCGAAGTCGGGCGGCGGCGGTGACAGACCCCGCTCCGGCCCGCCCTGGCGGCGCGGCTACCGGTCCGACGTCGTCGTCGAGTACGCCCAGCGCCGCCTCGCGGCCCTCGGCTCGCGCAACCCGTGCACCCTCACCGGCGCCTGGACACCCGGCGTCATCGACTCCAACACCGAGGCCAAACTGATCTGTTACCAGAAGGCCGTGGTCCGCACCGGCCGGAGCTCAGGACACAACAGCGCGCAGATCTTCGCGACGGATCCGCAGGGCACGCTCGGCCGGGCCACCCTGACCTCCCTGTGGGCGCAGGGCATCCGTGCCGATGACGTCCGGTCCGGCGCCGACAGCTGGGAGGTCGTGCAGTTGCAGGCGGCGTTCTGGTGGGCGTCGCAGGCCGGCATCAGCGACAAGGACCTGGACCGCGACCGGGACTACGCCAAGCTCGGCGTCTCCTATTTCAAGCACGGCGGCAATCCGCCCACGACCGCCCGGTACAGCAGCAATACCGCGGCCCACATCAAGGAGTACCAGGTGTCCGTCGGCCTTCCGGCGACAGGCGAAGCCGACAGCGCCACCTTGCGGGCGCTCGTCGGCGGCAGTGTCAACAAGCCAGGCGTGGCGGGGCGGTGAGCGGCATGTGGACTTCGCTCGAACCGACCGCGACCAGCGTGGAACCCGGCTCCACCGCGAACGTGCGGCTGCGCGTGCGCAACACCGGTGACACGGTCGAGGAGTACCGCCTGCAGGTGGTCGGCGCCACGGCGGGCTGGGCCCGTGTGCAGCCCGACGTGCTGCGCGTGTACCCCGGTGCCGAGGCGACCGCGGAGGTGCAGTTCGCGCCGCCGCGGACCTCGGACGCCCAGGCGGGCCCGACGCCGTTCGGCGTGCGGGTGCAGCCCCGTGAGACCCCGCAGGCCACGGACGTGGCCGAGGGCCAGATCACCGTGGGCCCGTTCACCGAACTCCGTTCGGAACTCCTGCCGTTGATCGTGCGGGGCCGGCTGAGCGCCAAGGCGTCGCTGGCCGTCGACAACCTCGGCAACCAGCAGCTGACGGCCTCCTTCTCCGGGCGCGAGAACGGCGACGAGCTGGAGGTCGAGACCGAGCCGGGCTCCGTCCAGGTCAACCCCGGCCGGGCCGGTTTCGCCGACCTGCGCATCAAGCCGGGCGCGGTGAGCTGGGTCGGCGGCACCCGCAAGCACCCGTTCACGGTCTCCGTGCTCCGGGCCGGGGTGCCCGAGCCGGTGGAGCTGCGCGGCACGTACATCCAGCCCTCGGTGATCCCGCGCTGGGCGATGGCGGTGTTCTCGGTCCTGTTCGCGCTGGGTCTGGCCTTCGCCGTGATGTGGTTCCAGCACAAGCCGGCCATGTCGACGCAGGCCAGGGAGCAGCCGGGCAAGCAGCAGGAACTCCCGCAGGGCAGCGGCATGAAGCCCGCGCCGAGCCCGTCGGCGAGCCCCAGCAAGGAGGAGAAGGAGAAGCCCGCGGCCCCGGCGGGCGGCGGTGGGGACGACGCCCCGAAGGACAAGCCGGGCGGTGGCGGTGGGCAGAAGGAGGACAAGCCCAAGGGGCCCAAGACGCACACGATCCAGGCGGGCAGCGGCTGGTACCTGGAGGTCAAGAACGGCGAGGCGGCCGACGGCACCTACGTCGGGCAGAACCCCGCCCTCACGGACGAGTTCGGCAAGAACCAGGACTGGATCCTGCACCACTACCCCGAGTCCGACACCTACGCCCTGGAGTCCGTCAGCGCCCCGGGCGCCGTCCTGGACCAGAAGGTGAACACGAACATCGCCCAGATCTTCCACGCGCCGCCGGAGAACATCAGGACCGGCCGGCTGCCGGGCAACCAGAAGTGGAAGCTGGAGAAGCGCCCCGACGGCCTGACGCGGATCGTCGCCGTCGGTTCCGGTGAGTGCCTCGTCGACATGCAGAACGACAAGAGCGCCGTCACGTGGAAGTGTGACGACAACAGCAAGAGCATGGGCTGGACGCTCTCCGACTGGCCGGAGTAGACGGCCGGAGCGGACGGAAAGGGGGGCGGGGGGGGGGGTGAGGACCGCCCCCCCCCCCCCCAG